>JACNJZ010000046.1 GCA_014382295.1 Candidatus Desulfobia pelagia | reverse complement strand
TCAATCAGCTGTTTGTAGGTTTTATCGATCAGCATAAGGCGAGTTGTCAGCTTTGCCGGGTTGCCAATATTGACATCATAATATACCTTAACTTCAGTTAACTGGGATAATGCCCTGGTATTTGCATATTCTCCTGCTGCAGCAAGCACAAAGGAAAGGAGAACCAGAAGTGCTGTTAGCGCCGGTATGCTTTTTTTTGGTGTCATAGTTGCCTCCTCTTCATTTACATATCAACAAATCCCGATTGCGTCCCTATATGGAACAACAGATAATCCTTTAGTAGATCCAGGCTTATAGACATACTCAACAGCCAAGGTCAGGGAGTTTTTCTACTTTAATCGCAATATTATTTTCTCCATCTACGACATACCATACCTTTACTACATCATTTTTCTTAATTTCCCCAAGAGAGGCGTCTCCAGTATATGCGGTAGTTGGCTCAATTATCACAAGCACCTTTTTCCCCTTATTAGGCTTAACAGTTATTGTCCCGTCATCGATGGCGATGCTTCTTACTTTACCCTCAACAAGGACAAACTCCTGATCAACCGAGCGACCACCTATCCCTTCTTCTGCAAAAACAGTATTCCACTCAGCGACAAGCAGCAGCCCCAAAAACAAAGGAAGTACCCATTTCGTAATAAAATTAACTTTCATAGTAAAACCTCCATGTATATTGCCTGCTCCCAGAAGCTGGCTCCAGAGCAAGATTATTTGATCTCCTGAACTAGAGTAAAACTAATCACTAATACCACATCGTGCTACTAAATTATATATATCCTCCCAAAAAAGAGGAATAAGAGTAGACGATATTATCCGCGGTTTCAATTTGACTTAGAGGGTTGATAATGCTAAATTTATAGTAACTGTTCAGCAGCACCCCATCTTCACACGATCAGGCTTTCTCACATATGGCTATAGAGTTCGACGGCCTGCATGTGCGAACCTGAAGCACTCCTGATCAGTTACAATTGTACATATACATTTGAAAATACGAAGCCTTTCACAATAACGCCCATTCCCGCGAGCGGGCACAACAAAGCAAACAGTCTAATTTTGCGACAGAAAAAATGAATTAGTCACATCCGCCAACTTAAAACTTAATACTTTTAACTTAAAACTTTCATACAAATATCCCGGATCGTCATATTCCCCTGCTGCAAGGCCGGGAGAGACCACAACATACGGAGAATTGAAAAATCATGCACACCAGGCCAACACTTACTAACAATCTAGCCAGAATCCTTGGAATAATAACGCTCTCTCTTTTATGGGTCGCACCACTTGCTGCAGCCGAGTATGTGTCGATATCCAAGGATGGTGTCAACATCAGGTCCGGCCCAAGCACCAACGATGAAATCTACTGGGAAGTTTTTAAGGATTTTCCGCTCAAAGTTGTCACCAGGAAAGGTGATTGGGCAAAAACAGAAGACTTTGAAGGAGATACCGGATGGGTCTATGGTTCCCTGCTGAACAAGAAAAAAACCGTTATTGTCAAAGTGAAGAAAGCAAACCTTCGAATCGGCCCCGGGAAAAATTATGAAGTTGTCGCCTCTGCTTTATACGGCGTTGTCTTTTATCCCGGCAAACGAGACGGAGAATGGCTGCAGATTTCCCATAATGACGGCACTAAAGGCTGGGTCCACGCATCACTTGTCTGGCCCTGATAGCCATTAAATATCACTCAGGCTTAAGGCCGATAGCATAAGGAGTCCCCTTAACTGTTATCAGCCTTTTTTATTGTGTCTCCGAGGACGTCTGTGTCCCTTTGCTAAATTTCACCGGACAACGAATAACCTGTCCGGCCTTATTCTGGAATAACAGGCACCTGTTTTCCATACCATACAGAAACAGATCCCTGGTTATCTCCACATCCTTCTGGCAATACTCAATTATTTTATCAATACAGCCCTCTTTATACCACTTCAAAGCCAGAAGACCGTGACCGCTTTTTTTTACACCGAGCGTATGCTCAGCAAGGCTGTCGAGACTGAGCCGATACCCCAGCCTGTTCTTTACTTCATCGAGAAGATCAAGTGTTGGCAGGGAATTAAGGTCCAGAGACGTATAGGCAGAAAGAACCCTGTTATCAAAACGTTTGTTGTTAAAACCGACAACCAGGTCCAGTTTTTTTAAATGATTGATCAAATCACCTATTTCACTTTCACGATATATGAAATATCTGTCTGGTCCTGCATCATAAAGAACCGCGACACTCACACCCATACGTTCAGCCCGGTGCCAGCCTCCCACTTCAGCCGCTGACCGCTGGGTCTCGACATCAAACACCCCATACCTGCCGGGATAAGAGGAATCGCGCGAACTGACTTCTTCCTGCTTTTTCTTCACCTGACTGAAAAGAGGTGAAACAATTGGGCCTGCCGATCTCCCGGGATTCATTTCAAGAAGCCCTGAGAATACCGCCAGAGCCGCGGCCTTGTCGATAGGCCTATTTCCTGATCCGCATTTAGGAGAATGCACACAACTGGGACATCCAACCTCACAGGAACACCGGGAAACCGCTTCCTGACCGGCAACCAGCAGCTTTTCTATGTGCAGATAGGCCTCCTTGGCCAAACCCACACCTCCCGGATAACCGTCATAAATAAATATTACAGCTTTCTCCAACTGCGGATGCAAAGGATAGCATATTCCACCGACATCATTTCGATCGCAAAGAACCTGCAGGGGAAAAACACCGATAACCGCATGTTCCACAGCATGGATTCCGCCCATAAAATGCAATTGCTTCTTCTCCATCTGCGCCTGGACCTCTCCGGGTATTTCAAACCAGAGTCCCTCCGTCTCAAAAACCTGTGGGGGAAGGTCGAGGGATTCCGTGCTTATGGTTTTCTGACCACGGACCAGTTTTTTCTGAAAGCCGGTAACCTGATCCGTTACCCGCAAATAGCCGAAAAACGCTTTCATATTGCGTACCGAAAAAGAACTGTATACCTGTAGAATCTCAGTTTCCTTATTCGACATGACCCGGGTAAAATAGGGCACATCCTTACGGACCACCCGCACCTCATATCCATTCAAGTCAAGATCTTCGACTTTCCATGTTTTCCCACGATGAAGATAAATTGCCCCGGGATGACATTCTTTCAGGCAGCGACCACCGTCAATTTCACCAAGGAGTTCATTCTCATGCATTGTTCTGATTGCAAAAGACTTTCCGGTGCCGCGCAGGTTAACTTCCCGATGGGGATATTTCCGCCCCGTACACCACATGCTGCCGTCGGCAGTCAGAAAGAGATCTGCACTCTCAGTCATTTCATTGACCACCTGGAGAACCTTTTCATCATTTAAGAACAGTTCCGACTGCACAAGAGGAGACTCTGCAGCAGCACAGAGCATATGCCGTTTCATAATGGTTTCATTTGCCGGGTTCAAAACCGCCGACTCTACATTTCTTTCAAAAAAATCCTTGGGATTCCGCATGAAATGCTGATCCAGGGCATCTTCCTGGCCCACAAGAACAACAAGGGAGTCACGCTGTCTCCTGCCCACCCTTCCACTGCGCTGCCAGGTAGACATTATAGATCCCGGATAGCCCACCAGGATGCAGATATCCAGACTTCCAATATCAATCCCCAATTCCAGAGCACTTGTAGAAACCACCCCGTACAGTTCTCCGGAAGAAAGTTTTGACTCTATTTCGCGGCGCTCTTCAGGAAGAAATCCGGCCCGGTAGGCTGTAAGTTTATTTTTCAAATCTCCAAGTTTTGCTTTTGTCCAGACAGCCACAAGTTCTGTCATCTTGCGGGACTGGGTATAGACAATAGTCCTCAAACCGCGCTTCAAGGCAGCCTCCAGCATAAGGCTTGCTGCATGAGCAGCACTGTCCCATGGGTCAAAAAACACAAAATGACTGGCAGCCTTGGGAGCTCCAGATTTTGAAACAACGTCAACAGGCCTGCCGACCAACTCACGGGCTAACGAATCCGGATTACCAACTGTTGCGGAAAAAAGAAGAAATTGCGGAGAAGCACCATACAGAGAACATATTCTCTGGAGACGGCGTATGACCCAGGCTACATGGGAACCAAACACGCCCCGATAGGTGTGAACTTCATCAATGACAACATACTGCAACCGTCTCCAGAATTGAGACCAGCGCTCATGATAGCCAAGCATAGACAGATGGAGCATGTCGGGATTGGTGATAAGAATATTTGGGGGTGCCTCCCGTATTTTTTTACGCTGATAGGCCGAAGTGTCCCCATCGCATATTGCTGCCCGCGGTTGTCTGTCCGACGGCAGGGTATCAGCAAGGTCTTTAATGGTTCGGAGCTGATCCTGGGAAAGGGCCTTGAGCGGAAAAAGATAGAGAGCAGAAGTGGAACGATCTGCAAGCACATTTTCAAAAACCGGAAGGTTATAGATCAAACTTTTCCCGCTGGCAGTGGGCGTCGCAACAATAACATCCCGCCCTTCCCTTATCAGATCGATGGCCGCTGCCTGGTGACTGTAAATCCTGCCCTTTTCAAGAGAAGACAGAATCCCATCAAGCTCCGGGGCAAACTCTTTGGCCGGTTCGCCAAATGCAGGCGAAACCGCAGCAATGCTTTCATGATGCACGACCTGGGGACCAAATCGTGGGGATGCCTTGAGTGAAGCAAGATACTCCTCAACATCACCAGCTTGTGTGGATAGTCTTAATTTCGCCAAAATAAAAAAAGGAATCTATTGTCTCTATGGGGAAAAAACATGTTTTTAGAGAAGTAAAGTTAAATAAAGTTAGACAAAATTGAACAAAACTATAAAGTAACAGGGTTTGAAATGGTGGTTTTCTCCTTCCATTCCAATTACAGTACGTATTTTTTATGTCTTTAACACTTTTAACTTTTACCTTTTAACTTTCTTTATGACAACTATCGCAATTATCGGTCCGGAAGGATGCCATGCCTGGCAGGCTGCCAAGAAATTCAGTCCAGACTGTGAAACATTAAGTTTTTCGCATTTTGACAGAGCAGCTGAAACATTCAGCAGCAAGAAAGCAGACTATCTTATTCTTCCGGTATACAACACCAGAATCGGCGGTATTCTCAAATCATTCCAGGTCATGGAAAAAATCAATGCCTACTGGATTGACAATATCGTTCTTCCCATTCATCTTTCTCTTGCCTCACTGGATGATTTCCATGACCTGAAACTGATCGTGGGAACAAAGACTGTGCTTCGCCAGTGTGAGGATTATTTCACCCGGCATCACCCTGAAATTTCGCTTCTCGCCGTGCCGGATCTCGATGAGGCAATCAGCGAGATGAAACAGAATACTCTTACAAACCGCGGTGTCATTGAAGCTGAAAATCTTCTGCAGGAACACGGATTAATAATCCGGGAACGGGAAGTGCTCCCCCACAACAAGACACGTTTCGCCATCCTGGGCCGTAAAAAAGCCGGCTCAACAGGCTACGATGCAACTTCCCTGATTACAATACCATTGAAAGATCGGGTGGGAATGCTTTTTGATACCCTCGGTGAATTTACCCGCCGCGGCATCAACATCCTTGATATGCGGGTTGAAGCAGATGCCAAAACCCAAAAGCTGCAGATCTACCTGGAAGTTGAAGGTCATATCAAAGACGGCAACATCAAAGACACCCTGCGCACCCTCGAGCATAATGTCATCCAGGAACCCCAATCCATAAAAATTCTTGGCAGTTATCCTCGTGTTGACATGCGCGTCAAACGCATAAAAAAATTCGGTTTTATCGGCACCGGGGACATGAGTAAATGGTTTGCGCGAAAACTTGAAAGTGAAGGGTATGAAACTATCCTCACCGGCCGCAGCACACCCATACGCCCTGAGGAAATGATAGCAGATGTCGATGTCGTTATGATATGCGTTCCCATCAGCAAAACTCCGGAAGCCATTCAGAAATACGGATCGTACATGAAAGACGGTCAGGCCCTGGTTCTCTTAGCGGGGGAAGCCGAAAACACTCTCAACATTGCCATGGAGAAATGCAGCCAGGGCGTAGAGATCATGCTGGTTCATAATCTCTGGGGGCCTGCAGCTGTAACCATGAAAGACAAAAATGCCTCCGTGGTCCGCACACCACGGAGCGGTGCCCTCTGCAGTGAATTTGAGGCCTTTTTATACAAACATGGTGCCGATATATGTCATGACTCCCCAACGCAGCATGACCTGCTCATGGGCGTCGGCCAGAAACTTCCAACAACCATTTCAGTTGCACTGGCAATGGCCCTGGATCAGAACAGTATCAATACCAGTGACATAGGCAATCACTCCACCCTGACATCGCTTTATGGAATTCTGGCTATGGCCCGAGTTCATTCCCAAAACCCGCGAACATACGCCGAGATAATGTCAACCGGTGGTGAAGGCCGCAAAATTGTCCGGAGTTTTGCAGAAAACATTCTCAAGCTCATAGACCTGGCAGAATCAGGAGATATCAACGGCTTATGCACTACCATCGAAAAAAGCCGTGACTATCTCAGCTCCGACTTCCTGAAGGCCTCCATGCAGCAGGCTCTGGCTGTAGATGAAACACTGGGAAGACTCCTGAAATCATGATCTCCCTCCAGTTTCTCGCCCCCCCTGTTCTTGGTGCTTTTATCGGTTACATGACCAATTATGTAGCCATAAAAATGCTTTTCCGCCCCTTGAAGGCCTGGAGGGTTCTCGGCATCAGAGTTCCTATGACGCCAGGCGTTATTCCGTCCAAACGAAATCAGCTTGCCGAAAACATTGGGGAAATGGTTGGCGCACATCTCCTTACAAGTGCTGATGTCAGCAAGGCAATTGCCGGAGAGAAATTTCAGCAAGATTTAAAAGAACTCATTGAAAGCCGCCTTGATGTATTGCTCAACAAGGATCTTGGCCCATTGAGCACTATCATTCCCCATCGTTTCCAGACATATTTCCGTGCCAGTATCAGAGTTCTCCGCTTGCGATTTCTGACTGCCATGCATGGGTATCTCGACAGCAGCCAATTTGCCGACACAATCAAAAATGCTGTTGACTCCCAGGCCACAACTTTTCTGAAAAAAAATCTCAAGGATATCTTCCCCGAGGACAGCAGAGCAAACTTCTATACCTATCTTGAGGTGAAATCTGTAGAATTTCTTGGCAGCCCGGAAGTTAACCAGTGGATAAGCACTCTTATCCAAAAAAAGTTAAAGGAATTCCAGACTGAAAACAGATCTCTCAATGATCTGATACCTGAAGAGATAACGGAGCTTGTCCTTGACCGCCTGGAACAGGAAGTCCCCGGCCTTCTTGACAAATTTGGTCATCTTATTCAGGAACCGGAAATGAGGGCAAAGATAGTAGAGACTATCACGACAGCCATCGGCAACTTCATAAACTCTCTTGGCCCTATCGCCGCCATGATGGGTGGTTTTATCAAACCGGAAACGATACATACCAAAGTCAATGAGTACCTGAACGAAAAAAGCGATGATATCAGTGTCTGGTTGCGAGACGAAGCTGTTCAACAGCGAGTGACCACTATCTTCAGAGAAAAAGCATCTCATTTTATGGAAATGCCGTGTTCCACCCTGCTCAGTAAAATTGATCCTGCCAAAATTGAAGAAATCAGCCTCGACATCAGCAAACAAGTAGCGATAATTCTGGCAAAACCCTCAACAGCCAAAGCTCTGACTGCCATTCTCAAAGAAACCTTCACGGCACAGCTGGATAAGCCTTTACTCCAGACCCTATCGGAACTCTTTGGAACTCAAGGAATAGCAAAAGGCCGGCAATGGGCAGCATCAGAAATAACCGCCATATTTCGATCATCCGCAACAAAACAGGTGATACACAATCTTATTGTGGAACTTATCGAGAAAAAGCTGCTTGCAAAACCGGTTGGCCCTCTGGCAGACCTTATCCCAAAGAAAATACAGGAATCATTTGCAGATTACCTACTCTCGCAAATCAGTGAAATACTTATCAGAGAGGTCCCGGGCCTGGTGGACTCGCTCAACATCCGATCAATGGTTTCCCGCAAAGTTGACTCCCTGGATCTCCTTCGCCTCGAAGGCCTGCTGATGAGCATCATGGAGGAGCAGTTCAAATATATCAACCTGTTTGGCGCCCTTCTTGGATTTTTCATCGGCCTGCTGAATCTTGTGGTTCTTTCTTTGTAACTGTTCAGCAGCACCCCATCTACACACAGTCAGGCCTTCTCACATATGGCTATATAGTTCGGCGGCCTGCTTGTGCGTACCTGAAGCACTGCTGAACAGTTACCTTTCTTTTTTTTAAAAAAATTGAAAAAAGATTTTTTTTTCGGAACCCTTTGTGAAACGGTGATGTCTCCATACTAAAGACATACAAAAATTCATTTTTTTCTCCTTTCTTCATTTTTCTCCTTGTTGCTTTCTCGTAAGAGAAAAAAAGGCCGGTGCCCCTCCCAGCACCGGCCTTTTTTTTTATTAACCCATCATCCCGCATAGACAAACGTCAAAACAACTCATAAAGTAGAGCCTTTTGCAAAAAATGTATTTTCCCTTATTTGACAGTAGTTAAGTGGAGATTTATAGTACCCGCATGAACGATTCTTTCTTATTCCTTAACGCATAGGCATATACACATTCTTTAAAACCATTAAGTTGTCTTTTTCTGTTGTCGCACCTTTTTTTCTAATAAGGAGCTTGAACTATGCTGGAGTTCTTATTCTCACCTCGCTGTGTCGCCATTCTAGGAGTGTCTCGCAAACAGGGGGGTGTTGGCCATGATATTCTTAGGAACTTAATAGATGCAGGCTACGAGGGAGACCTTGTCCCTGTCAACCCTCAAGCAGACGAGACACAGAGCCTTTCCTGTTACCCATCCCTTGCTGAATACAAAAAAAATATTGATCTGAGTATAATTGCGTTGCCATCGCAGGTCGTGCTGCAGGCCGTTAAAAATTCTGTAGAAGCTGGGGCCAAAGCAATCATTGTTGTCAGTTCAGGTTTCAAAGAAGTTGGTGACGACGGTGCAACTTTAGAGAAAGAAATTGCTGGTTTTTGTAGAATGCATAAGGTGAGACTGCTTGGGCCAAACTGCCTTGGGGTAATTAATACAGAAAATAAGATGAATGCCTCTTTTGCTGGCGGTATGCCCATTGCTGGCGGAATTTCTATATTTTCTCAATCTGGAGGATTATGCACCACACTCCTTGACTTGGCAACAAAGCGTCATCTGGGAATCAGCAAGTTAATTAGTGTCGGAAATAAAGCAGATATAACGGAAAGTGACCTGCTTCATTATCTCGCCCAGGATAAGCAAAGTAAAGTTATTGTCGGCTACCTTGAGGACATTGTGAACGGCAGTGATTTTGTCAAATCGGCCACTGAAGCCTCTCAAGAAAAACCAGTAATTATTTTCAAATCAGGTGTTACCAAAGCAGGACTAAGAGCTGCTTCATCCCATACAGGTGCCATGGCAAAACCCGATATAGCATATGGTGCTGCATTTAAAAGATCAGGTGTTATTCGTGCAGATACTTTTGACGCTCTTATCGATTTTGGCGCGGCCTTTTCTATGCAACCTCTTCCTCGAGGTAACCGGGTACTCATCATCACCAATGCCGGTGGGGCAGGCACAATGGCAGCTGATGCAGTAGAAAATGCTGGCCTGCAGGTTGCAAGGCTGGGTCGTAACACTGCGATGGCACTACGCCAGAAATTACCAGAGCAATCACGAACAGGGAATATCGTTGATGTACTTGGAGATGGAGATATTGAGCAATATGTAGAAGCCATTAACACCGCCCAAAGAGATCCAGATGTTGATGCTATTATTATGCTTTTTACTCCCTGTGCCATGACCAGACCAGCTGATACAATCCGTGCTATGGCCGCCAGCATTAACGGTACTAAACCAGTTCTTGCGGTCTTTATGGGAGGGGAAGATATCATTCCTGGACGTGACGAGCTGGGGGTGGCTGGACTTCCGGATTATCCCACTCCTGATCGCGCCGTTGCGGCCCTGAAAGCCATGTATGATTATGCTTCCTGGCGGAAAATGCCACCACGTGTAGTGACAAGATTTCCAGTGAATCGTCGACGGGTCGAGCGAACCATTTCCAGAAAAATACGAAGCAACAGTTTTCAGATAGGTGAGGTAAAGTCTAAAAGTATCCTTAAGGCATATGGATTTCAAATACCTGAAGGCTACTTGGCAACAAGCGTTGAAGAGGCTGTGGAGATTGCTGAAAGGATTGGCTATCCGGTTGCTATGAAAATTGTTTCTTCTGATATTGTGCACAAGTCTGATATTGGCGGGGTCAGACTTAATATAAATAATCGTGATGAAGTACAAGATTCTTTTGATCTAATGACTATGCGCATTGGCCATAAAGCCCCTGACGCATGGATTGATGGTTTTTATGTTGAAAAAATGGTCAACAAAGGGCTTGAAGTCATAATTGGCATGAATCGCGATCCTCAATTTGGCCCAATGCTTATGTTTGGCCTTGGCGGCATTTTCGTTGAATCAATGAAAGATATTGCCTTTCATCTGGCTCCTATAACTTTGGATGAAGCACTCCAAATGCTTAAATCCACACGATCTTATGAAATACTACAAGGCAAGCGAGGTCACGAAGAGGTCGATCTTGCTGCAATTGCTATTGGTCTCCAAAGAATCAGCCAGTTGACTACTGATTTTCCAGAAATCATAGAGCTTGATATCAATCCGTATATTGTTGGTGAAATTGGTGTTGATCCTGTGGTTGCTGATGCCAGAATGACTCTTCAACCTTTAAGCAGGCAGCAGTAATGAATGTAAAAAAATCAAGTTTTGATGTTGGCTGGCAACAAAAATACAAAGACCTTATCACCACAGCTGATAAAGCCGTTGAACGAATAAAACCTGGGCATAGAGTTTTTGTAGGGACAGCATGCGCTGAGCCCGTTGAGCTTATTGATGCGCTTACCAAGAGAGCCGGAGAGCTTTCTGATGTTGAGATTGTACAACTTTTGACCAAAGGAGATGCCCCGTACATCGATAAAAAATTCTCTCACAGCTTTTCAATCAACTCCTTTTTCATAGGCAGTACGATTCGGGATGCTATCCAGCAAGGCCTTGGAGATTATACTCCCATATCCTTATCAGATATTCCCCGTATTTTTAGTTCAGGTCAACTTCCTATTGATGCTGCCTTGATACAGGTTACGCCGCCAGATTCCCGGGGAAAAGTAAGCCTTGGTGTCTCTGTAGATATAATAAAGAGTGCCATTGAGAATGCTTCCCTTGTTATTGCCCTCATCAACCCTTCCATGCCTAGAACCTTTGGAGATTGCTACCTCGATATCTATGATTTAGACTTCTTGATACCTGTTGACCGTCCTATATTAGAGGTGAAACTCGAAGAACCTTCTCCGGAAGCTCGAAGTATAGGCGAATATATCTCTGCACTTGTGGACGACCGCTCAACAATTGAATTTGGGATAGGAGAGATCCCCCATTCCCTGATATGTTTTCTCAAGTCAAAAAAGGATTTAGGCATTCATACGGAGATGTTAACAGACAGCGTAATCGATCTCATTGAATCGGGGGCTGTAACCGGTCTGCGTAAAACACTGGATCGCGGCAAAATCGTAACCAGCTTTTGCATGGGCACCCAGCGGCTCTACGATTATATCGACAATAATCCACTTTTTTCATTCCGTCCTACAGAATATGTTAACGATACATACATTATTGGCCGCCAACACCAGATGGTGGCAATAAATACCGCACTGGAAATTGATCTCACTGGGCAGGTTTGTGCAGATTCCCTGGGGGCAAAATTTTATTCCGGAATTGGTGGCCAGGTTGATTTCAATCGGGGAGCAGCCCGGTCTCATCGAGGAAAGGCGATTATTGCCATTGAGTCAACAGCCCAAAATGGAACTATTTCCCGTATTGTTTCACGCCTTACATCTGGAGCGGGTGTGGTGACTACCAGGGGGGATGTTCACTATGTAGCTACAGAGCACGGGGTTGCTTACCTGCATGGGAAATCTATTCAGGAAAGGGCGTTGGCTCTAATCAGTATTGCCCACCCAGACTTTCGAGAACAGCTTTTTAAAGAAGCTTTGGATGCAAAATATATCCGAGAAGATTTTGCTGATATAAAAGGCCGATTCATCCTTGATTCGCAGGAAATGAAGACATCCATGCTACTTGATGATGGAACATTGATTCATTTCCGCCCTATCCACTTGACAGATGAGTCAAAGATGAAAGATATTTTATATGCTCTTTCCCAAGAAACTCTCTATTATCGTTTTATGACTCATTGTCATCATCTTGGCCATGAACAAGTTCGTAATTTTGTATATATTGACCATAGAAAAGATGTCGCTATGGTCGGCACGCTTCCCGCGGCTCATGGTGAGGAGATTATTGCCATTGGTAGATATTATCTTGATTCAAAGACTAATCGTGCTGAGGTCGCTTTTATAATACGAGATGAATGGCAGGGGCATGGAATTGGCTCTTTTTTGTTTAAGCACTTAATCACAATCGCAAAACGGAACGGAATCTCCGGTTTCACGGCTGAAGTGCTCAGAAACAACAAAAAAATGCAATCTGTTTTGTTGAAGAGTGGATTTGAAGTGAAAAGCTACCTAGAAGAAGGGGTCTATAGCTTTCAAATAGATTTTTAAAATGACAATAGTGTTCATCATTAAATATGGTATGTATGCAAAGACTAGAATTTGAAACGGAGTATATTATTATACAGTACTCCACAAAATATTTTTAACGATCTGTTATTTTTTGCCAGGAGGTCCATTTCATGTCCAATGGAGAAACAGTTCAAGGGAATCCGGCGGTTGTCGGTCTTGCAGGATTTGCTCTCACTACCATGCTTCTGCAAGTGCATAATATAGGATGGTGTGATATCGGGCCAATTGTGGCACTTGCCTTTGTGTTCGGCGGATTAGCCCAGATGCTCGCCGGTTTCCAGGAATTCAAATGCGGCAATAACTTCGGCTATAGCGCTTTTGTATCTTATGGGGCTTTCTGGATAGCTCTTGGAATAATTTTCATTCTCAATCATTTTAACATTTATCATTCCAGCACAACCGATGTAGGGTGGTTCCTGGTGGTCTGGACCATTTACACTTTTATCATGTGGATTCCCGCCATGAAAATTCATGGAGCAATGGCCATAACATTTACGCTACTCCTTATCGGCTTCATTCTCCTTGACTTGGCACATTTCGGTTTTCCTGAATTGACAAAGGTTGCAGGGTATGTACTTATGCTATGCGCCGCATCAGCGTGGTATATGATGGCTCATGTCATTTATGCCCAGATCTTTGGCAGAGATGTTCTCCCGGTGGGAAAACCATGGATCAGATAAACCATTTATTACGGTGTGGTACCTACAGGAAAAGAAATAAAAAAAGGATATATACAATGCAAAGATTTGTTATTGCTCTCGCCATATCAACTTTAGTTCTTTTTTCCTCTCAAACATTTGCCGGGGAAAGGGCAACAACGGAAGAATGTGTTCTAAAAACCCATGAAGCAGCCGCAATGATAAATGCCCGAGGATTAGAAGAGTCTCTTGAAATGATTAGCGATCCCAAAGGCCCTTTTGTCTGGAAAGATTCCTACGTATTCCTGATGGATCTGAAGGGAAAAATTTTGGCGCATCCCATGCAGCCTGAACTTACCCAACATGAGCATGTACTTCTTCAAACCGATGCCACAGGCAAAGCGATCTTCGTTCATTTTGTCAACATTGCCAAGGATCCGGGACAGGGTTGGGTAGATTATATGTGGCCCAAACCAGGGAAGAAATCACCATCAAAAAAGATCACTTATATTTATAAAGTTCCATCAAAAAACCTTCTCGTGGGTGCAGGAGTTTATGTAGGCGGGATGATGTATTGATCTAAATCCTGAAACAAGCTCTCAGATTATGCTTTAACTTGCATATCGGAAAGGGCTCGAAACAGTATAAGACCATCAAGTTAGTCCTGTGAAGCTGCGATCCCTTTTTGTTTCTTTATTTCTATAAAGCGGCTATTGTTTTCAGGGAAAAGGTAATAGATTTATTTTAATTTTTTGTCCTCCCAAAACACTATCGGCAACGATTACCGAACAATGTAATTCACCAGCCATACTATTCTTCACTGAGTTTTATAATAGATTCTGCGATCTTGCCTTCGCATAGTTGATTGACTATGCCACCACGGTGGGTAGGTCACGAATGACATTAATATCGCCACATCAAATATCTGAATATATCAAACTTCCCTCTGGTTTAACCCCTAATGCACAGATCCTAATTTTCAAACTTCACTAGCCCGCTCAAACCTATCGCTAGTTCGACAGAACTATTCTGTTTAATTTGATAAGTTCACACATCCACGACTATTTACGACAGCAACATTATTGTGTATATTGCTTGATTGTTCGCATCCTTTGATGCAACACATCAATCTCGGAATTCATGGAAAATTCTCTGTATTTCCTGTGGGTTAAATAAAATATTAGCATATTAATTGGAGGGAAAAATGAAACTCATTCTACTTGGCGCTCCCGGCGCCGGAAAAGGCACTGTTGCGAAACTGCTTACCAAATTAGACGGTTCAGTTCAGATATCAACCGGTGACATTCTTCGCGGTGCTGTCCGTGCAAAAACTGATCTCGGCAAAGAAGCTGAAGGGTATATGAATCGCGGCGATCTGGTCCCCGACTCACTGATCATGGGCATTATGGAACACCGCCTTCAGGAAGATGACTGCAAGGGCGGTTTCCTCCTTGACGGTTTCCCGCGCACCATTCCACAGGCTGAAGAGTTGACACAGTTACTTACCAAACTCGGCATCAAGCTTGACATGGTCGCCAACATTGACGTGCCCCGCGATGTCATTTTTGATCGACTTTGCACCCGCCGCACCTGTGAGAACCCTGATTGCCAGGCAATCTACAATACCAAATCCAACCCTACTAAAGTAGAGGGTATTTGTGACGCCTGCGGTTCTCCGGCAGTACAGCGTGCAGATGAGACAGAAGAGGCCATTGGCCATCGCCTTGACACGTATAATGAAAAAACAGCTCCCCTTGCAAGTTTCTATGAAAAACAGGGCCTGCTGGAAACCATTGTCGGCACCTCAAGTGATATTGTTGTCAATGCCATTAAGAAAAAACTGGGAATCTAATGGTTAATGGTGTCGTAAAAAACGGTCCTTTTACGACACCATCCCATAATTTCTTAACAGGCTATCAATGGTTTCAACGAAACAAGTCACTGTTATAGGCGGAGGGCTGGCTGGCTGCGAGGCGGCCTGGCAGGCCGCTGAGAAGGGCTGCCAGGTCGTACTCTACGACATGAAGCCGCACCATTTCAGTCCGGCCCACTCCTCACCCGACCTTGCCGAACTTGTCTGCAGCAACTCTTTCCGCTCCAATGATCCTTACTCTGGCATAGGGCTTCTCAAAGAAGAAATGCGGCGCCTTGGCTCCCTTATTCTTGAAGCTGCAGAAGCAACACAGGTTCCCGCCGGCAAAGCCCTGGCTGTCGACCGGGATCTTTTCTCAAAATTTATCACCGGCAAAATCACCTCCCATCCAAACATTTCCCTCGAACGGCAGGAGATAACAGCCTTTTCAGAACCGGACACCTCTCTTACAATTCTGGCCACCGGCCCACTCACTTCTGACAGGATGGCTGAATCCCTCCGGGATCTTACCGGCCAGGACCAACTTTCTTTTTATGATGCAATTGCCCCTATTGTCTCAAAAGATTCCCTTAATCTGAACATTATCTACCTGGCTTCACGGTACGATGACGGCCCCGGGGATTATCTGAACTGTCCCATGGACAAAAAAGAATATGACACCTTTATAGAGGCCCTGTCCGGTGCGGAAAAAGTGGCATTGAAATCCTTTGAAAAACAGAAATATTTTGAAGGATGTCTTCCTATTGAAGTGATGTGCGAAAGAGGGGAAAACACCCTGAGGTTCGGGCCGATGAAACCGGTAGGACTTCCTGATCCCAAGACCGGCATGGATCCTTACGCTGTTGTTCAACTTCGTCAGGAAAACAGGGAAGGAACCTTTTTCAACATGGTTGGCTTCCAGACCAAATTGACCTACCCCGAACAAAAACGGGTTTTTCGACTGATCCCGGGAATGGAGAAGGCCGACTTTGTCCGCCTTGGCAGTATCCACCGGAATACATTTGTGCAGGCTCCTGACGTATTAACACCGACCCTGCAGCTCAGAAACCGACCGGATATTATGCTTGCCGGCCAGATCACCGGCGTTGAAGGATACATTGAGTCGACAGCTATAGGGCTCCTGGCTGGTTTGAATGCAGGCTCTCTTCTAAATGATACAGTCCCTGTTCTTCCGCCGCCGGAAACAGCATTAGGGTCTCTCATTTGCCATCTTTCAAATACAGAGGCCAAGCACTTTCAACCATCCAACATCAATTTCGGCCTTTTTCCGCCTCTGCCCACCGGGAAAGGAAAAAAAATTCCTAAGAAATTCCGGGGGAAGTATCGTTCCGAACTTGCATTGGAGAGCCTGGAGCGCTGGATGGAAAGCATACCTGGCAGGAAAACGGTATGACAGGACACCTATCAGATTACGATTCCCTGCAAAAGATTATTGCCGACACAAAAAGTCTGCTGGCTTTTCACAATGCCTGCAACCTTGA
>JACNJZ010000019.1 GCA_014382295.1 Candidatus Desulfobia pelagia | reverse complement strand
CCCCGCCTTCAATACTGTAGCCACTGTTAAGAAGGACCTTAACATTAGGATTGATCTTCCTTAGATAATCAAAAGCTTCTCCACCTCCTAGATTTGGCATAATCATGTCCATAAGGACAATATCTATTTCTTTTTGATTTTCTTTGTAGATTTCTATTGCTTCATTTCCATCGTGAGCTATTAATACTTTATAACCTAAAGATTTTAGCATTTGAGCCCCAACCTCAATAATCATATCCTCATCGTCGACTAATAGAACAGTCTCTGTACCTTTTAAAATGTCTTTATGCAATTCCTTTTTATCTTCTATAGCTTTACCAGAAATAGGTAGGTATATAATAAAAGTGCTTCCTTCTCCTAAAACACTTTGTACTTCAATTGTTCCATCATGGTTTTCGATGATTCCATAAACTGCATATTCCGCTCAACTCGGCCACCAGTTCCGGGATTACTCGGCCACTCATTCCGGGATTACTCGGCCACTCATTCCGGGATTACTCGGCCACCTGATCCAGGCAAACTCAGCCAGCTAAACCGGAGCGAAGCGACGATAGATTTTCAATATTCATTACCACTTTTAAGCATCAATCAGTACAAAGACCCCGTTACTGTAAACTGATCAAAATAATGGCCTTCATATTTACACCACAATCGACGATCTCTGCTCGGCCCATGGTTTACCATTACCCAAAATCCGCCTGGTGAGCTTCTACCCATCACAGATTCTAAGAAGCGACGCCGGCATTTTTCTGTTAGTCATAATTCATTCAGCAAGTCAAGTTTTAGATTTTTTCTAAGTTTTCTTTCTTCTCATAGAATCTCCTTCCAAAGTGATTTTATGTGCGTTGTGAACCAGCCGATCCAGTATTGCATCGGCAATAGTGGGATCGCCGATGCTATCATGCCACAGATCAATAGGAAGCTGACTGGTAATAATGGTAGAACAAAGCTCATAGCGGTCTTCTATGACCTCCAGCAGGTCTCGTCGTTCAGAGTCAGATAGAGGTGCCAGACCCAGATCATCAATAATCAGAACCTTTGCTTTGGCCAGTTTGTTCATGATCTTCACGTAGGTGCCGTCGGCTTTTGCGATTACAAGCTGCTGTAAAAGTCTCGGAGTTCGCACATACAGGGCGGAATGGCCATTGCGACAGGCCAGGTTGGCCATGGCACAGGCAAGATAGGTTTTGCCAACGCCGGTTGGACCGGTGATGATGATATTCTGGATCTGTCTGATCCATTCACAGCCAGCAAGGCTCAATATCACTGACTTGTCAATCCCACGGGCTCTTTTATAGTCGATATCTTCGATACAGGCATTTAGTTTCAGTTTTGCGTTTCGAAGCAGACGATCAAGCCTTTTGTTTTCTTTCCAGGTCCATTGCCGGTCCACAAGAAGTGAGAACCGTTCATCAAAGGGCAGTTGATTGATGTCGGGCTGGGCAAGCTGGTCTTTGAGGGCTTCTGCCATGCCGTTGAGTTTCATCTGGTAGAGTTTTTCAGATGTCTGTTCATTAAGCATGAGTCTCCTCCTGTTCTTGACGGTAATAATCTTTACCGCGGATATTGTCATGAATAGCCGGGGCGGCTTGTGTTTTTGCTGGATTAGTCACCAGGGGCTGCTGGTCGAGGCTTTTTCTTAGAATGGACTCGACACTTTTGTATGAAAAGGACCGAATGGCCAAAGCACGGCTGCAGGCGGCTTCCAGACGCTCACGACCGTATCGTTTGTCCCCAAGGCGCATGATTCCAAGGCAGGCCCTGTAACCCTGCTGTGGGTGAGGTTTGCTGTTTATGATCTCTATAACGAGTTTTTTCGTGCATGGGCCTGCCTCACCGGCCCACTTGATGATCCGCGCCGGGGTCCACTCAAGATATTTCTTGTGCTTTTCGGGCATATGCTCAGGAAGCGTTGTGAATCCACCTTTGCGGTAGCTCCTGGTGTGGCTGGCGACACGCCTGTTTTTGTAAAGGACCTCAACGGTGCGGCCGCTGAGACGGACATCAAGCCGCTTTCTTACCAGCTGATACGGTACGCTGTAGTAATGCCGCTCTATTTCTATATGATAATCGATGTTAACCGTTGCTTTTTTCCACAGCGCGTACTCATACCGACGCTCGGGAAGGGGTTTCAGGGCGGGCTTGTCAAGCTTTTCAAACTGCTGCCGCCTAGTGGTAGGCAGTTTCTGGAACTTTTTGTTGTTCAGCTCAGTGAGTTTCTTTGCAATTGCCTGATTTAACTCGCCCAGTGAGAAAAATGTGTGATTGCGCAGTGCTGCCAGTATCCAGATCTCGGCAAATTTTACCCCGGTCTCCACCTTGGCCTTGTCTTTGGGCTTTCTGACACGGGCCGGTATAACCGCAGTATCATAATGGTCGGCCAGTTCCTGATATGTGGGGTTTACATCCGGCTCATACCGGCAGGGACTGGTTATGCCCGATTTTAAATTGTCAGGCACCACGATTTCCGGCACACCACCAAAAAATTCAAAACAATTGACATGGGCCTGTATCCAGTCATGCAGATTCTGTGTGAAACTAGCCTCTGCATAGGTGTAGTTACTCGCCCCAAGGCAGGCAATGAAAACCTGGGCCTGGGTAGCGGTGCCGGTTTTCGGATCCGTTATGGAAACCGTATGGCCGGCATAATCAACAAAAAGTTTCTCCCCGGCACGGTGCTCCTGCCGCAGCGCCACGTCCAGAGTTTTCTCCCAACTGCGGTACTTTTCGCAAAACCAGCTATACTGATATCCTGAAGGATTTTCCTGCTTGTATTCGTACCACAGAAGGGTCAGGGTTACCCCTTTTCGTTTCAGTTCATCGTACAAATACTTCATCGAAGGCATGGCCTCTGGTGATCCCTGTGGTGCTTCCGGCACTGAATGTAGCATCCTTTCAAGGGCCGTGTCGTCAAGATCCTCTGGCAGTGGCCAGCAAAGCCCGGCTTCTTTAGCTTTTACGATATATTCCCCTACTGTGCTTCGAGCGACCGCACAGCTTTTTGCTATCTGTCGATTGCTCAACCCTCTGTGCCACTTCAGCCTTAAAACTTCTCTGATATTACGCATAGATAATCTCCTTGACATATACTCCTCCTCAAAAAAGGTTTTTGAAGAAGAATACACATTCTTTGATGATTTTCCAGCGTCGCTTTTATTGTGATAGGTGGCCGAGTGCTGGCGGAATATACATCAACGGGAAGAAAAACATATAATTTAGCGGGTTTTTCGGTATAAATTACGAAAAAGTCTTGACTAATTCGGAATGAAGGTTTAAAAAGTCTAC
>JACNJZ010000128.1 GCA_014382295.1 Candidatus Desulfobia pelagia | reverse complement strand
GCTGAAACTGAAAACTCATTGTCCCAGCTACGGCGTCGGGATGAGCTGTTCCCCAGAATACGGTTAATCTCAGCCTGGACTGCAGGATTGTCATCATATCGTTCTGTTATTTGTGACAAAACGTAGAGATAGTCCTCATCGCTATAA
The DNA here is from genome assembly GCA_014382295.1 of Candidatus Desulfobia pelagia. GTDB lineage: Bacteria > Desulfobacterota > Desulfobulbia > Desulfobulbales > SURF-16 > Desulfobia > Desulfobia pelagia. The sequence continues at coordinate 3,173 of JACNJZ010000128.1, read as the reverse complement.
TCAATTTCCGGAAACAGCAAGCGAGCGACTTGTTCTCGCTGATATTCATCGGCCCTGGCAAACCTGTCTTCAAGACTCAATCCCGGCCCCATATCCGTCTCTGGAGAACCATCGGTATAGGTATAATTATTTCCTGCCGTTATACGAAAATACTGGGAGATTTCCTTGGTACCATTGAATATCAGGCTATGTTCAAATTCGCGCTCATCCTTACGCTGATCCCATTCAAGATCGGAATTGGCAGTAAAACTTATTACATCTTTTTCTCCTTCCGAAGAAAGAGTCAACTCTGGCCGCAAAGTTGTTGTCCACTGCTCCTCTCGATCACTTTCAGTCTGGAAGATATTAGAGTCATACTCCTGCCCCATGGAAAGACTTCCGGAAAGAGTTGTTGCCCGGCCAAAAACAGAATTCGAAGAGCACAAAAACAGTGATACTGCACATAATCCAACAGCTATTTTTCTGTTATTCATCATTTCTCCTTTAACTTTAGCGCACTTCAAGTACTTTAGATCACTTTAAACTCTAAGCTTCTTCACGGCACAACAAACTATCTCACGGCACTATCACCGTATCTCCCGGAGCCACAAAGATATTCTGTTTCAAATTGCGGCCCTTAACAAAATCATCGTAATCAAAGTCGAGCATTTTTTCTTCACCGGCCTCTCGCCTGAACACTTTTATCTGATCCCGCTTTGCCCATTCCTGGAAGCCGCCACTCCTTGCAATAACCTGCAGGAGTGTCAGCGGTGAATCAATAGGAAACTCACCGGGTTGGGAAACCTGTCCAACCACGTAATACCTTTGGCTCCTGCTTTCAATTATTATCACGGCCACAGCCGGCTCTGTGACCAATTCAGAAAATTTCTTTTCCAGATATTCGTCAACTTCACGGGTGCTTTTGCCAGCAACATCTACATCACCAACCAATGGTAACGATATGCGGCCATCGAGCCTGACCGTCAGCGTCCTTGAAAGCTCCGGTTCATGCCACACCTGAATTTCTATCACATCACCAATGCCGATTAGGTATTCCGCTTTCCCGGAAACATGCTGTTCCGCTGACACAGACGAAACCCCAAAAGACAACACCGCAACCGTTATAAGCAGACTTAATAAAACTATCTGCTTTCTTTGGATATATTCTCGCATATCTATTTCTCCTATCCGGACCAAAAGGAAATCAAAAAAACACACCTGACAACATAACATAGTTAGATTAAACAAAAAAGGAATTCTGAATAAAAAACCTGATTTGAAGATTCTATACATGCCTCAGCATCAACACCAACGACACACGCAATCATGTGGTTTTTCAAGAATATTGCTAATAACACCAGCCACACTGGTACACTTCAGGATAAATTGTTAACCAAATGTTATTATTCCAAATTAGCGAACTACGCCCCTGAACTTATTAATTTAACCTCTGGACAATAATCAACACTTCAGATTATCATTGTAGCATCATTCAATTTTTATATTCAATGATTTAATCATTAAAATAACAGGAAAACATTACTATGAAAAATTGTACCCCGAAAATCATTCTTCTTTTCCTCACACTTCTCTGCTTTCTGTTTGCCGGCTGCTCCAATCCGGAAGAAAAAAAAGCAGATCACTTCAACAAAGGGACTGAGTACCTTAAAGAAGAAAAAATAAAAGCGGCTATTCTTGAATTCCGAAATGCCATCCAGATAGACCCTAAATATGCGGAAGCAAGATACCAGTTAGGCCTGGCCTACCTCCAGACAGGTGAGCACAAAAACGCCTTCAACGAGCTTCAGCGAGCAGCCAGCCTGGATCCAACCAATCTGGATGCCCTCCTCAAAACCTCGGAGTTCCTGCTTCTGGCCAGAGAGTTTGACGAGAGCCGAAACACCATAGACAAAATCCTCAAAGCTGAGCCAGACCACAGTGACGCACTTGCTGTTATGGCCAACCTTCATCTCGCGCAGGGCGAAGTGAGTGCCGCCAGTGATGCTATAGATAAGGCCATTATCGCCAAGCCAGACGAGGCCCGCTATTACCTGCTCCAGGCAAAAATATTCAACTCTGAAAACAACATAGATAAGGCCGAGGAATCACTGCTTAAGGCTCTACATCTGCAACCTGACAACATGACCAATTACGAAGCCATTGCCTCTTTTTATATCAGCCAAAAGAAACTGGAAAAAGCAGAGCAGCAGTTGCTCAATATGGTTGCGGCCTTTCCGGAATCAGCAAAGCCTAATCTCAACCTGGCTTCTTTTTATATGCATATAGAGCAGGAAGACAAAGCCGAACAGGCAATTAAAGACAGCATAACCATTGAACCGGATAACGATCAACTCTATCTTTTCCAGGCAGAACTCTATAAAAAACGACACAACTATAACGAGGCTGAGGCTTCGCTCAAACTGGCTATAACGAAAAGCGAGACCCCCCTGGTGATCAAAGCCCTTCTTGCCGACTTTTATTTCGACCAAAAGAAATACACAGAGACCGAACAACTCATTACTGAAGTTCTTGCAGAAAACAGCAAGCTGCCCACTGCCAGGCTCGTAAAAGCAAAAATGTTATTGCGTGAGGGAAAAAACGACGATGCCCTTACCCTTCTTGATGATCTTGTCTCCGGGAACCCAAGATGGGGTGAAGCGTATCTCCAGAAAAGCCTGGCTCATTTAAACAAGGGAGACCAGGAGTTATCCCAGAATGCAGCAGCAGAGGCCGTCAAATACAGCAGAAACAATTCACAGGCCCACACTATCCTGGCCCATCACCAGCTCAGAAAAAGAGATTTTGAAAGCAGCCGACGTGAAGCTGCTATTGCCCTCAAGCTGGAACCGCGTAATGTCCGGGCAGCCATCATTCTCGGCCAGAGCTTTCTGTATGCCAAGGAGCCGGAAAACGCTTTGAAAGTGTTTGAAAAAATGGAACAACTGCTGCCAAATAACCTTGATATTCTCCAGAATCTCGCACTTACGAAGCTAGCTCTTAATGACACGGAATCGGCATCAAACCTTTTTGAGAAAATACTGGAATTAAAACCTGATTACACCCCGGCCCTAGCCACTTTAGCTGCAATCCATGTCCGCAATAAAGAAACGGGAAAAGCCATATCGCTGGTGCACAGTCAACTCGAGTCATCTCCTGATACTCCCGGCCACATGATGCTTCTGGGTGAACTCCTT
>JACNJZ010000065.1:52244-62939 GCA_014382295.1 Candidatus Desulfobia pelagia | reverse complement strand
AATCTTGTTTCCCCGCATCTTTTACGGTAAAGGGTTGAAAGAGGCTTGACAATTAGCAGTCACAAGATATATTTCTTTTTTCCTGTCTTTATAAAAGCTAATAAAAACTAGAGGCCTAGAGTTGATAGTTTCTGTTTGGAAACAGCAGTTTCTGGCAGGATCAGGCAATAAACAGCGGAGCAGATTCTTGTCTTCAATGAAACACTTCGTTCAATACATAACTTGTTCAGTAGGAAAATATCTATGAAAATCAGAGCGACAGAGGCATTTATCAAGTGCCTGGAAGAACAGAATGTTGATACTATTTTCGGTTATCCCGGTGGTGCGATAATTGATTTGTATGATGACTTGTATGACTGCCAGACTATTAAGCATATCCTGGTTCGCCATGAGCAGGCAGCAGTGCATGCCGCAGATGCTTTTGCCCGTGTCAGAGGTGAGGTGGGTGTGGCTCTCGTTACTTCAGGTCCAGGTGCCACCAATACAGTTACAGGTATTGCTTCGGCGTATTGTGATTCTATTCCCATCGTAGTTTTCACGGGCCAGGTTCCTACAGGACTGATTGGCAATGATGCCTTTCAGGAAGTTGATATTGTCGGAATTACCCGTCCCTGCACAAAGCATAACTACCTGGTCAAGGATCCCAAGGATCTGGTGGCGACTATTAGAGAGGCATTTCATATTGCCCGTACTGGACGCCCGGGACCGGTTCTGGTTGATCTGCCAAAAGATGTTATGGCAGCAAAGGTTGATTTTAATGAGCCGAAACCCGTAGATATGCGAACATATAAGCCCACCTACGAACCTCATCTGGGCCAGATTCAGAAAGCATGCAAGGCAATTCTGAAAGCTAAAAAACCGGTTCTCTATGTTGGTGGCGGAGTTATTGCCTCCAATGCCTCTGATGATCTTACCGAATTGGCAAAAAGTCTGGGCATTCCCGTTACGATGACTTTGATGGGGCTGGGAGGTTTCCCTGGAACAGATGCTCTTTCCATGGGTATGCTGGGAATGCATGGAACATATTATTCTAATATGGCAGTTGCCAACTGCGATGTCCTGATTGCTGTCGGAGCCCGTTTTGATGACAGGGTAACCGGAAAGATTTCAGCTTTTGCTCCCCGTGCGGAAATAATTCATATTGATATCGATCCTACATCCATCAGTAAGAATGTGAAGGTTGGTATTCCAATAGTTGCTGATTGTAAACATGCGCTGGCCAGCATGAACAACTGGTTCAAGCGGGAAGAATCTTGCAATGCTGCCGCTGAAAGGGAAAAGCATGCTCCATGGCTTGAGCAGATTAAGGCATGGAAAAGTGAGCACCCCCTCGGTTATGTCGAAGAAACCGACGTCATTAAACCACAGTTTGTTGTCCAGAAACTGCATGAATTGACTGGTGGTGATGCCATTATTACTACTGAGGTAGGACAGAACCAGATGTGGGCGGCACAGTTCTATCATTTTAATCACCCACGTCATTTTATGACCTCAGGTGGACTTGGTGTTATGGGATACGGCTTCCCTGCAGCCATTGGTGCCCAGATGGCTGCCCCGGACAAAGTTGTTATAGACATCGCCGGAGACGGAAGTATTCAGATGAATATCCAGGAGCTGGCTACTGCAAGGCATAACAAGCTTCCAGTGAAAATTGCGATATTGAATAATTCATTTCTTGGAATGGTTCGCCAGTGGCAGGAACTTTTTTATGATAAGAAATATTCTTCCACTCCTCTGGAAACAGCACCTGATTTTGTTAAATTGGCCGAGGCTTATGGTGCTGTCGGTTTACGGGCAACCAAGCCGAGTGAAGTTGAAGCGGTTATTAAAGAAGCCCTTGCAACTGACAACACGGTTATCATGGATTTTGTTATTTCTCGTGAAGAGGGTGTATATCCAATGGTTCCGGCCGGTAAAGCAACAACTGAGATGCTTCTGGTCTGATGCCAACAGGTCATGGCCGGTCGATATTTTAAGGGCCGGATTTGATAAAAGCATAGATGCTGTCCTGGGACCAGTTTGAAACGGCACAGCAATATAACAAACAGCTTTGAAATAAAGGTATTCAAATGAAACACACCATATCCGTATTATTGCAAAACAAACCTGGAGTCCTTTCCCGGGTTACCGGCCTCTTCAGTGGTAGAGGGTTCAATATTGAAAGTTTGTCAGTGGCCCCTACCTTGCAGGAAAAAAACGTATCCTGTCTGACTCTTGTAACAGATGGAGAGGATGCTATTATTGAGCAGATTACCAAGCAGCTTCATAAACTCATCGATGTCATTAAGGTGACCGATATCAGTGAGCAGGAGTATGTTGAGAGGGAAATGGCTCTCGTCAGGGTCAAGGCAGAGCCAGCCTCAAGGGCAGAGGTGCTCCGGATAGTTGATATCTTCAGGGGACGTGTCGTTGATGTCAGTCCGAAAAGTTTTGCTGTCGAGGTCACGGGTACCGGAGACAAAGTGAAAGCAATGATTGATCTGCTTCGCCCCATCGGAGTACAGGAGATCATTCGAACCGGTACAATTGCAATGACCCGTGCTTCCAAGAAGTACTAGCGCTTCCGTTTTTTTACCGTTAACGGTTTATAAATCCTGCACCAATTGATTTGTGGGCCGTTAACAGGAAGTAGTTTCAGGTTGTTTTTCCTGGACCAAGTGAACCATTGCAATGCTGCCTGAAACGTAAAAATCTTCTGATATGATTACTCCAAAAGTTCCAGTAGCCCTTGAGGGCTATCCTTTTATTGGCCTTGCTGCCTTATCCGCTGTAATTGCTTCTCTCCTTGATTACGATCTTGCAGGAATACTGGCCCTGTTGTGTACGGCATTTTTTCTTTATTTTTTTAGGGATCCGGAACGTATTACCCCCGATGAGGAGGATGTCATTGTTTCACCTGCAGATGGAAAGGTCATCCTGGTGGAAAAGATTTTTGATGATCGTTTTGTTAATGAGCATGTGTATAAGGTCAGTATTTTCATGAACATTTTTAATGTTCATGTCAACAGGATGCCGCTATCAGGAAGGGTTTCCGCAATAAAGCATGAACCCGGTCGTTTTTATTCTGCCAATACCGAGCGTGGCGCCCTGGAAAATGAGTATTGTGCCATTACGGTCAATACTACTTCAGAGTGCCGCTATGCCGTCGTTCAGGTAGCCGGTCTTGTTGCACGGCGCATTGTCTGCTGGGCAACCAAGGGAGACGCATTTTCGAGAGGACAGCGTTTTGGTCTGATTCGTTTCGGTTCCCGGGTTGATCTATACCTGCCACTAAAAACTCAGATAGAAATTTCACCTGGTCAGAAAGTTCGGGCTGGTGAGACTATTTTGGGGTATCTTTCCTAATCCAGCCGATCGGCCCGTTTTTACGTGTGTTTTGATATGGTCATGTTGATGTTTGTGGTGTATTATCATCGAGATGTCGTATTAGGAAGCAGTGGGGTTTCTTCATAAGTTCAACGGCAAATTTTTAAAAACATGAGGCATTAGTGTCAGAAAAAAATAACGATAAAAAGCAATCGGCACGCGGATCGATTTGTCTGCTGCCGAACCTGCTGACAACCCTGAGCCTGTTCAGTGGCTTTTATTCGATTGTTTCATCGATAAATGGGCAATTTCTTCATGCTGCAGTTGCAATACTTGTTGCTGGTGTTTTTGATGGGCTTGATGGCCGGGTTGCTCGAATGACCGGGACAACCAGCAAGTTTGGTGAGGAATATGACTCACTGTGTGATCTCGTCTCTTTCGGTGTGGCACCAGCCATGCTGGCTTATCTCTGGGTTTTGCAGCCTTACGGACGATATGGCTGGCTTGCGGCTTTTCTTTATGTGGCGACAACGGCACTCAGGCTGGCCCGTTTCAACTCCATGATAGAAGAAACACCTAAAAATGTTTTTGTCGGATTGCCATGTCCTGCTGCTGCCGGAATGATAGCCACTTCAGTGCTGTTCTGCCGTTTTGTCAGTACATCAGAAGCCTATCGGGACCTTGTCATGCTGATTATGGTATATGGTCTTTCTTATCTCATGGTCAGTACTCATCACTACAGCAGTTTTAAGCAGGTATCAAAAACAAAATTCCAATTTCTCGTTGGCATGGTACTCTTGCTCATGGTTATAGCGACAGAACCACAGGTAACACTTTTTCTGCTTGGAGTAACATATGTCCTATCCGGACCCCTGGCGGGGGTTTATCAGGTATTGGCATGCAGGAAAAATAAAGATAAGCACGGAAAACATAAGCATAAAGCAGAGGAGAGTGTGATCGAGACGCCCTCCTGCCTTGAGGAAAAAAAATGACTCAGGAAAAAGATAAAGTTTATATATTTGATACAACCTTGCGCGACGGAGAACAGTCTCCTGGTGCGACAATGAATATGCAGGAGAAATTTCGCCTTGCACAGCAACTTGTAAAATTAAATATAGATATTATTGAAGCAGGCTTCCCCATTGCATCAGCTGGGGATTTTGACAGTGTTAAAAATATTGCCGATAATATCAGGGGAGTTCAGGTAGCCGGCTTGGCAAGAGCCAACCAGAAGGATATTGATACGGCCTGGGAAGCATTGAAAAATGGTGAAAATCCCAGGATACATACTTTTCTTGCCACCTCTGATATCCATTTGAAGCATAAGTTGAAAATGACTCGCGATCAGGTGCTTGAGCTTGCCGTTTCTTCAGTAAAATATGCGGTATCAAAGACCTCTAACGTTGAGTTTTCCGCCGAAGATGCCTCCCGCAGTGATCTTGATTTTGTCTGCCGTGTTTTTGAAGCTGTTATTGCTGCAGGTGCAAAAACACTGAATTTCCCGGATACTACAGGATATGCATTGCCTGATGAATTTGCTGCTCAGATTCGCTATCTGATTGAAAATACTGCCAACATTGACAAGGCTGTTTTGAGTGTACATTGCCATAATGATCTTGGTGTTGCTGTAGCCAATTCTCTGGCCGCCATAAACGCCGGGGCACGGCAGGTTGAAACTACCCTGAACGGCATTGGTGAAAGAGCCGGGAATACCGCCATGGAAGAGCTGGTGATGGCTGTCAAGACCAGATCTGATCTCATGAATGTCAGAACTGATATCGTCACTGAATATATCCACCCGTCAAGCCGTATGGTCAGCTCGATCACCGGGATGTCTGTTCAGCCCAATAAGGCAATTGTCGGTGCCAATGCTTTTGCCCATGAATCAGGGATTCATCAGGATGGAATGCTGAAGGAGCGGACCACCTATGAGATTATGAATCCCTGTGATATTGGTCTCAGTGAGGGCAGCCTGGTTCTCGGAAAACATTCTGGCCGTCATGCATTAAAAGACAGGCTCAGAGTAATGGGATATGCCACGCTTTCAGATGATGAGTTGAACAAGGTATTTACCCGTTTCAAAGAACTGGCAGACGTGAAGAAAGATCTGGTTGACGAAGATCTGGAAGCCATTCTTCTTGATGAAGTGATTTATATTCCTGAAGTTTTTCAGCTTGTTTCCCTTGGGGCCATGAGCGGCAATAAGACCATGCCGACTTCCGCTGTAAAACTTATGGTGAATGGAGTGGAGAAAATCGGGGCATCCATTGGAGTCGGCCCCATAGATAGTGCCTTTCGTGCCATTGCCGAGCTGACTGGAACCCAGAGCAAACTTCTTTATTTTGCGGTAAGTTCCATTACCGGCGGGACTGATGCCCAGGGGGAAGTCATGGTTCGGGTTGAGAATGACGGAAAGATTGTTATCGGCCAGGGGGCTGATCCGGATATTATAACTGCCGCTGCCAAGGCCTATCTGAAGGCCTTAAATCGACTTGAATATTTAAAAAAATAAAGTAACTACTCAGCAGCACCCCATCCGGAGTCTCGCAGGCTCTCTTACCTGCACGCGATCAGGCTGGTTCACATAGCTCAGCTATAGTTCTCCAGCCTGCTTGCGCACATCTGAGGCACTGCTGAATTGTTACAGTAATGTGTTTGGGGCAATTATTAGGTTCCATTTGAATAGATCATATACAAGAACTAAAGAAAGAATGAAGAGGGAACTATGAGTGCTGAAGGATATAATATTGCTGTGGCTGGTGCTACCGGAGCTGTTGGTGGTGCTATGCTTGATGTGCTTAATCGACGGAATTTTCCGATTAAACAATTGCGTTTGCTTGCATCCGAGCGATCTGTTGGGAAAAAATTACAATTCAAAGGGCAGGATATTGCAGTAGAACTCCTCAGCAAAGATGCGTTTGAAGGAATTGATGTGGCGCTCTTTTCTGCAGGAGCTTCACGGTCATTGGATTTTGCACCGGCGGCTGCTGCCGCTGGTGCTGTTGTTGTTGATAATTCCAGTGCATACAGGATGGATCCTGAGATCCCCCTTGTGGTTCCTGAGGTCAATCCCGGCGCGATTGCCCAGTATACAAAAAGAGGGATCATTGCCAACCCAAACTGCTCTACAATACAGATGATGGTCGCCTTAAAGCCTATTTATGACAAGGTCGGCATCAAGCGTATTGTTGTATCGACGTATCAGGCAGTTTCCGGTACAGGGGCCAATGCTATAGAGGAATTGAAAAATCAGGTTAAAGCCTATGTTGCCGGTGAAAAGATTATTAATGATGTCTATCCTCATCAGATTGCATTCAACTGTTTACCTCATATAGATTCCTTTCTGGATAACGGCTATACAAAAGAAGAAATGAAAATGGTCAATGAAACCAGGAAGATTTTTAATGACAGTAAGATTGGTGTGACAGCCACGACTGTGAGAGTTCCTGTTTTTTATGGTCATTCCGAGTCAGTCAATATTGAGACTGAAAAGAAAATCAGCGCTGAAGAAGTAAGAGCGCTTTTGAAAAATGCTCCGGGTGTTAAGCTGGTTGATAAGCCTCAGCTCTGTGAATATCCGCTGGCCCTGGATTGCGCCGGTAAATTTGAAACCCTGGTCGGCAGGATTCGTGAAGATGAATCCATTGATAACGGTATCAATATGTGGATTGTTTCTGACAATATTCTGAAAGGTGCTGCCCTTAATGCCGTTCAGATTGCAGAGGTCCTGATCAAGGATTATTTATAAAATGGAAGTATTGCAGGCCACAGGGAAAAGCTCTGTGGCCTGCTTTTGCTATCTGAATCTATGAGAATTATTGCCGGGACTGCCAGGGGACGCAAGCTTGTTTCTCCAGGCTCAAAAGGCGGCAAAAATGAAATACGGCCTACAGCCGATCGTGCCAGGGAAGCTTTGTTTAATATTTTAGGCAATGCTGTTCGTGATGCGCGAGTGCTTGATTTGTTTTCCGGGACGGGAGCCCTTGGGCTTGAAGCTTTAAGCAGAGGAGCATTTTCCTCGCTTTTTATTGATAACAGCCCGACCGCAATTGGCTTGATAAGAAAAAATATCGATCTGACTGGTTTCTCAGGGAAAGCCGAAGTTCTGCAGCGGGATCTGGCAAGAAACTGTGGTGTCGACAATAGCAATGTGCCTGACGGCGGTTTCTCCCTTGTCTTTCTGGACCCTCCCTATCGGACTCGTCTCGCTGAGAATCTTCTTGATATATTGGGTGAAGGTGTATTCCTGAAAAGCGGTTGCATCGTGGTCGCAGAATCAGATTCCGGTGACAGTTTGCCTGACAAAACAGGAATGCTGGAGTGCTATGACAAGCGTCAATACGGCGAAACAGGATTCTGGTTTTACCTTTTTTCATATAAGGAAATTAAATGAGTATATCTCGTTCCGACAGACCTGCGCACAGGGGAAAAATTGCCATATATCCAGGGACATTCGATCCTATTACCATGGGGCATCTGGATATTGTTGAAAGGGCTTCAGAGATTTTTGATAAGGTAATTATCGCCATTGCCCGCAATCCTGCAAAAACGACGCTCTTTACTATTGAAGAGCGGTTGCAGATGATTCAGGAGTGTTTTTCTGAAGACAATAAAAAAGTGGAAGTGGTGGCAATCCAGGGTCTAGTTGTTGACTATGCAAGTACTGTGGGTGCAAAAGTTCTTGTTAAAGGTCTGCGGGCTCTTTCCGATTTTGATTATGAGTTTCAACTTGCACTGATGAATCGGCGGATGGTGCGGGATGTTGAAACTGTCTTCCTGATGACAGGTCTTCGCTGGATTTATATAAGTTCCAGTATCGTCAAAGATGTTGCCAGTCACGGCGGAGATGTTCAGGGCCTGGTTCCCGATCTTGTAGGGGACAGACTCAGGGCCCATTATTCAAAACAATAACATCTGAAAGGCCTCTTGAAAAATTAGGATTTTTCAAGGTTGCCTTATGATATTCATACTCCTTTTTTAAGCATATTATCATGAAGTTGAATCTGACCCGCCGGGCTTTTTTAAAACGATCTTCCTTAACCGCCGCCGCCCTTACACTTTCGGGTCCAGTATCTCCCTGTTTTGCCTCTTCTTCTGTTTCTGATTTCGGTAGTACAATAAAATCTATACCCACAGTCTGTGCGATGTGCCGGGCCCGGTGTCTGGTGAAAGGAGTGGTCAAAAATGATCGCCTGCATCATATTGAAGGAAACAGCGTTAATCCATTTAACGGAAAAAAGGTCTGTGCCCGGGGTCTGGCCTCTGTAAAACTCTTATATGACCCGGATCGTTTAAAGTATCCCTTGAAGCGTGCCGGTCGCCGCGGTGAGGGTGTCTGGACCAGGATAAGCTGGCAGGAAGCAATACGTATTACAGGGCAGGAGATCAAAAAGGCTTTGGCTGAGAAAGGACCTGAAGGTCTGGGGCTTATGGCTGGAGGCCCCTCTTCCTGGTACATCCGAAAGTTGTTTCAGGATATTGATGTTCCACATATCTATGATGCTGCCTGGCACCATTGCGATGGTATTCGTAACCGTGCCTATGAATCAGTCTTTGGGCAGGCTCCGGGAGATTTCCTGAGCCTTGATTACAACAATGCTGGATGCGTTGTTCTCATTGGTTCCCATCTGGGTGAAAATGTTCAGGTTCCCGAATTGCGAAGGTTCACAGAGGCGCTGGGGCGTGGAACTCAGTTAATTGTAGTTGATCCCCGATATTCATCCGCAGCAAACAAGGCAGATTATTATTTGCCGATAAGACCGGGGACCGATACCGCTCTTATCCTTGGCTGGCTGCACCACATCATCGAAAAAAATCTTTATGACGAGAAGTGGATTGAGGAGAATGTTGAGGGATTCGATCAGTTAAAAGAGCAGGTTCGACAGTATCCGATTGACAGGGTGGCGGCGATTACAGATATCCCTGCCTTGCTGATTCGCGAAACAGCAGAGCTTATGTCAGATTATGCACCGGCGACAATAATACATCCCGGCGGCCATTTAAGCTGGTATGGCAATGATGTTCAGCGGGCAAGAAGTATGGCGATACTGACAGCCGTCCTTGGCTCCTGGGGTGCAGAAGGCGGAATTGTTCCACCCCGTAAGGTTGATGAACGGTTTTCTGATTTGAGTCTGCCCCAAGGGAATACCTCTTTTTCTTCGCTTCGAAATAACATTCTGAAAGGTGATGTTAAAGTAATCGGCTGCTGGGGGCAGAATCCTCTGCAGAATCACTCATTGCCATACAAAACAATCGATGCATTTAATAAGGCAGATTTTATTTTTGCAGCGGATGTCATTCCTTCTGAGTCAGTCCTATACGCCGATATTGTTTTTCCCGAGGCAACTTTTCTCGAACGATATGATATGCTGGAGAGCTGGTCGGATAATCGGCATAATGTGATTGCGAGCAGGTTTCCTGTTGTTTCTCCGCAATTTGAAGCCAGAGACCCATATTGGATTGTTCATCAGTTGAGCAGGCAAGTCGGCAGGGGAAAGATGTTTCGCCATGATACTGCCAAAGAATTTCTGAACAGCCAGCTGAAGAAGTTCGATGCTTCCCTGGAAACATTATTGAAAAATGATGGGTTTGTTCAATTTCCTGTTAATGAACGAAAAAATCTAAATCATGATGGTATGGAAAGTGAGGCACCTATCTCCTATTCTACACCCAGTCATAAAATTGAGGTGGCTTCCAGTTCTTTCCATGAGCAGGGATGGTCACCCGTGCCATCATACGAGGCGGTGGGTTCGCCTCCACCCGGTTTCTTCAGACTCCTTTATGGAAGGTCACCTGTCCGCACGCTGACCCAGACCTGCAATAATAGCTGGCTGCATCATGAATCTCCTGAAAATGAAATATGGGTAAATGATGATGTTGCTCGAACCATGCGCTTAAATGACGGGGACCGTGTTATGCTTGAGAATCAGGATGGAATCCGATCCATCACTTCCATCTCGGTGAAAGTTACCCCGGGTATTCGACAGGACTGTGTTTTTATCGTCCATGGCTATGGCGCCAGATCCTCTTTTCTTAGTCTTGGTTATAATCGTGGTGTGTCCGATACATACCTTATGACTCGAAGTAATAAAGATCCGATCAGTGGTGTACGTGGGATGCGTACCAATTATGTCAGATTTGTCCGGATAGGATAGGGGGGGCTATGAAGGAGAGAAGGTCCTTCCTTGAAAATTCCTGGTTGTGGGTGAAACTGGCGTCTGTTGCAGCACTTTGTTATCCTCTTTTTCGTTTCCTTCATTTCAGGATTCCCAAAAAACCGAGACTTGTCACAGTTAATCAGCAGCTTCTTGAAGGGGAGGTCTATCTTGCCCCTGAATTTGCTCTTTTTCAGGGCCCCTCTCATGCCTGGGCTGTTTCAAGAACCTGTAC
>JACNJZ010000065.1:7084-52218 GCA_014382295.1 Candidatus Desulfobia pelagia | reverse complement strand
AAAAAAAAGAGAAGCTTTTAATCTGTCCATGTCACAAAAGCAAATTTACCATTATGGGAAAGATGATTTCCGGCCCAGCCGAAAGGGATCTTCCCGGATTCAAGGCAGAGAAAATAACCGGCGATGGCAAGGGTTACGTTGTAACTCTGTTTAGTTAGTTCTCATTGGCAAATCAGTAGATGAGGCTGATTGCGAAAACTGCCGGAGTAAAGGGTGTTGATGAATATTGCAGTAAAGATAACAGACATAAAATGGGGAGAGAAAAGTCTGATATCACTTTACGTCTCTGTGGTTTCAGGTCTCGTTCTTGCCCTGCAGTACAACCCGGAACATCCATTTTATTCTGCGGTTTCCCTGGATATGCTTATTCCTTTTGGGGCCTTCTGGAGATCACTCCATTTCTATTCGAGCCAGATTTTTTTTCTTCTTTCGGCTGTTCATCTCCTGGCCATCATTTATAATGGTTCTTACCTTCGGCTGTCTCTGGCAAAATGGATTATTCTCGTCGGGACACTGCCGGCAGGTGTACTTCTGCTCTTTACCGGATATGTGCTCCGGGGAGATATTACCGGAGAATCGGCAGGAATTATTGCTGAGCAGCTCTGTCTCACAATCCCCTATATTGGCGAACTGCTTAATTCCATGCTGTTTGCTCTGTTAGAGGAGGGTGTTAAGAGGGTGTACGCTAATCATCTTATCGGCCTGGGAGTGATCTGGGGTATACTGGCCTGGGATCACCTCCGCCGTTATCGGGTTAGTCTTTCCAGTCATGGCCTCCTGATTCTGCTTATGACAGGAATGGCTCTTCTCTGGGATGCTCCAATGGAAACAATGCAGCCAGGAATGACGCATATCGCTGGCCCCTGGTTTTTCCTTGGAATACAGGAACTACTTCGCTATATACATCCGTTGTGGTCCGGCGTTCTTTTTCCACTTGTTTTTGTCGTGGCTGTGGCGGTTATCCGAGTTGAAGACCCATGGAGGAAAAGGGCTGTTTTCTTTTCTATCGCCTGGTTGTTTATATATGGTGTTGCTACAGTAATTGCCTTGTTTCGATAACAAAATTGTAATTATTCAGCAGCACCGCATCTTCGTTCGCTTGGGCCTTCTCAGATAGAGGGGCTATCGGAGTCTCGCAAGCTCGCTTACCTCCTCGAAGTCCCAAACGAACGAATCTGCAGCACTGCTAGACAACTACAGTTCGGTGGTTCTTCATGTTTTGAAGCATTATGTTGAATAGATACACAAAATTCTTCACGTGAGAACCTGAAACAGGTTTATGTGTTAAGGGTCCGTATAATTATGGTCAATATTCCGAATATACTTAGCTGCCTCAGGCTGATCATTGCGCCTCTTCTGCTTTATTTAGCATGGAACGGGAAAGCCAATCTGTTCCTGATCTTTTTTGTTGCAGCTTTGATCACAGATTGTCTTGACGGTTTTATTGCCAGGATGCTGAATCAGACATCGGAACTTGGTGCAAGACTGGACAGTCTTGGGGATAATTTTATCTATGTCACGGTTCCCCCTTCGATCTGGTGGCTTCGGCCTGATATCATACAACGGGAGGATGTATGGGTAAGTATTGTTCTTTTCAGTTATATCCTGCCGGTTATATGCGGATTTCTCAAATTTAAAAGACTTATAAGTTATCATACATTCGGGGCAAAACTTTCAGCAGTTCTTTTGAGTGTCAGTATCATCCTGATGCTGATTGATGGCCCATCCCTTCCTTTTCGCGTATCCTCGCTGGTTTTTCTTTTCACCGCTATAGAGGAAATAAGCATGACCTTTATCCTGCCGGTATGGCAGGCAGATGTTCCAACTTTTATTCACGCACTCCGGATCAGAAGGAAAGTTCTTTCGGATTGAGAGGGTGTGGGAGCGCTGACAGCGAATACTTCAATGTTTGTCAGAACTCTTTTTTCCCGTTACAATAGCAACAAGGAAAACAGGAGAGCAATCTTCCTGAACTTTCCTGCTGTTAATGTGCCATAAAAAATCATCCCCCGGAGAGAATGGTTCAATGAGTTTCATAAAAGCCCAATTTGTAATTACTGCTGCTAATGATTGCCCGATGTATAGTCTTGGCGATGAGTTTGGCCTCGCAGGACTTGCTCTCACTCTGCCTCCAGATAAGCCTACCTGCCTGTTTCTCGCCCGCGAAATTACCGAGATTCTCGTAACTGAAAAAATTGACAGTATTGACAAGGGTAAGGAAAAGAAGGAGTTCAACTGCAGTGGATGCACCGGGCTTATCAAGTTCAGATTTGCTGAGGAGAAAAAGTATTCCACTCCTCAGATGCGTATGCTTGCCGCCATGGAGAGCAGAGAACAGGCCCGTTCTCTGGGGACACTTGAGAATATGCTCAACTCTTTTTCTTTCCTCAAGGTTTTGGATGAAGAAAGTCTGAAGGTTATTATTCAATTTATTGTTATAAAGGATTTTGATGTTGACGATATTATCATTCAGCAGGGACACCCAGGAAAAAATCTGTACATGATTGTCTCCGGAAGAGTCTCTGTCCTCGATAACGATGGCGATGCCATTGCTTTTCTCGGACGTGGTGAGATTTTTGGCGAAATGAGCCTTTTCAGCGGAAAGCCTGTCTGCGCGACAATAAAAACGGTAGAGCCGACCAAGGTTGTATTCCTCCCTGGTAAGGACTTAAAGAATATTCTCTCCAAATTCCCTTTCCTGCAGATGGCTGTGACGCAAATTCTGGTTCAGCGTCTCGGTGAAACGAATATCTCCCAGACGGATAGGATCTCTCATGGCCTGACAGGGTCTCTTGCGGAACTTCAGCCGCCAGAGTTATTTCAGATGATACATGAAAACAGCAAGACTGGACGTGTGTCATTGTCTTTGAATAACGGGTCTGCCCAGGTTGCTTTCAAGGGTGGAGAGGTAGTTGGCGCACATTTTCAGGGAAAGCAGGGCCGGGAAGCCTTTTTTGATATATTACGGCAAAAACAGGGTCGTTTTTCCTTTTCGGCCAATCTTTCAGCTGATGAAGAGCAATCTTCACCCATTGACGGGTTTATGAAGCTCTTAATGGACGGATTGCGTGTAATCGATGAAGAAACTCCTTAGTAATAGACGTGGTTGCTGGAATATGCCGATAACCGTTTACTATCAACACATAATTTCCTAGTTGAATTTACTATGTACGAAGAATATTTCGGTTTTACCTCACTTCCTTTTTCTATTGCCCCGAATCCTCATTATTTATTTATGAGTGAACGCCACAGGGAGGCTTTGGCTCATCTTCTCTATGGCATCAGGAGTGAAAGCGGCTTTGTTTTGCTCACTGGTGAAGTTGGAACGGGGAAAACGACGATCTGTCGTTGTCTTCTGGAGCAGGTTCCTGAGGATACCGATATTGCATTCATTTTTAATCCTAAATTAACGGTTGAAGAACTCCTGGCCACAATATGCGAAGAATTTGGTATAGACCAACAGGAAAAATTTAATAGTATCAAGGTCTTTGTTGATCACATTAACAGCTTTCTTTTACGGTCTCATGCAAAAGGACGAAAAGCAGTACTGATTATAGATGAAGCCCAGAATCTCAGTGTTGATGTTCTGGAGCAGATACGGCTGCTTACCAACCTGGAAACCAACGAACGCAAGCTACTTCAGATTATTATGCTGGGACAGCCTGAACTGAAGGAGATGCTGCAGCGTCCTGAGTTGCGTCAACTTGCCCAGAGAATAACTGCCCGGTATCATCTTGAGCCTCTGTCTCAAAGGGAGGTAGGGTCCTATGTTGCTCATCGTTTAACAATAGCCGAAGGCCGAAGCAAAATTTTCCCACCTTCAACTCTAAAGCTTCTGTATCAGTTAAGTAAAGGCACTCCTCGCCTGATCAATATTATTTGTGATCGGGCTCTTCTTGGTACCTATGTGCACGACCAGGACCAGGTAAGCACATCCATTCTGAAAAAAGCAGCACGGGAAGTTTTCGGTGATATAGATGACCATCCGCAGAAAAACAGAAAAAGGTCCTACTGGTCACTGGCGGCCATGTTTCTTCTCTTCAGTGGATCGGTATTGGCAGCCGCCTATTATTATCAGAATCCGCAGATAGGCGCATTTTTTATTCAGGAATCTGTTTCACAGGTAGATGTTCTGGATAAGGTTGAACCGATAACTCCAATAGATCATGTAAACCCTGTGGGTCCTGTGATGGAGCTGAAAGAAGGTGACATGGCGGAGCCGGTTGAGCCGGTCATGCAAATGGAGATGGTAGGTCTTGAAGGTCAGGCGATGCCTGTGGCAATGCTGGAGACGCCAGGTGCAGATGGTGACGAACCAGGGATTCAAATAGAAATAAGTGAGACTGATATTCGGGTACTATCCCGGGATATTTCTCCATTGGAATGGCCTGGCGACAAGTCGATCAAGGAAAGTGCTGGAATGGCCTATACGGCTCTTTTTGCCAGTTGGCAAGTTCCATATATTCCTGGCAGCGGGACATCGGTATGTTCTTTTGCCGAATCGCACAACTTGCGTTGCCTGGATCTCCAGGGGAGTCTCGATAGCCTGGTGGATCTCAATCGACCTGCGGTGTTGACTCTTTATGACGATAAAGGGGATCGTTTTTTTGCTGCCCTGACCGCCTTCCATGGCCAGACGGCAACACTTGTCATCGGGTCTGAGGAGAAAATTGTTACGATTGAAGATATCGGATCACGGTGGTTCGGTGAATATTCCCTGTTATGGACGAAACCACTCGAATACATTTCTGCCATAAAGCCGGGTGATACTGCTGTCAATGTGGAATGGCTGGATAAAAAACTGGCCTTCATCCAGGGGCGGTCTCCTAGTTCACAGAATCCCATTACGTTTAATAGTGACTTAGCCAACCAGGTAAAACAGTTTCAGTTTTCCAGGAATCTCGTGCCGGACGGCATCGTCGGCCCTCAAACCATAATTCATCTTAATTCGGCATGCGGTATCAACGTGCCAAAGTTAATTGATATACCAGAGGATAAGTAAGATGTCCTATATTCTTGAAGCCCTTAAAAAGTCTGACCAAAAAAGGCAAAAGGGACATATCCCGGATCTCAATACCGTTCAGTCAGAACGTCCACCTGAAGATAACAAGAAAATAGTGTGGCCTTATTTCCTTGCGGCAATTTTACTCCTGAATGCGGTTATTTTGATTGTTGTCATGCGTCCGGATCAGTCTGTACCAGAACCCCAGACTGTCGTTTATAATCCCGATACGCCTGAGACAGTAATGGTTCTGGAAAAAGAAAGAGAAGTTGAGCCTCAACCATTACATGTTGTTTCACCACCAACCATGGGGAATAGTCCGGAGACTGTTATTCCAGCTATGGCTGAAAACATTGCAGCCAGCCAGGGTCAAGAGAAGGCTCTGCCAGCCAGGGAAGAATCTGCACCGGTCTCTGTTGTCCCTGATCGTATTATTGAAGAAGCTGATAGTGAAATCTTAAAGGGTATGGATAGAGATACGAACCAGGAAGATACAGACGCTAGTGGTCCTGAATCTGTAAATGCTGCCACTGCTGAAGATGTGGATATTGATCCTGTTCAGGAAGTAGCGTTCATTGGTGCCATTGAAGAGGATGAGGTTATTGAAGAAGTTGTTGAGGAGGTGGTACTGGAACAGGAACATCTTGTTTCCCCGGAAGATTCGGTTCTTGCGGCAGAACCGGAAGCTATAGAAACGGAAACGTTACCTGAAGAACAATTGGAAGTATCGAAAAGTATTTCGGGTCAGGAGCGCAGAAAGGCTATGTCACAAACCTCTGCATTGAATACTGAAAAAAACAGCGCAGGAAGGAAACCGCTTCATCTCATGCAGCTGCCCTTGGCTGTGCGGGGGGAGCTTCCGGAATTTCAGATTAGTGCCCATGTCTATTTCGCCAAAAAGCCAGCCTCTCGTTTAGCCAGTATAAATGGAAAAATAGTGCGGGAAGGTGACACCTTGGACTCTCATCTGAGGGTGGAGGAAATTGTCTCCGATGGCGTGGTTTTCAGTTACCAGAAATACCTTTTCCATGTGCCTGTTTTGTAAAAAATACGGGTTAGTTTTTTTTCTGGCGCCTGTTTAAGAGTGCAATTTTTCTTCAAAGGTAAATATTTTTTCATTAAAGAGGCGCAGGCATGCCTCAACTACTTTGGGGTCATAATAGATCCCTTTATGTTTTTCAATTTCCTTCAGGGCTTTTTGAATCCCTTTTGCCGGTCTATAAGGGCGGTGGCCTGCCATTGCTTCGACGACATCCGCTACACAAACTATCTTTGATTCGATAAGGATATCATTTTCCTGCAGTCCATGGGGGTAACCGGAACCATCAATGTGCTCATGGTGCTGGTGGACAATCTGGGCAACAGGCCATGGCAATGTAACATCCTTCAGGATTTCGTAGCCTACCTCGGAATGGCTTTTGACAAGGGCGAATTCAGTGTCAAGCAATCGGGCCGGTTTGTTTAGAATTTCAGCAGGGAGATGGATTTTTCCTATGTCGTGGATCATCGCACCCATGCGGACCCCTTCAATCTGATCATCGCTGAGTCCCATTTCCCTGGCTATGGCCACAGCGAGCTGAGCGACGCGTCTCTGGTGGCCGGCAACGTAGAGATCCCGTGCTTCAACGGCTCTTGCAATGGCGGTAATAGTATCTTCTAGGGCCTGTTTTAAACGGTCATGGCTCTTTTGCAGATCAAATTCACTGCGTTTTCGTTCTGTAATATCTGTGGCTATGCTGCAGATGCCATATGGTGTTCTGCTTGTGTCGTAGAGGGGAAACTTGATGGCGAGATATGTATGGCGTCCATCAGGATGGTGGATAGTTTCTTCGACCTGTATCGGGAAGCCCTCCTGTTGCGCTTTCCTGTCATTTTCTCTGTATTTATCTGCAAGTTTTTCCGGGAAAATGTCGTAGTCGGTTTTTCCAACGATTTCTTCGTTTGACATATCGACCATCTCTGAAAATTTGCGATTGATGAGAATAAAATGGCCCTGGGTATCCTTAAGGGTGATAGCTGTGGAAGTGTTGTCCATTATAGCCTGTAATCGTGCTTCACTTTCCCGTATTGATTCCTCTGCGGTTATAGGATCTTTAATAACGGTGGCTTGCTGTACAACAGATGCCACAGCAAGCCGGGCCGAGGCGGAGCCAATGGAGCCTGCAAGTATTTTTTCCGCATAATCAACAAGGTCCCCCTTTTCTTCGATTGATCCGGCAAAGGCCCGGCTGTATAGAGAGAATATTCTTTCAACCGGTTCATCCCCTAAAAAGCGGCATAAAAGTTTCTGGAGGTCAGATATTGCGAAATTATCCTGCCATGAAGAGGTGCGTCGTTCTGGCCGAAAGACGTCTACAAATAACTCTGCCTGTATATGCCCTGTGCTGCTTCTGTGTTCAGCAACAAGAGAGACTATAAGGTATCCTCCGATATTTACCAGAAGGCTCCAGAAAACTCCGTGTTCAAGCCATCCAAATCCCTCCAGGCCGAATAACTGATAAGGCCTCAGGATTGAAATGCCAAAAGGGCCTTCTTCAATGAAACTGATTGGCAGCCAGCCGGATTGGGAAAAAAGAGGGAGAAGCATGGTGTATGTCCAGACGGCAAAACCACCGCTGAGACCGGTTATTGCACCAAGACGGGTTCCGCCTTTCCAGAAAATTCCACATAAAATCAATGGCGCGAACTGGGCGGCAGCGGCAAAAGAGATAAGGCCCATTGTGACCAGGGTCAAGGAGCCGCTTATCCAGCGGAAGTTGATATAACCAAGCAGCAGAATGATAATAATAGTTATCTGCCTTATTTTCAGGATATGTCCGCTGAAATCTTTTTGTCGGTTAATCCGGAGAACACCAAACCGCATCATTAAGGGGAGAATGAGGTCATTGCTTACCATCGTGCTGATTGCAATGCTGGTTACAGCAATCATTGCAGTCGCGGCAGAGAGTCCGCCAAGAAAAACGAACATGGCAAGGACGTGATAATGCGCTGAAAGCGGGAGGGACAGGACAAAGGTGTCAGGATTGACGCCTCCAAATGGAAAACGCAATATGCCGCTGAAGGCGATTGGCAATACAAAAAGATTGATGGCGAAAAGATAGAGCGGAAAAATCCATGCGGCCTGTTTAATATGATTTTCATTTACATTTTCAACCACCATCATTTGAAATTGGCGGGGAAGAAACATAATTGCCATTGCAGATAAAAAAGTGATGGTGCTCCATCGCAGGTAGTCATTGCCATCCATGGTGAAAAGAGTGTCCAGATGGGGGACGGCTCTGGCTTTATCGAAAATGTCTAAAATTCCGTTATGCAGACCGTATACAACGAATATTCCAACTGCGAGGGATGCCAGTAGTTTTACCAGTGATTCAAATGCGACAGCGGCAACTATTCCTTCATGCCTTTCAAAAGTGTCCAGGTTTCGGGCT
This sequence comes from Candidatus Desulfobia pelagia, assembly GCA_014382295.1. GTDB lineage: Bacteria > Desulfobacterota > Desulfobulbia > Desulfobulbales > SURF-16 > Desulfobia > Desulfobia pelagia. Next base: position 43,785 of record JACNJZ010000065.1, on the reverse strand, counting down.
CCGAAAATAATAGTAAAAGCTGCCATGATAAGGGCCACATAAAAAGCGGTATCAGACCATAATACAATGGAAGGAGCAGGCGTTATCATCTCCGGATGTTGAAGCAGTCCATTTATACTGGTGGATACAGCTTTCAGTTGCAGAGATATATAGGGCATAATGCCGACAACTGAAAAAACAGTGACCAGGATGCTCAGGGTTAAGCTTTTGCCGTACCGTGATGAAATAAATCCGGCAATGGTTGTAATCCGGTGAGTTTTACAGATGCGGACTATTTTTTTCAGGACAGGCCACCAGAGAAAGGCCATAAGGGTCGGGCCTATGTAAACGGCAAGGAATTCCAGTCCGGATGTGGTTGCCCGGCCAACGCTTCCGTAATAGGTCCACGTCGTGCAGTATACAGCGATGGAAAGAGAGTAGACCCAGGGATTGTTGATAATGCTGCGTCCTGCAGCAGCACGTTTCTCTGCGTAGTAAGCAACGCCAAACATTACACCGAGATAGGCAAAGGCGACCAGTATGACCACATACTTCCACAGCATTATTGTGCCTTGTCGGTGTGCTGGGAAGTTTTATTCCCGGTGTACCTGACAGTAAGGGCGGTAATAAAAATAAGCAGGGCCCATGTGGTAAAAACAAAGGCGTAGAGTAAGGGAATGCCGAAAACGTTTCTTTCGTTGTCGCTGAATAGAGAAAGAATAGGGTAATTGAGAAGGATCACCCCTATGAAAAAGAAGATGATCAGCCTGGAATTTTTCTGTTTTTCTGAATCCATTAGCCTGCATTACTCCTTTTTGAGGATTTCGATGGAGAGGATCAGTTATAGCAATGGTTTGCAGGGAATTGCGTAGTCCGAAGCCTCATGTGTTTGATTCCTGCATGGTTTTTCAAGGTTGCCTTATGTTTTTGACCAATTAATCTAAATTGTCAAGGGGATATCGGGACAGTTCTTCTCCTTATTGTATGTATTTCTGCCTGATTATTAAACTGTTTCAATACGTATTGTACCATTAATGAACCTATTGTATGCAGGAAATTCATATAATGAAGCTGTAGGTTGTAATGTAGGAATGCGCCAAATAACCCAATGACAAAAGTGATTTGTTAGGGTAAAAGTACCCTGTTGTTTATTGTTTTCATTTTGTTACATTGGGGTTTATGGACCAACTCATTGAAAGTACATGGGATTTAAGATTGTTAGGGGCCTGTCTTGGGAATGGAACAATAATTGCAAATTACTCTACAATTGCGTTGGATGTGTTTTTACAAATTTAAGAAAAGATGAGGGAAAATAGATGAAAAAAAATGAGATGTTACAAGTTGTTTTTACTTTTATGGTTTTGGTAGTATTCGGTGGGATTTCAAATGCCGGAGCCTGTGATTTTTCAGAAGGACCTGATGAACATGCCAGCTCACATAAAATATTGTTGACGGCTGCAATACACGATGACACTGTTGAAAGTATGACCTGCGAAGGAATGCCATACAATGATAGGCAAGACAGGATAATTATTGCTTCATCACGGGTTAAGTATCAGTCCGATGATTCCATGCATTCAGAGGGGATATCTTTTGAGGAGATTAACGCAGTTCATATCGCCAATATCAGAGATAGAGCCCTTAAGGTGAAACCTGCGGCAGGTTCTGATCTGTAAAAAATAAGATTTTTATAGTTGTGTATGTTCAAAGGCAGAGTCGATAATGCGGCTCTGCCTTTTTTTTGAAGAGGCTCGGTATGGGAATTATTCTCTGAGAAGGGAAAGAAGTTCTTCACTGCTTAATTTATGACTTATATCTGTGCCTTCAAGAAGTGTGTCAGCTAGTTTCCGCTTTTCCTGGTGCAGTTTTACTATCTTTTCCTCAATGGTATTTTTTGTTATGAGGCGATAAATTGTTACAGGGTGCTGCTGTCCTATTCGGTGCGCCCTGTTTGAGGCCTGATCTTCAACCGCAGGATTCCACCATGGGTCCATATGAATGACGTAGTCAGCTGCGGTGAGGTTCAAACCGGTTCCGCCGGCCTTAAGGCTTATAAGGAAAACATCTCCGTCGCCGGCCTGAAAAGCTTCCACCTCTTCCTGGCGCTTCCTGGTTGGAGTAGAACCGTCAAGATAGCGGTAATTGATGCCGGCAGCATCCAGATGGGATCTGATTATTTTAAGATAGGAGACAAACTGGCTGAACACCAGTGCCTTGTGATTGTTTTCCCGTAGTTCTGAAAGTATCGTTTTAAAAAGCTGCAGTTTTGAACTGGAGAGAGAGGTTTCGGGATGAACCAGACTGGGGGCACAACAGGCTCTTCTCAATTTCATGATGCCCGATAATATCATCATTTGCCGATGCCCGGGATGGTTCGTTTTATCAATATGATCCAGGGCGTTTCTCCGGATCGCTTCATAAAATATTGCTTCTTCCTCACTCAGGTCGACCTGTAGTACTATTTCGGTTTTTGGAGGAAGTTCTTCAAGAACCTGACTTTTTATCCGCCTGAGGATAAAAGGAGAGATGAGTTTTTTTAATTTTCTAAGGACAGATTTATCTTTATGTTTTGCTATGGGGTTTATGAATCGACGATTGAACTGATCAAGAGAGCCGAGAAGGCCGGGATTAATGAAATTGAAAAGATTCCAGAGTTCTCCTAAATGATTTTCTACAGGGGTTCCAGTTGTGATAATTTTGAGTTCGCCCTTTAGGGACATTGCTGCTTTAGAGCGTTTTGTGGCTATATTTTTAATAGCCTGAGCTTCATCAAGAATAATGGTTTGCCAGTTCAGCGATGAGAGAAGTTCTGATTCCTGCTGTAAAAGCCCGTAACTGGTAATGAGAATATCAAAACTTTTTAAGGTCTGGACCGTGTGTTCTCTGCCTGCACTTCCGAAAAGGATGGGGTTTAACGTAGGAGTAAAACGTTCAATTTCCTGGATCCAGTTAAAACATACCGAAGTTGGCGCCACAACAATTGAGGGGCCAAGATGTGCTTTGGCAAGGATGACTGCCAGGGCCTGTATTGTTTTACCAAGTCCCATATCGTCAGCCAGGCAGCCGCCAACACCCCAGTGTGCCAGGCGTGCCAGCCAGACAAAACCTTCGATCTGGTAGTCGCGGAGTTCGGCCTGGAGAGTAGAGGGGAGTTCCGGATGCAGCTCCTGGGCTTCGTGCATTTTGTGGATTTGACTCTGCCAGTGAATATCACTTTCCAGAATACTTCCATTGATGGCGAAATCTTCCAGGGCCAGGCTGGCCAGGGGTCGAATAAACCTCTTTTCACCCTGTTGTTCGGATATAATGGCGAGTTCTTCAAGTTTGGCGCGAAATTTTTTCGACAGGGCGATAAATTCCCCTTTGCCGATTGGAATAAATTTCCCCGGGTGTGTGGTGATAAGGTTGAGCAGCTGCTGCATGTCAAGAACGGTGTCGGCATCGATCTCCAGGGTGCCGTCCAGGGAGAACCAGTCTTGTTTTTTGTGAACACGGACATGGAATTTGTTGAAAGTAACTTCCTGTTTTATTGTTAATTTTTCTCCTTCTGGCCATTCAACTATGATGTGGTCACCGCTGATGTTCTCAAGTTCCGATAAGACGTTCAGGCAGTGGGTGGGATCATCAAACAGCCATTCGCCACTTGAGTCAGATAAGCTGGCAAGGGTAGGGCAGCCGTTTTCAATTTCAAGACTGGTCCTTTTTTCTTCATCGAGATTACGGTAGGTATGAAGACGTTTTCCCTGTATTTCAGCGATGAGTGTTGTGGTTCCATATCCGGGAAGTAAGGCCGGGCCATGTGGCCCCAGTGGTTTCACCAGAATTGAGAGGCGAAAGCCTGCTCCAAGGGGCAGTATTTGTATGAAAATACGTGAATCCGGGGCGATCTTGACGATATCGTCATACGATGCGCCTATGTCGGAATACACTGTCAGGGATGCCGCCAGTTTGCCTAAAGTTTGTGCCACTTGTGCCTTTGCGGATGCCGGAACAAGAAGTCCATCGTTGCCGATAATTTCAGCTATTCTGCGATGCTGCACGGTAAAGGTAATTACTTTGAACCTGGTGGCTGTCTCTTGGGTGACAACAGTTTTTTCTTCTAAATTATAGGGAGAAAAATGAAGGAGCAGTTTGTTGCCTTGATTTGTCACAACAAGTTCCGGCTCACCCCGAAGCAGTTCAACAGGGGTTGACGGTGATTTTTTCAGGAAAAGGAGAGGGTGTCCAATGAGAAGAGAAAGAGTGTTTTCCATATAGAAATCATAGGAAGAATCTGTGGACGATTGGCGGCGATAAAGAGTTGAGCAGATTTGCTGGTCCTGCAGGGTGAGAAAGTCTAACTGCATCTCTTCTGCAAGACGCTTGAGGGCGATAGACCTTCCTTTGCTCCATGTGCCCCGTATCGTTTTTTTCTGTTCCCTTGGGGTTATGGAAATGAAACCGTTGTCGTAGGCAATAAGCCAGATGAGGCGTGAAGAACTTCCTGCAGTTTCGTCTTCTCCGGATTTTAACCCGACAATCTCAAGAGATTTTAAAGCACGCTGCCATGGTGTCTCCTGTTGAAAGACTGAAACAACAGAAGATTGTGAAATAGTATGGGTGCTGTCGAAAAGTTCCCCTGATGAGAGTGAAAGCAGAATGTCGTATTCCTGGGACAGCCATTGGTAGCCGTATTCCTGGGCTTTTTCCCGGTAGTTCTGAATTTCGTCAATCTGTGCTTTGTCGAGCCGGCCATGGAGCCAGTACTGACATAACCCCTGAAAAAGGGTGGTGATGGAGTTTTTAGGACCAGGTTTCCAGATACTGATCGAATAATCAGATTGAAAATTTTCCAGTTTGGCACTGCATACTGCCAGAAGGGCCCGGTAACTTTCAAGAAGATAGCTGCCGGGTTGGGTTGATTCGATAATTGAAACGAATCGTTTGATTCTGGGAAACTGGGAATAATCGTTGGATTTTAAGAGCGACAGAATAAAAAACAGGCCTTCTGGACCAGTGAAAAAGAGATTTCGGGATTGCCCCTTGTTACGCAAGATCTTGAGATCGGCCTCGAAGGAGTTGATGGCTTCATTGGGTATTGCCGCAAGATAGGCTGCCCAGCCGCGAAGACCCGATGATGTTATATTTTCGCCGGCCATGGCGATTTCCTGACTGGCTTTATCTAATTTTCCCTGCATGAGCAGGTTGTTTATGCGCAGATAATACAGGGAAGGTTTCCCTTCTTCCGGTATGGATTGAAGCGTTTCCTGCGCCATGAGGTAATCCATGACCGGTTCGAAAGGTTCCATGTCTTTCAGGCAGTGTTTTGAAATTTCATGGAGGGCATGAAGCTGCAGGTAGACGGGAAGTTCACGGAACCAGACAGCGTCGAAAGGGTTATTGATGATCTTGATAAGGGGGGATTCCGTCCTGGAGGGGTCATGCAGATCATGAAAGCGGACCAGGAAACTGTTAGCGTGCGAGATGTTATTATTGTAGAGCCCTATGCGGATTTCTCGCAGGAGACGTTCTGTTTTATGGGGGATGGAATTGATCTGTTCTTCAGTGGCCGGCAACTCTTCCTGGGCGGCGGCAGACATTTTTTCCAGGATTCCTGCACTGCGTGCCTTCCGTGTCATAATCTCCACGATAAGGGGATGACATTGGTATTTCCAGGTCAAGAGATGGCGGTCCTGGAGCTTGCGGAGAAGGGCGGAAAGCGGCCTGTTGTCATCGATGAAATTATCTTTGAGGTCAAATCCCATATGGACGAGACAACTTGCTATAATTTCCTGATTTGCCGGCTCAAAGATAACAGAGGCAAGCTGGAGCACTGTCTTCTCAAAGTCAGACAGGGAGCTGTAGCCTGTTATTAACTGACTGCGTGTGAGGGGTATATGATCATGCATGCTTTATGTGTTGAGGCCCTGGTAAAAAGTATTCACCTATTGAAAATGTGCGGTGCAATCTTGCATAATAAACTATTTTAATCCATAGTGGTGCTATGAATTTGATCTTTTTTTATTTCTTTGGAATGGTCTGAGGGCAAGACGCTATGGAAATTTGTTTTCTCGGTGTTGGAGAGGCCTGTGATGCGCGTCAACCGAACACCTCAATCCATGTCAAGACAGCCGGCAATGAACGGATTCTTCTCGATTGCGGTTTTACAGTGCCCCATAACTACTTTGCCCTGTGTGATGATCCGGATGAGCTCGATGCGGTATGGATATCTCATTTCCATGGAGACCATTTTTTTGGTATTCCATTACTGCTTTTGCGTTTCTGGCAAATGGGCAGATCGAAACCATTGCAGATATGTGGTCAAGCCGGGATTAAAGAAAAGATTGTGCAGGTCATGGAGCTTGCTTATCCCGATTTTCTCAGGAGGCTGAAATTCAGGCTGGAAATCGTTGAATTGGAACCTGAAGGTTGTATGAAAACAGGTTCCGTGCTCTGGAAAACAGCCGAAAATGTTCATTCTCAGCGCTGCCTTTCTGTACGCATCGAAGATGACAGTCATTCACTTTTTTACAGCGGTGATGGAAAACCTACTGCAAAAACCCTCGCTTTGGCATCAGGATGTGACCTCATTATTCATGAGTCTTTCTGGATGAACAACGTTGCACCGGGACATGGAAATGTTAAAAAAAGTCTTGAGTTTGCTGAAAAAGCCAAGGCGAAAAACCTTGCATTGGTTCATGTTGACAGGACAGAAAGGGGAGAGCAGTATGATCGCATCGTCGCGGCAGTACAGAGTGTTTCCTTTAATGCTTTTTTGCCGGAATCAGGAGATATTTTTTATCTCTGAAAAGTATATTTGAATGATGACACTGGTAAATACAAATGAAAAATGAATCACATGAACCGGCAATGGGAATTGTAAAGGTTGCATCCTGGGTGTTGCTGCTTGTTCTGCTTACAGTAATTCTCAAGACCATGGCCTTTTTATTTATCCCCCTTAGCATCTCATTGCTTTTTTGCTATGCTCTAGGGATTCCGCTCGATTTTCTTCAACGATTTCCCCTGCCTAGTTTTATAAGAACGCTTATTGTTATTTTATTTATAGTTGGATTGATTTACCTGCTCGGCAGACTGGTAAGTGTGAATATAAAAGAATTTCAGGGGCAGCTTCCCGTTTTTGAAGAGAAATTCTGGGTATATTCACGAAGTATTCTGGCCTGGCTGAACATCAGTCCGGATCAGGTAAGAGAGGTGTATGGCTCGTTTCTCAAGAGTTTCAGCGAGATGGATTTGAAACCTGTTGGGACTCTGGTGCAGCGGCTCAGCGGTTCCTTTTTTTCTTTTCTTGGCAATATGATCTGGGTTTTTCTGTTCATGGTATTTATGCTCGCAGAAAGAGAAAGTTTTGCAAAACGTATTGTTCTGGGATTTGGGAAAAGCCGATCTGAATCAGTTCTTGATGCGCTTGGCCGTATTAATAAGGCTGTTCAGGGATATTTGGGACTTAAAACGCTTATAAGTATTCTGACAGGTATTCTCGTTACTCTGATACTGTTGGCTCTCCAGGTTCCTTTCGCGGTGCTTTGGGGGGTGCTTGCTTTTCTGCTCAATTTCATTCCTAATATTGGTTCTCTTATTGCTGTAATTCCTCCTGTTGCTGTGTCTCTTTTTGATTCCGGATCGTTTGGTAAAATGTTTATTGTGGCTTTGCTGCTGGTGGCAATACAGACTGTTGTCGGTAATTATGTGGAGCCAAAAGTAATGGGTAAGGGTCTCAATCTAAGCCCTCTGGTGGTGCTTCTTTCGCTGGTGTTCTGGGGCTGGATGTGGGGGATCCCGGGTATGCTTCTTTCCGTACCATTGACAGCAGCAATTAAAATTGCCTGTGAGCAGCTTGATTCAACCAGAACAGTGGCTGTGCTCATGAGTGGAAAATAAAATAGTAGTGAAAAATAGAAGGCAGGCATTGCCAAATATCCGGTTATGATTACAGTCTAAGAGTCTGTTTGGGGCTGCTGTTTTGAACAGAACTTATGTAAAGTTGCCTATAGTTAGTATGCGTGCTGTATTAACGATATGGTTAAGATAATTTTATCAGGAGGGTTTTAAAGAAATGTACGAAAACAGGCATCATCAGGCAGTTACTGCCAGTCAGGCTCAGACCCAGGCTTCAACTATTTTTCTTGCCAAGGTCTTTAACTGGATGGCAATTGGTCTTGGTATTACCGGAGTGGTGGCATTCGTTGTGGCCAATACCCCTGCGGCCCTGGAAATTTTTATTATGAATCCCTTAATGCGATGGGGGATTATTCTGGGTGAACTGGGGCTTGTTTTTTATCTGTCATCTCGAATTCAGAAACTTTCACCTCAGGTGGCCACTGGGTTGTTTCTTCTTTATTCCGCTTTAAACGGGATCACCCTTTCCGTAATTCTGCTGATTTATACTGCAACATCAGTGACGACGACATTCTTTGTGACAGCAGGGATGTTTGGTGCCATGGCTATTTATGGCCTGGTGACAAAGAAAGATCTCAGCGGACTTGGGTCATTCATGTTTATGGGCCTTATCGGGATGATCATAGCATCGGTAGTAAATATTTTTCTGCAGAGTTCGATGATGTCGTGGGTGGTTTCAGCAGTTGGCGTTCTTGTTTTTACAGGTCTGACAGCCTATGATGTGCAGAAGATCACCCAGATTGGGGCATCAGGAATTATGGAGGAAGGTGAAGCCGCCATACGGAAAGGTGCGATTCTCGGTGCCCTTGCCCTGTATCTTGATTTTATAAACCTTTTTATCAGTCTGCTGCATTTTATGGGTAATAGAGATTAGGCAGTTTTAAGGTACCTTTAACAGCAGTTTGCGCATAAAAAAAGCGGGACATGATGTCCCGCTTTTTTTATGCGTATTATTTTTGTACTCTGTCAGTTACCACCCATGCCATACTGCTGATCGTATTTGGATTGCAGCACAAGCAGGGTATTCAGATATTCATCTCTTTTTTGCAGAACCTGGAAGACAAGGAGCTCATCAATGAGATTTTTCAGTCCCGACCGGATATCAACTCCAGCTTTATTAATACCCTGCTCATTTGCTTTATGCAGGATGAGAATCGCATAATATTTTATAAGAATCCTGGTGACGGGATCACGTCTGAAAAGATAGGCCTGGCCGCCCATTGTATTTAGAAAAAAGGTGGAATAAGCATACAGTTCTTCCAGTGGAAGAGTCACAGGGTATTTTCCGGCAAGGCATTGTTTGTTTTCGTCAATGCCCCTGAAGAAGGAGGCCAGCATAGGCTCAAGAGTCTCTTTTTCATTTTCCAGAAGAGTCTTTAGGATGCCGATATCCTTTTTTCCGAGAACCCGGTAAAGGTGAGCTGTATTCTGCATTATTGAAAGCAGGGAATCTGTTTCCCGGACAATTTTCGGTTTGTTGGTGTAGAGTCTTTCTGCAATGGAGGACAGGTAGGTTTTTGATCCATTTTTGAAACCCAATTGCTGGATGTATTCCTGATTGTCGAGATAAGCGAAGATATGGTCAAAACGCTGGGTCGTGTTATGGCATATCTCTTCAGCATCGGATTCTTTTTCGGTTGGTGCAGCCGGGGGAATTGCTTCAAATGATGGCGGTTGAATGTCAGATGTGGCTGTAGATTCCTCAGTGGAATGATTTGCGGGTACTTTTTCTGCCAATGCTGAGGCTTTTTCCTCCCATTGCTGGCGTTCCTGTTCAATAGTCGTGATGGCTTTTTTCTCGGATCGTTGATTCATATTGAGAAAAAACAAAAAAAGAACAGCCATAACAGCAAGGAGGGCCAGTGTTGCGATGAGTTTTGTTCCTGTGGATAAGGTGCGCTGTGCCATAATTCTCCTTTCCTGTGCTCTCAGAAGTGAATAAACTTTTTTCTGAGGAAATTAATTTTATTCCAAAAGCTATTTTTTGTTACAATATAATGTAGCGGCCTTAGGCAATATCGTCAATGTGAATAGATCCAGATTGGGGATTGGTCATAATTTGGCAAACTTCTCTCGTAAGAAACAAAAATGTTTTTTTACCATCCATATCATGAGCCATTATGCAAACCACATCAAAAAAGAAAACAAGAAAATGGTATGAAAGATATCTGCCTTTTGTTGCCAGGAGTACTGAAGGGCAACTTGAATGGCTGGTTGCTGTACTGAAGAAAGAAGTGTTGAGTCTGGAGGAGATTGCTCCTTATGTTACTTTATTGTTTGCTGAAAAAAACAGTGAAGAGCTTGAGTTTTTGGTCAGTGAGTTTGGCCGGTTATCTGATTCAATAGTGTGCAGGCTTCTCAATGCCGCAAATATTTATGATACCCCGAAGTTGTTCAGGTTTATTCCTCAACCTGATACGCATCATGCAGAGATCGCTCTTCGCAAGGATGTCCCTCCATATGAGAAAAAGCGGCTGAGGATTCTGGACAGGGTATTTTATGCCATAAACGCAGCTGATCAGAATCTATTGGAAAAGGTCGCGAATAAAATGATCAGGGAAGGTGACATACCGGAGGATTTTACGGAAAACTATGAACGATTTCTTGGGATACTGAAAGATGAGGAGTTTTTGCTCTCGCTATATCCAAATGCGGGCAGGTAGGGTTTGTAAAAAGTCTTGATACTGGAAGAACAAAACAGAGTTCTTCCAGTATTCGTAACCGGCAAAAAAGGGTATTATTTCTTTTTTGATCCTGCGGCTCTTTTGGAAGCCTTGATAGGGTTGACTCTGACTTTCCCTACAAAAATTTCAGGTTTTACGTGAGTGGCGAAATTACATATCCCAAGGCGCCATTTTGCCTCTGGGGATGAGTATGATTTGCAGTATTTGTTGCTGTCAGCCTCGACGATTCTTTCACATCCTTCACATTTGTCAATTACCGGATTAAAAAAGCCGCTGGTGTAGAGTTCGTTACTTGCTGCCATTGAGAATTCCTCTGAAAGTATGTTTGTTTAGATGACTATAAGGTACCTTGAAAAATTAAGATTTTTGTTTGCTAGCAAGGAATGCCAAAATTAAAAAGCACCCACATGGGGCATAAACTCCGCATACTGAGGTGTGTGAGCACTTTTCATTTTGGCAATGACACCGCTAGCGAGCAAAAAGTCAATTTTTATAGGTTGCCTTTAAATTTGATGAGTCCATTTTACTGAAACAGATATTAATAAAGGAAAGAGGAAAAGGTGTCAATAAAAAAGAGTTTGTTCTTTGGTGGCAGATATTTTGCAATTCAGTAATTTTTATGTCTAATAAAGGAAAATAAATAAAAATATTAACCGATTATATTGTGTTTCCTGAAAAGTTAATATAAAATCTTTTACATACGGGGAAGATGCAAGAACGCGTTATATCAACAATATGTTGTTAGGGCGTGTCTTGTGAGCCCCGATAAAGAGTTAATGTAAGGAATTGTAATATGCCTATTTATGTTTGGAAAGGAACAAATTCATACGGTGAGAAGCGTAAGGGGAAGCTTGAGGCCCCAAGTCAGGCAGCTGCGGCAGCTCAGCTTAAAAAGATCAGGATAAAGACGACAGTCCTTAAAGAGGCGCCGAAAGATATTTTTCAAGATATCTCCCTCTTCCAGCCTAAGGTTACAGGGAAGGATGTGGTTGTCTTTACCCGGATGATGTCAACCATGATTGATGCCGGTCTTCCCCTGGTTCAAAGTCTGCAGATTCTTGCTCAACAGCAGGAGAACAGTACGTTTAAAAAAACACTTACTGATATCCAGACTGATGTTGAAACAGGAATGACTTTTGCCGAATCTATGAAAAAGCATCCCAAGGTTTTTGACAATCTTTTCTGTAATATGATTGATGCCGGTGAAGTTGGAGGTATCCTTGATACAATCCTGACCCGTCTGGCAAATTTCATGGAAAAGAGTATGATCTTGAAGAAGAAAATCAAGGGCGCCATGACCTATCCGGTAATTTGTCTGTGTATTGCGCTGGTTATTACGGCTGTAATTCTTGTTTTTGTTGTGCCTGTTTTTGCCAAGATGTTTGCCGACTTCGGTTCGGCCCTGCCAGTTCCAACCCAGATAGTTGTCAACATAAGTGAATTTGCCCAAAGCAATTTCTTTTTTATTATCGGCGCCATTGTGCTTACGGTGGTCGGTATTAAAAAGGTGTACAATACCGAAAAAGGCCGTAAGGCAATGGATCGGGCTATACTGAAAGCCCCTGTTGTCGGTCCGTTGGTCAGGAAGGTTGCCGTTGCAAAATTTACCAGGACATTGGGCACAATGCTGCACAGTGGAGTTCCCATCCTTGATGCTTTGACGGTGGTCGGCAAGACTTCTGGAAATACGGTAATAGAACAGGCGGTTTTCAGGGTTGCTGATGCGATTACTGAGGGCCGAACTATAGCAGAGCCCCTTGAAGAAACAGGTGTTTTTCCCGGGATGGTTGTTCAGATGATAAATGTCGGTGAAGCTACAGGTGCACTTGATACTATGCTTGAGAAGATTGCTGATTTTTATGATGAAGAAGTTGATCAGGCTGTGGAAAATATGACGGCAATGATTGAGCCGTTCATGATGGTTTTTCTCGGAGGGTTGATTGGCGGCCTTGTTATCGCCATGTATCTGCCGATATTTAAAATGGCCAGTGTTATTGGATAAGAAATTCCCTTATAAGGTTAAAAAAGGAGATTGTAGATGGGAGAAATAATAGGTGTTTTGGGTCGCGAAGTCATTGACTCCAGAGGTAATCCAACCGTTGAAGTGGAAGTTCATCTTGATACCGGTGTTATGGGGCGGGCTCTTGTTCCCTCCGGTGCGTCCACTGGTATCCGGGAGGCTCTGGAGCTCCGTGATACCAGGAAAAAACGCTATATGGGTAAAGGTGTTCAAGGCGCAGTTGCAAACGTAAATGAAAAAATTGGTGGGGCTCTTGTCGGATTGGAATCAACCCAGCAGGTTCTTGTCGATCAGACCATGCTGGAGCTTGATGGGACAGAAAATAAGAAAAAACTTGGCGCCAATGCTATCCTCGGAGTTTCCATTGCCGTTGCCAAAGCCTCTGCCAATGAACTGGGTCTTCCTCTTTATACCTATCTCGGGGGAGTGAATGCCAAGGTTCTGCCGGTACCAATGTTGAACGTTTTGAACGGCGGCGCCCATGCGGATAACAATGTCGATATTCAGGAGTTCATGATTATGCCCGCAGGTGCATCCTGTTTTGCAGAGGCCCTGCAGATGGGTGTGGAGACATTTCACAATCTCAAAAGTGTCCTGAAGAAAGCAGGGCATTTAACATCTGTTGGCGATGAGGGTGGTTTCGCCCCGAACCTGCGCTCTAATGAAGAAGCCATGGAATGTCTTCTCGAAGCCATTCAGAAAACAGGGTACAGCCCAGGAAAGGATATTTTTATAGCACTTGATGTTGCCGCAAGTGAAATTTATGATAAAAAGAAAAAATGTTATGTGCTTGCAGCAGAAAAAAAACCGAATAAAACAGTAGATCAATTAATTGATTACTACGAAGGCTGGGTTAAAAAATATCCTCTTGTTTCCATTGAAGACGGCCTGGATGAGAGTGACTGGAGTGGCTGGAAAAAAATAACAGAAAGGCTTGGAAACAGAATTCAGCTTGTTGGTGACGATGTGTTTGTTACCAATACTAAAATACTTGCAAAAGGAATTGAAAAAGGGGTTGCCAACTCTATTCTTGTGAAACTCAATCAGATTGGCACTGTCACCGAAACTCTTGATGCCATTGAGATGGCTCATCGGGCGGGCTATACCTCTGTTATTTCTCATCGTTCCGGTGAAACAGAGGATACGACCATTGCTGATCTAAGTGTTGCTTTGAATACCGGTCAGATTAAGACGGGTGCACCATCGAGAACAGATAGGGTTGCCAAATATAATCAGTTGCTGCGGATAGAAGATGAACTTGGTGCGGCCGCCCAATTTGCAGGGAAAGGCTGTATGAAGTGTCTTGGGAGAGCATCGAAATAAGTATTTCGTTACGGGGCGATCCTGCCGTCCAGGGTTTTGTGATGTTACAGTTATTTTTCAAAAACGATTACGTTAGCATTAAGGGAGAACAGGAATTATGACACTGACTAAAGCAGATCTGGTCCATAAGATATATCAGACCCATGACCTCTCCAAGACTGAGGCAACGGAAACAATTGAAGCTTTTTTGCAAATAAGCAAAGATTGCCTTGCAAGCGGAGAGGATCTCTTAATCAGTGGTTTTGGAAAGTTTAATGTGAAAGACAAAAAACCGCGGCGGGGAAGAAATCCACAGACAGGGCAGGAGTTGATGCTTGACGCCCGGCGGGTAATTACATTTAAACCTTCCGGAATTTTAAGAAATAGAGTAAATACCGGCCAGTAAAATATACATTTTCTGGAATATTCGGACGGGTATGTTTTCTAACTGCCCGTCTTTTTTTTTGGGGTTGAATAGATATGGACCAAAAAGAAATAACATTGGCAGAGCTTGCTGTAATGGTAAATGGTGATGTGATAGGAGATCCGCAGGTATCCATTACAAATCTTGCTGATATTGACAGTGCCAGATCCGGTGAGATAACCTTTCTGACCAAAAAAGAGTATGCTGCCAGACTGGCAGAAATTCATGCCTCAGCGTGTATTATTCCCAGGAACATGGAAGGTGTCAGTGTCCCGGCAATCCAGGTAGAAAATCCTGTGCTGGCTGCAGCCATTATCCATACATTTTTTCTAAAAAAAGCGTATACTCCTGGTGGAGTCCATCAAACGGCTTTTATAGGCTCAGGGTGTGAAGTTCCTGCCGAAGTCACAATAGGCCCCATGGTTGTTGTGGGGGATCATGTAAAACTTGGCCAGCGTGTGACTCTTGAGCCTGGCGTAGTGCTCGGTGATGGTGTAATCATCGGTGACGATACGTTCCTTGCTGCAAATGTCACCGTCAGGGACAATTGCATGATTGGCAGTCGCGTTACCGTTCACAGCGGAACTGTAATCGGTAGTGACGGCTTCGGCTATGTTCCTGATGAGAAAGGGAATCATGTAAAAAGGCCGCATGTCGGCATTGTTCAGATAGAGGATGATGTTGAGATTGGTGCAAACGCATGCCTGGACAGGGGTACTTTTGGAGCTACCCTCATCAAGAAAGGGACAAAGATTGATAATCTTGTTCAGATTGCCCACAATGTTGAGATAGGTGAAAGGTCACTTGTTATCGCCCAGACCGGAATTGCCGGAAGTGCAAAAATAGGCAACAGTGTTGTTATAAGCGGTCAGGTTGCTATAAGAGATCATATTGAACTAGGTGATGGAGTTATGGTTGCCGGCAAAAGCGGCGTTGCTTCTAGTCAGGAGGCTGGTGCCGTTGTTTCTGGATTCCCTGCCATGCCGCACAAGGAATGGTTGCGTGCAACCATGGCTTTTCCGCATATCCCACAGGTTATCAAGGATCTGCGGAAACTGACGAAAAAGATTGACCAGATTGACGAACACCTTAATAGAGGAAAGGAGAATACGAATGGCTGAACAACAGCAGTATGATATTACCGAAATCTTGAAGATTCTTCCTCACAGATATCCTTTTGTTCTGGTTGATCGCATTCTTGAAGTAGAACTGGGCCAGTCGATTAAAGGTTTAAAAAATGTAACTATCAATGAGCCGTTCTTCCCGGGACATTTTCCGTCAGAACCAGTAATGCCAGGGGTTCTTATTATGGAAGGGATGGCCCAGGTCGGTGCAATCCTTGCCTATCTGACAGAGAAGGAAAAAATCGGCAGCAGTCTTGTTTATTTTGCCGGTATGGATGGAGTCCGGTTTCGGCGTAAGGTTGTTCCGGGTGATCAGATCATCTATGAACTCAAAATATTAAAACGAAAATCAAAACTCTTTAAGATAGAAGGAAAAGCCTTTGTTGATGACGCCCTGGCGGCAGAAGCAGTTTTAATGGCGACTTTTTCGTAAGGAACATATTGGTACCAGGGCAGGCAGAGGTAATTGCTTGTGATGAAAATAGTCCTGCCCCCTCTTCTGTCAGAAAAAGACCGTTTGCGGCTAAACCTCACAACTTTTTAAACTATACATAGAACTTCATTTATTATGTCAATACATCCATTAGCTATAGTCGACCCTTCTGCAGAACTTGATAGTACAGTCAGTGTTGGATCATACTCTATCATTGAAAAAGGTGTCCGGGTAGATGCCGGCACAGAGATAGGACCCCATGCTGTCATAGGGAAATTAACAACCATTGGCAAGGGCAACAGGATAGGTCCCTTCACCACGATTGGCACACCTCCGCAGGATATAACATATGCCGATGAAGATACGCTCCTGAGTATAGGTGATCATAATATTATTAGGGAATATTGCTCTATTCATCGAGGAACAGTGAAGGGTCGCGGTGAAACGGTGATAGGTAATAACAACATGTTGATGGCCTATTGTCATGTTGCCCATGATTGTATTCTCAAGAATAATATTGTTCTGGTGAATAACGCCACACTCGGCGGCCACGTTGAAGTTGGCGACCGAGCTATCATCGGGGGGATGACAGGTATTCATCAGTTTTCCCGTATCGGTGAGTATGCCTTTGTTGGCGGCATGTCAGGCATAAGTATGGATGTGCCGCCATATCTGATAGTGGCGGGTATACGTAATGACATGCGTGTCAGAAGTATAAATCGTATCGGTTTGAAACGAGCCGGTTTCAGTGGTGATGAAATTCGTAAACTGGGAAGAGCCTATACTATTATTTTTAAAACAGAAGGACTGCTTCTTCAGGATGCCCTTGAGCAGGCTGAGTCAGAGATAACTGATTCGGAACTGGTAAATAATCTCATACAATTTTTTAAAGATGCCAGCAGGAATGTTGTTCGATTAAGTAAAGATGACGAGTAAGATAGGTATAATAGCCGGAGGCGGGCAGTTTCCTTATCTTTTTGCCGAGGCCGCCAGAAAAGCAGGCCGCCAGGTTGTCATTATCGGCCATAAAGGTGAAACGCATCCTGAACTGGAGAAAATTGCAGACAGTTTTTATTGGATTAAATTAGGTCAACTCGGAAAAATTCTAAAACATTTCAGGCAAGAAGCTGTCTCTGAAACTGTTTTTCTTGGGACGATAACAAAAACACGTATTTTCAGAGATATACTTCCTGATTTCAAGGGCCTGACTCTCTGGAATAAAATTGATATTAAACAGGACGACTCTATTCTCAGGGCAATAGCCGCAGAATTGGAAAAGGAAGGAATCAGGGTTTTAGAATCGACTCTATATCTTAAAGATCTTCTTTTTCCGTCAGGCGTATTGACCAAAAAGAAACTTTCAGATGAACAGCGCCGGGATATTGAGTTTGGCTGGCAAATGGCAAGAGACATGGGAAGGCTTGATATTGGACAGTGCGTTGTCGTCCGGGATCGCACAGTTCTCGCCGTAGAGGCAATAGAGGGTACCGATGCCACTATTAAACGTGGCGGAATTCTTGGCAGGGAGAAAGTAGTTGTCGTAAAAGTTAAGAAGCCAAACCAGGATTTTCGCTTTGATCTGCCGGCCACCGGCCTGAAAACGATTGAAACAATGCATGAGGTCAATGCAAGCGTTCTGGCTGTTGAAGCTGGTCAATCTCTCCTGTTCGACAGGGAAACAGTTGTCGAACAGGCAAATAAAGCAGGTATTGTTGTTGTCGGTGTTGAAGAATCAATTGACGGAAGCTTAAAGTATTGATTTCGGATTTCGTGTTTTTGTCGTGTTCGCAGATATGTATCCTGAGCAGCGTGGTACTCTTTCATTACCTCAGGGGAGAAAAATTCGACTTCTTAAACTGCTCTTATGCCGCGTGAATTTCTTTTAACCTCACGCAATCTGAATTACCATATTCCCAAATGCAATGAAGGCCATGATCTTAGCCGCCGGCCTGGGAACACGTCTGCGGCCCTTTTCTTCAGTTCGTCCAAAGCCCCTGTTTCCAGTATTGGACCAACCACTCATATTTCACATTATTAATCAGCTGCGGCGCCATGGTGTTGAAGAAGTGATGGTTAACTGTTATCACCTTAAAGAGCAGATTTTTGATCTTTTGTCAGATCAACCCGGGATTTATCTTCAGCAGGAAGAAAAAATTCTGGGCACAGGCGGAGGATTAAGAAAGGCAATGGACTTTTTCGGCACTGAGCCCATGCTTATTGTCAATGGAGATATTTACCATTCCATTGATCTTTCAGCCGTAATGACGGCTCATCGTCAATCCGGCAATACCGCCACCCTTGTATTGCATGATTATCCAAGATTTAATAATGTCAGCGTTTCGGGTAATGGACTGATCAGAGGTTTTGGCGAGAGAGGTGGCGACAGCTGCCTGGCCTTTACCGGAATTCATGTTATTGACCCTGCATTGCTTTCCATCATTCCCCAGGACAGCGTTTATAATATTATTGACTGTTACAGGTATTGGATTGCAGAAAGTGCGACTGTTTTCGGCCTTGAAGAAAAGGGGCATTACTGGTCAGATATCGGCACTCCTGAAGACTATCTTGATCTTCATTCTTCACTTCTGCGGGAAAGTCGTTTCGGGGCAGCAACTCCTTTCCTGATGGGTCAGGATGTGGAGATGGCAGATGATGTTGTTCTTGATGACTGGGCAGTGATTGGCAGTCGTGCGACCATTGGGAAGGGTGTTTCACTTAAACGGGTGGTTGTCTGGGATGGAGCTGTCGTCGCTGATGGAACGGATATCTCGGATGCAATTTTCTATTAAATGGTTTTTGAAATAGATAATAAATACAGGGTGATTATCCAGAATCTGCTTAAGAAAGGTGGATTTGGATCTTTTACTTCATTGGGTCAAGTAGAAGCTCTTGCGGGTGACGGGTCAGACAGGCTTTTTTTCAGGTTGCATCTTTCTGATTGTCCGCCCCTGGTTGCAATTATCGCTTCTCCATTTTTTGATAAGGGACTGATTGAAACAAAATCAACTTTTCAAATAGGTACGCATCTTTTTGATAAAGGAGTTCCCGTTCCTGAAATTTTTGCTTTTGAAGCCCGGGATGGTGCTGTTTTATGCGCAGACCTGGGAGATACTCATCTTCAGAAAATTTGCAGTATCGGCGGGTTCAAAGAGGCTGAGAGATATTACAAACAGGCAATAGATGCCCTGGTGAAACTCCAGTTTGAAGGGGCCAATAATTTTGATCTCCGTTTTTGCTGGGATACCCCTCGATATAATGAAAAGTTGATGCTTGAACGTGAATCAGGGTATTTTTATCGATCATTCTGTAGGGATTTTATGGGCAGAATTCCTGATGACTCAAGAGTTACACTTGAATTTCAGAAAATTGCTCAGCGTGCAGGATGTCAGTCAACGGAATATCTTCTTCATCGGGATTTCCAATCCCGCAATCTCATGGTTCATAAAGAAAAGGTCTATATTATTGATTTTCAGGGAGCCCGTATGGGGCCATTGGCGTATGATCTTGCCTCACTTCTTATAGATCCTTATGCAGGGTTGTCTGAAAGTCAGCAGGAAACATTGTATCGTTATTATATTGACAGTATTACTCAAAAGGTTGTTCTGGACCCGGATCTGTTTTACGAAGGTTTCCTGCACCTTTCTTTACAGCGGAATCTGCAGATACTCGGTGCTTTTGCTTTTTTAAGCCAGGTGAAAGGCAAGGATTTTTTCAAACAGTATATTTTTCCTGCAGCTCACTCACTGGCAGCTCTTTTAGGAAAAATTCCCGGCAATACGTATCCGTTTCTTGCCGGATTAATAAAGGAAATTATTGAACAGATGGAAGAAGAAAATATCTATCGGACGGTTATAATATGAAAAATGAACAGTGCCCTGTTATTGCCCTTGTTGGTCGCCCTAATGTTGGGAAATCTACTTTGTTCAATAGGCTGATAAAAAGCAGAAAAGCAATCGTCGATCCGACTCCGGGTGTGACCCGGGATCGGCATTATGAAAAGGTGACATGGGAAGATCGTTCATTTGTTCTCATTGATACCGGAGGTATTGAGCTGGGCAGGGATGAGAAGATGTCTGCTTTTATTCAGGAGCAGACCTGGCAGGCTATCCAGGAGGCAGATCTTATTATTTTTCTGCTGGATGGCAGGGGCGGTCTGCTTGCCGAGGATTATGAAGTTGTTCGTCTTCTCCGGCGATCCAGTAAACCTCTCTATCATGTTGTGAATAAGATAGACGGGCCAGAGCAGGAAGATACTCTTGTTCCGCAGTTTTTTGAACTGGGTGTCGATAAGTTGTGGCCAGTTTCGGCGGAACATGGATACGGGATAAAAGACCTGTTTGATACTCTTGTTGAAAATCTTGCTCCTCCGGAAGAGATTGAAGGAATACCTGACGAAACCATCATGCTCGCCTGTATTGGCAGACCAAATGTAGGGAAATCATCTCTGATCAACAGGTTGCTTGGTCAGGATCGCATGGTTGTTTCAGACATTCCCGGGACAACAAGAGATTCGGTTGACACTCTCCTTGAGAGTAATGGTTCGAACTATCTGCTCATTGATACAGCCGGTATACGAAGGAAGGGAAAAGTTCAGGACAGACTTGAGAAGTTCAGTGTCATTCGGGCATTGAAGGCGATGGAGCGCTGTGATGTTGTTCTCTTGCTCATTGATGCTGGTGAGGGGATTGCCGAACAGGATACCAAGGTGATCGGGTATGCGCTGGAAAGAGGCAGGGCATGTCTTGTATTGGTAAATAAGTGGGATCTTCTGAAAGGCGATAAAAAACAGCAGAAGTGGGTTCTTGATGAAGTAGCTATGTCCACCAGATTTATGGAATTTGCTCCACGAATTACAATCTCAGCTTTGACCGGCTCAGGGATAAAGAAAATACTGCCGACTATCAATGAAATTTACAGTCAGTATACAAAGACATTTACCACGAATAAATTGAACAGGGCTCTACAGAAGGCTACGGAGGTTCATACTCCACCGCTTCATAAAGGCAGAAGGTTGAAGTTCTATTACACAACCCAGATCAGTAATAAACCGCCGACATTCATTATATTCGTTAATTATCCCAAAGGGGTACATTTTTCATATTACCGGTTTCTGGTGAATCAGTTCCGTTCTATACTGGGCCTGGAAAAAACATCTCTCAAGATTATCTTGAAGGAGAGGAAACGGGATAAGTACGGTAAACAATAACGGATTATGTGCTGTTGGAAAACAGCTTTTGATAAGGAGTTTCTCTATGTCATTTCGCAGTATTGCTTTTGTTGTAGGTCTTTTTTCCTTAGTTATGGGGGTGTTGACATACAATTCTGAGGTGGTCACGGCCCCGATCCCTGTTGTCTCAGGTGCTGTGGTGATGCTCTTGGCCGCTTTCAGGCTTATTCCTGAATTGAAAAACTGTGTAAGCTGTCACAGGAAAATTCTTAAAAAAGCTGAGCAGTGCCGATATTGTGGTGCCAGGCAGTCTGATGAGGATAGCCCGTGACACATTGGGACTTAATAGAATGTGAACCGTTTAAGTACTGCAAGGAGTAGAAGAAAAGTCATGAAAAGCTACCATAAAGAACTGTGGTTCGAGGTTCCCAGTCGGAGAGCGTTTATCAACATCACCCCTCAGGTTGAAAAAGTCCTTGCTGAAAGCGGTATTCAGGAAGGTCTTCTTCTCTGTAATGCGATGCATATAACCGCTTCGGTCTTTATTAATGATGATGAATCAGGCCTTCATCATGATTATGATGTCTGGCTCGAAAAACTTGCCCCCCATGCCCCCACAAGCCAATACCGGCATAATGGCTATGAAGATAATGCCGACGCCCATTTGAAGAGACAGGTTATGGGGCGTGAGGTGGTTGTCGCAATTACAGAAGGCAAGCTCCATTTCGGAACCTGGGAACAGATTTTTTACGGAGAATTTGATGGCCGCAGAAAGAAACGGGTGCTGGTGAAAATTATTGGAGAGTGAGGGAGGCCTGAAAGATATCTCCTATCTTTTTTCTGGTGTGAAATTAACTTGCAATGCTACTATGTTGTAGTATGATTTTTATATAGTTGTTTCAAAATAAGGAAAATGATAACCGGGAGGGCAGATGAGGAAAGATGGAAATTGTAAACTCGTTTTTGGCATTTTCTGTTTTATTTTCTTAGTTGCAGGTAATTGCAATGTGCTGGCAGGCGAACAGGTTGAGGATGTTGTTTCCCCATCTCCTGAGCATATTGCAGCCCAACCACCCTCTGAACCGTTAGATAGTCCGAATTCGTCTGAATCCTTCAGGCAATCTCAACAGGCCATTCAGGAAGCTCAGGATCTGGCCGACCTCACTGATTTGAGAGAAAAAGCTCTTAATTCACAGCCAGCGGCAGGGCAGGACTCAGTTTTTGACTCCAAATATGGGAATCGAAGTCTGATAAAACATTGATGGCGTCGTAAAAAGTCCGATCTACTGCGTTGTAGCAATTTTTCAGACACTCGGCATACCACATGTATGGCCTCGCATCTGAAAAAATGCTACGCCTTGTATATCAAACTTTTTACTTAGCCATCCCGAGACTTTTTACGAGATTGTCAAACATTAGGCAACCTTGAAAAATTGACTTTTTGCTCGCTAGCGGTGTCATTGCCAAAATGAAAAGTGCTCACTGTCGGTATGCGGAGTTTATGCCCCATGTGGGTGCTTTTTAATTTTCTCATTCCTTGCTATCAAGCAAAAATCCTAATTTTTAAAGGTACCTATTAGATCTGCTGTCTGTTTTGCGTGAACCAGCGGGCCAGATTTTGACCAAGGATGCGATTGCCGCCCTGTAAAAACTGGTTCTGGAAGAGCGCGTCATCCCCGAAAATTACAAATTTTCCCATGCCCATATTACCGGCAAGGATAAGGGCAAAGGATTGTTTGGCGTCGCGATCATTGAGGACACCGTTCATGTTCAGATCGACCCAGGAATCCTCGCTGGTGCTTGCTATCTCTTTTGTTCCCTCTTTTTCAGCCATTAATGCCCATGTTCCATACGCCGCAAAAGCATCAAGTCCATTGGTGAGAGGATGCTCAGCCAGTTTGTTGACCATGAAATCCCTTGGGTTTCCCCCTATAATATTTTTCTGTTCATAGACTGCGGCAGAGGAAATAACGCCCCCCAGCATCTTTATGATACCGGCGATTGGCTGGGCGATATGGGCCATGAGGGCCAGGTTGCCGCCCTGTTGGACAAACTGCAGTATTGCGTGCACTTCAGGGCCGGTAAGAGGGACAAAAGGTCCTGAAATGATGAGTGTGTCTACTCCTTGCAGGATGTCCGTTGAGAGTTGTTCTTTTGACGTTGTAATTGTCGCCCCTTCGTTGATAAAGAGAGTGGCAAGTTCAGACAGGTCCAGGGGGCGATTATTTTCAACAAGAAATTGCTGGCCGTGACCCTGGTCAAAAAGAACTATGGACTCTGCGAGTGCATTCACCGGAAGTAGTAGTAAAACAGTAAAAAGCAAACTGAAAACGATTTTTCTTTCTTTGATCATAACTTAAATTTCCTCTGAAGTTACCCTGAAGTGAGTTTCTATCTTCGGCCACACTTTCATGAATTCATCCTGGTTTTTGAATGTAATATCCATTTGCAGCGTATCCTGCTCAAAAGAGGGGGAGTGATTGAGTGATATATTTTTCGGTAAATGTACCCCGGATACAAATGTATGGAAAGTATTCTCTGCATCCGTGAGCCGTGGAAAACGTTTTTTGTGAATCAGTCCCATGAGCTTGGAGGCTTTTTGGGGAAGGTTGGATTCTTCATTGGCAAAAATGTTTAATACCTCTTCACCGCCAAGAATATCACGAATCATTATTTTCAATCGCCCGGCAAGTTCCCTGGAGGAAGAGGTCAGTTTTTTCTGATTGCTGACGCTGAGCTGCAGCGCCGAGATAATGTCAAAAAGGGCGAAACGGTCTCCGAAAGACATTTTGGTCATTTCCATGGCTACTTTTTCATCAAGAGATTTTTCATGGACAGCAATCTGAAGCGGTTCCTCAAGGGTAAGTAACGCTGTTTTCTGTTTGATGTGAAAGGGGTTTATGGCTGTTCCCGTTATTGCTGAGTAGTGGATTGCCACTTCATCAACAGGCAGATGGCCAAGTGCCTTCTGGAGGTAATGTGCCTGTTCAATAGGGGATGGCTGATGGGATAAAATTGTGTCTTCAAGGCTAATGTCCAGAGCCTCGATGTCCGATATGTCAGAATGAACCTTATAGCAGCTGCAGGTCGCATGTCCAAGAGCTGCTGCGGCCAGAAGGCGTTGTTTTCCTGTGATAATCTGGAATGATGACGGAGTTTTTTCTTTTATTATGGGAGGGTGAAGGATCCCGGCACGCTGTATGGATACTTTCATCTTTGCATCGATCCCCCGGGTATAATTGTCAGGCTTGAGGCTGAAAGCAGTATCTGGGAAATCGATGTGTTTGATATGAATACGAGTGAAAAGCATGGCTGGAGTTGAATTAAGTTTTTATACAGTATTGTCAATATTGGTTTTTATTGTCACAGGTATTAACATGCAGATTGTGGAAAGAAAACTAAAGATTACAGGAACATTATGACTTCCGCCCATAACTGGCTCAGTAAATATCCGAAGGATCTTGTTTCTGCAGTTGTCGGGACCGCCAAAATTCACGATGTAGAGGTTTATGTGGTTGGCGGCACTGTCAGGGATTGGCGGCGGGGTATATTGGCGAGAGATCTTGATCTTGCAGTAAGCAGCAATGGTCTTGTCTTTGCCAGACACCTTGCTGCCACTCTGGGGGGCACTTTTGTTCTTCTCGATGTTGATACGGGTGTGGGGCGTGTTGTCTGGCGGGGTTACGATATTGATATCGCTGAATTCAGGGATGGTGCAACAGACATTGTTCAGGATCTTGTGAAACGGGATTTTACCATGAATGCCATGGCTGTCCAATTTGTATCTCCTTTCGAAAAAGGTATCAGCATTGAACTGATAGATCCGGTCCATGGTGAGAAAGATATACAGGACAGTATTATCCGTTCAGTTTATTCTGGATCATTCCTTGATGATCCTTTACGACTCCTTCGTGCATATCGATTCAATGCGGTGACAGGCTTTGGCATAGAGCAAGAAACAAAGAGTATGATTCAGGAACAGGCCCATCTCCTGAAAAATGTTTCCCCTGAAAGAGTTACCTATGAGTTTTACCGGATAATGGAATCGAACCGAACCGGAGAGGTTTTTCGAATGCTTGCGGAAGCAGGTCTTCTCTGGGTGGTTTTCCCTGAATTGAAAAAAGGCGCGGGGCTGGAGCAGCCTCCAAACCATCATCTTGATGTATTTGATCATAATTTGGCTACCCTCTTTGCCATGGAGGATCTGCAGAATAATCCCGGAAAATATTTTCAGAACCCCGAGCGGTTGAGTCAGTATCTCAATGACAAGAGAAAGAAAATATGGCTCAAGTGGGCCGCCCTGTTTCATGATATCGGCAAGCCGGATGTTGTGGAAATACGGAACGAACGAATTACCTTTTACAATCATGATCGAGCCGGTATGGGACTCATTGCCGGAATTGGCCGCAGGTTGAAATGGAGCAATGAAGATATAAGCCGGACATCAGGTCTTGTAGGAAACCACATGTGGCCTTTTCATTTGAGTAACGTCGCGAGAAAAAGCGAAGTTTCGGCGAAGGCGATATTGAAACTGGTGAAGACTGTCGGCGATGATCTCCCCGGTCTCTTTCTGCTTGCCATGGCCGATAGCATTGCAGGTCAAGGACCTGGAAGGCCGCCTGAAATAGAAAAAGAGCTTGCGGATTTGTTTGAACAGGTCGATGACGTGTTTAGAACACAGGTAGAGCCTGTCCTGAGCGGTCCACGTCTGGTCACTGGTCAGGATTTAATTAAAGCGGGTCTTACCCCTGGACCTGTTTTCAGGGAATTGCTTGAGGAAGTGGAAAAGGCTCAGGTTTCTGGTGATGTCCATGACCGGAAAGAGGCCTTACAAGTTGTTGAAGATCTTATCCGGAGGCGAAACCTGGTTTAGGATTGGCCTTAGACTGAATACCGGTGTATTATGTTTGACAATCTCGTAAAAAGTCTTTGATTCCTCATGTTCTTATTCCCAAGAGCTGGAAGTTATATGACAAGAAGGAAAATATGAAAAAGACTCTATTGGATACAGTTGTTGCTCCGCATCCCTATGCCTGCATTTTTGGATCTACCAGTGTTGATCAGTTTAAACAGACTATTCTTCATCATCTCATGAGTTTCCAGGGTCGTGATCCCCAGAGGGCTGGTAACAGGGATGTCTATAAAGCCCTGGCTTATGCTCTGCGGGATGTATTGGTGGAGAAATGGATTACTACGCAGAAAAATGTTTATGCCAAAAAAAAGAAACGGGTTTATTATCTTTCCCTCGAATTTCTGGTGGGCCGGTCATTAGGTAATTCTCTCATTAATATGGGTTTGATGAATGAAGTTACCGAGGCTCTTGAGCAGCTCGGGTATGATCTGGAAACAATTCGGGACATTGAAGAGGATGCCGGTCTCGGAAATGGCGGTCTTGGCCGTCTCGCTGCCTGTTTTATGGATTCCATCGCTACCATGCAAATCCCGGCCTATGGCTATGGCATACGTTATGAATATGGTCTTTTTTATCAGAAGCTGGTTGATGGATTCCAAGTCGAAACCCCTGATAACTGGCTTCGATATGGGACGCCCTGGGAGTTTGAGCGGGCTTCCTTTGTCTATCCTGTTCATTTTTATGGCCGCGTAAACAGCTACCAGGATGATGATGGGAATTACCGTGAGGAATGGGTCGATACAGAAGATGTCATGGCAATGGCCTGTGACACTCTGGTGCCGGGTTTTAACAATGATCATGTTATTAATCTGCGACTCTGGACAGCCAGATCTTCCCGTGAACTTGATCTCTCCTCCTTTAATATAGGAGATTATGTTAAGGCTGTGCAGAGCAAGGTTAAATCTGAGACCATTTCAAAGGTGCTGTATCCCTCTGATGATATAAGAGAAGGACAGGAGCTTCGGTTGAAACAGCAGTATTTTTTCGTTGCTGCAACCTTTAGCGATATTTTTCGCCGCTACACAAAGAAGAATAAAACCTTTGACAGCTTTTATGATGAGGTTGCAGTCCAGCTTAACGATACTCATCCGGCTATCGCCATTCCTGAACTCATGCGGCTTCTAATGGATCAGGAGGGGCTGGGCTGGGAGAAAGCCTGGGATATCAGTACCAAAACGTTTGCCTATACAAACCATACCCTGATGCCGGAAGCACTGGAAACCTGGTCGGTGGACATGATGGGCCGGCTGCTGCCGCGGCACCTTGAAATTATTTATGAAATTAACAGGCGTTTTCTTGCCAAGGTGGCGACATTATATCCAGGAAATACCCGTAAGCTTCGTGAAATGTCAATTATAAGTGAAGGTGAAGTCAAAAGGATTCGGATGGCTCATCTTGCAATTATAGGAAGCTATTCTGTGAATGGAGTTGCAGCATTACATACCCAGCTGCTGAAAACGCGGATATTTAAGGATTTTCATGAGCTTTACCCTGGAAAGTTTAACAGTAAAACAAACGGTATTACACCTCGTCGCTGGTTATTGAAAAGTAATCCTGGGCTTGCCGCATTGATCGGCAGTGAAATTGGCTATGACTGGGTTACAGATCTTGATCAGTTGCGGAAAATTGAAAAGAAAGCCGGGAATGCCTCCTTTCAGAAGAAATGGCGGCAGGTAAAATACGAAAACAAAAAGAGGCTGGCCAGCCTGATCAAAGAAGAGTGTGGTATTGATGTAAATCTCGACTCGATGTTTGATATCCAGGTGAAACGCATTCATGAATACAAACGCCAACTGTTAAATATTCTTCATGTTATCATTCTCTATCAACGAATCATAAAAGAGGGTGCTGGTAAATTTACGCCCCGGACAGTTATCTTTGCCGGGAAAGCCGCCCCATCCTATTTCAAGGCCAAGCTGATAATCAAATTGATATCATCAGTGGCTGATGTGGTCAATAATGATCCTCGTGTCGGAGATGTGCTCAAGGTTGTCTTTCTCTCTAATTATAATGTTTCGCTGGCAGAAAAAATAATTCCTGCAGCTGATCTTTCCGAACAGATTTCTACTGCAGGTACAGAGGCTTCAGGCACGGGAAATATGAAATTTGCCCTGAATGGCGCTTTAACCATTGGCACACTGGATGGGGCAAATATTGAAATCCGTGAAGAGGTTGGGGATGAGAATATTTTTATATTCGGACTGACGGCAGAAGAGGCTGCGTATGAGAAACTTCACAAAAGCAGGACCCCATATCAAATCTATTTTGCAAACAAGGTAATTTCTGAAGCAATAGACAGTATCCGCTCCGGGGTTTTCAGCAGGGGGGATACTGACCTCTTCAGCTCTATTGCTGACAGCTTGTTGGATGAGAATGATCCTTATCTGTTACTTCTTGATTTGGAGTCGTACCTGGAATGTCAGGAAAAAATAAGCCGGGCGTTTTGTGATACAAAACACTGGGCCAGAAAATCAATATTGAATGTAGCACGAATGGGTAAATTCTCCAGTGATCGAACAATAAAAGAATATGCCAGGGAAATCTGGGGTATTGAGGTTGATTAGGGCCTTAACAAGGGATTAAAGGTGATTTGGGATTTCGGATATGGGAATGCGGGTATCTGATGATTTTTCCACAATCCGAAAGGCCAAATCCCAAATGAAAAACAATCATACGCCGAGTCAGTCTTGATATGTTATTGAGACTTCTGATGGCAATAATTTAAATCACGACTTCTTGTAAATTTATCATGTTTCTTTCTTTTTATAAATTAAACGAAAAGCCTTTCCAGATTACCTCTGATTCAAAATTTCTCTGGTTGGGCGAAAAGCATCAGGAAGCCTTTGCAACACTGAAATATGGTGTTTTGGACAACAAGGGTTTTCTGCTGCTTACCGGGGAGGTCGGTACTGGAAAAACAACACTTATCAACGCCCTGGTCAACAGCCTTGGCAGTGATGTTGTTTTTGCAAAGATTCCGGATCCCAGGCTGGATGAGCTTGATTTTTATAGATATATATCCAAGGCATTTCAATTACCGAAAATGCCTGAAACAAAAGTGGAATTTCTCTTTGAGCTGACCAGGTTTCTGGAGAAGGCATATACTGACAGGAAGCAGGTCCTGCTCATTGTTGATGAAGCTCAGCGTCTACGCAGTGAAATCCTTGAAGAAATTCGTCTTCTTTCAAATATTGAAAGAGAGCATGTTAAGCTGCTCAATATCTTTTTTGTCGGCCAGGTGGAATTTAACGATATCCTTTTGAAGCCCGAAAATAAGGCAATAAGACAGAGGATTACTGTTAATTACAGCCTTGACCGGCTCACAGAAGATGAAGTTAAAAAATATATTGCCCACCGTCTGAAAATTGCCGGATCAGAGCAGCAGATATTTACTGATAAGGCAATTTACGAAATATATCTGTTTTCAACAGGAACACCTCGTCTGATTAATATTATCTGTGACCGTGCACTGCTTACCGGATTTGTTGAAGAGAAAGCCGTTATTGATGAAGACATTATTCAGGAATGTGCCGATGAACTGCAGATTACTCCAAATCTCGCAGGGGCAGCTGGTCACCTTCCGCGTGGCATTCATCAGGAGGTGAAAGAGTCTCCCGTAGCTTCAACCATTCAGGATGCGCCAGCGCCGGAAATCTCAATAAGGCTTCCCCGGGTCAGGAAGAAAAGGGCAAGTATGCTTGGAATATACCTGGTATATTTTCTTCTTCTTTTTATAATTTTTGGAATTGTCATGTTTTTCTTTGTATCCCCGGAGGATTTTCCAATTCTTGATTTAGGAAAAGTAATTGGTGTAGACGCTGTAACAGGAGAGAATTAATGGGTATCCGTTTCAAGTTGATTTTTATCATGGGGCTGTTCAGCCTTGTGGCAACCATATTTATTGGTGTTGCCAGCTATAAGTTGAGTGAACGCAACGCGTTGTTTGAAGCGAGGAATAAAGGGCAACTTCTTTTTGATTATATCATTTCCTATAGGCAGTATTTCAAGGACCATCAGCGTGCTCTGATTCTCGAACTGGTGGAGGAAAATCGTTTTTATCCTGAACTGATGTCCGGTTTTGTTGCAACCCGGGGAATATGGGACATTTTCGAAACCAAGAACAGTGATTATCATTTTAAGCAGGCAACCATTGATCCGTTGTACGAGAAAAACAGAGCTGATGTGAGTGAACTCAGCATTATCAATGCTTTTCAACAGCGTTCTGATTTGAAGGAAATGGAAGGTGTTATAGAAAAAGGCAATGAGAAATTCTTCTATATGGCATATCCTATCAAGGTGGAGTCGAAGAAATGTTTGCGTTGTCATGGAGACCCTATGGATGCACCCAAGGACCAGATTGAAATATACGGGACCGAGAGTGGCTATAACTGGAAACTTGGTGAAACGGTATCGGCTTATATCGTTTATGTCTCAATTCAAAAGGCGATGCAGGAAGCAAAGAGGTCAGCTGGGATCCTGTTCCTTGTCGGTGTTGGATCTTTTTTTATGGTCTTGCTCGCAGTGGCCCTCTTTATGGACAGGAGCATTATCAAGCCGGTCGAATACTTAAGTGATCGTACCGAAGAAATAATTCATGGAAAATTTCTTGATGAAAGTATTCAGCATCAGACCAACGATGAAATAGGAGTGCTGGCAAGAGTTATTGAGCATCTCCGACTTAATAAAATTAAAAGGCAGTAGAATAATATGGAGATATGGAGAAAATTCACAACAAACATGCCTGTTTTTATTCTGGTTTGCGTTGTGGCATCAGTGATATTGTTTCAGCAAGTTGCTTCTGCCGCCGATTGCGTCAGGGCTCGGGTTGATTTTAAGAAACTGAAAGGCGTGGTTGAAAGGAAGGAATTTCTTGAAAAAGCTATTCTTGAATGCGTTGATGACCCTGAGATAACATATTATTACGCATATAATATGGAAAGGCTCAGGAAGTATGATACAGCCCTCGAGTATTATCGGAAGGCAGTATCCCTTGATCAGAACTTTGCAAAGGCATACATGGGTATGGGTGACATGTATAAAGAACTGGGAGAGGTGGGGCGGGCTGTTGCCGCCTATGAAAAAGGACTCAGCCTTGATCCTGATAATGTCTGGGCCAAGAGATCTCTCCAGGAAATTCGCAGCAGGTCTTCCCAGAAAGCAGCTGTTCCTTTGCCTGAGGCAAAACCTGTCAAGACGGTTCAGAAGGTTCAACCGCCTCAGCAAAAAACCATCGTTGCCGCAGAAAAAGTGAAACAGCAGGCAGATCCCGGTAATGGCAGACTGGAGAAGGTTGCTGTGACAACAAAGTCTACTCAGCAAAGTGATGTCGGCAGGGATGATTTTATTAAAGGTATGATTCGGGAAGACGCCGCATCCGATCAATTGCTTCCAGGCAAAAAAGTGCAATCTATGCATATGCCGATTCAGTTTGAAATGGATTCCGGCGCTCTCACTGAAGAAGCAATGACCCTTCTCGACACTGTAATTTGTCAGGCACTGCAGAGTGATGATTTAAGGGGAATGAGGTTTGAGATCGTCGGTCATACGGACAATACAGGCACTGTGGAAGTTAATATGTATGTTTCAAGGCTGCGGGCTCATACTGTGAAAGCCTATCTCGAGACACGCTGTAATGTCGATCCGGCCAGGCTTGAAGTGTCATATCAGGGGCCCAGTCAGCCGCTTTTTCCCAATACAACCCTCGAAAACAGAACGAGAAACAGAAGAGTGGAATTCAGACGTCTCATGTAGAGCCGGTGTCGATTCAGAAAAGTTTGTTCAAGCTGCTTCTCGCCTGGAAAATATCTCTTAAAGATACCAATCCTTGCTTCTGCAGTTGTTTTATCAGGAAGATAAAGAGATATGCTGTCTGTATGGCATCATTCAGGGCATCGTGCTGTTTGAAAATAGGCAGTCCGTATGCTTCGCTCAGGTCTCCCAGGTTGTAGGATATCTGCAGATTGTACTGATCGTGATACTGTGTCCAGCATTTTTCGGTATAGGCCTGGGCAAGATACATGGTGTCTATGCACGGATTCTTGATTATGCTGCCAAAAAGAATTTGGGCCGCTCTGTTAAAGAATTTCATATCCAGGCCAACATAATGGCCAACAAGGAGTGACGGGCCGCAGAATTCAATAAACTGGGGCATTATCTGTTTTAATTTTGGAGCGTCAATTATTTGTTGCGGGGTGATTCTATGAATAAAAGTGCTTTCTGTTGCATCAAATTTTGTGTGGGGGCGGATATAGGAGTGAAAGACCTCTCCTGCATGGATTTTAAGATCTTTAACGTGAACAGCACCTATTGAGATAATTTCATCCTGATTATTACTGAGACCTGTGAGTTCTGTATCAAAAACAACATAATCATAGCTTTCGATAGGCTGATCCTGGTCGAGTTCCTTGAAAAAATCATGGTTTTTTCGGAAAACAGGGTGTCTTGCTTTTGATGTCCATTTGGCAAAGGGCCAATAACGCATATTAGGTCAACACCCTTTCAAGGTACCTTTGAATTAATCTCTCAGGCGAAATTCATCCTGAATTGTGCTTTGTATTCTACGGATGACCTCAAACGCTTCTTTTAAAGTTGATTTCTCCAGATCCGACAAGTCTCCAGGGTTTATGTAATTATTAGGAGTCTGGTCGAGTTCCAGAAGGTGAAGTTGATGCACAAGTCTCAGCTGCATAAGGAATTCATACGCTTCTGTGCTTTCTGTGTAGAGTTCCCTGCTGATGTGGCTCTGGTCTGCCAGAAGCTGCAGTCTCTCAAGTGTATTACTCTCTCTTATACCATGTTTTAATGCCATCAGTCTGGCAAAATCAACAACAGGGGCTATTCCACTTTCTTTGATGTTTAAGGTGTTTTTATGGTCACCATTCTTCTCGACAATAAGATTTCTGAAAAAGGAGAGAGGGGGCCGAATTGTAAGACAGTCTTTTGCCAGTTCCCTTAAGAAAATATCCTGTTTAGGAGCAATCCGGCAGAGTCGCAGTCGTAGATTTTTTGCCAGGTCTTTGTCTCCAAATCCGGCCCTGAAATCAAAGAAGATAGTTGAGTTTAATATCTCCTCAGGATCAGGGGAAAGCATCCAGTGGTCAAATTCACGAATCCAGCCGGCCATATCTTTCCGTAACTTTGGATTTGAGGCCATAATGTTGCCGGGACATGCAGGGAAACCGCATTTTACCAAGTGCTGGATTGCTTTTTCACCAAATTCTTTGAAATAGCTTTCTATTGTCTGGCGATCTTTTTCATCTTCCGGATTCTGGTATACTAGAGCATTATCCTGATCTGTCCAGAAGGTCTGTTCTTTTCTTCCCTCGCTTCCCATGAGCAGCCAGCAGAAAGGCACTGGCGGCTGACCTAATTCTTCTATAAGCAGGGTAAGGAGCTTGTCGAGAATCTTGTCATTAATAATGGTAATCATGCGGGTGATATTGTTAGCCTTAGCTCCCTCTTCAATAAGGGTCCTGACTACAAGAGGAACTTTGGGAGACATTTTGTATAGGCCTTCAATTTTTCGCTGTGACTGGATTTCACGGAAAAGATAAAGGGGAGAATGGCCCTGCAGTACCATTAAATCATGGGTGGTTATAACCCCGATAGTATCTTGCTGTTTTTTTACAGCAAGGTGGTGTGTTTGGGTATGCATCATTTTAAGAAGGGCATCAAAACAGACAGCATGGGATTCAATGGAATTGACCGGAGAGGACATGATATTTTTAATAGGAGTCTGGTAATCAAGTCCGGCAGCAACAACTTTTTTTCGCAGATCGCTGTCTGTAATGATACCAATAATTTCCCCTCCAGGACTTTCGACCAGTAAAGATCCAATATGCATTTTGGCCATGTGAATTGCTGCGTTCTGTACAGAATCTTCACCTGAAATTGTCTGGGCCTCTCTTGTAATGATGTCATTGAGTTGGACGCTGAAGAGGTAAAGAGAGCTTTCAGTTTTGGCACAGACTTTATGCTGCCGTAATTCAGCATAGGCATTTTTCACCAGTTTTTCTGACATACTGCGGAGAAAATACTGGGAAACCTTGGGAGCTGCATCCAGCAACTCCTGAAATGCTTTTTTGCTGAAAAGGAAACAGAAAGTGTCTTCTACTGTTTCAATATTTAAATTGGCAGTGGTGCCATGGATAAGAGGCAATGCACCAAAATATTCCCCTTCTCCACGAAAATCTTTTAAGGTGATATCACCTTCATTATCTTTAAGGTAAATCTTAACCCCGCCTTTTTGAATCAGGTAGAAATAGGTAACTTCTGTAACTTCCTGCTGAAAGATAAGAGTTCCTTTGGGGTAAAACTCAATAATGCATTGCTGGGCCAGTT
Source organism: Candidatus Desulfobia pelagia (assembly GCA_014382295.1). Classification (GTDB taxonomy): domain Bacteria; phylum Desulfobacterota; class Desulfobulbia; order Desulfobulbales; family SURF-16; genus Desulfobia; species Desulfobia pelagia. The sequence continues at coordinate 9,504 of JACNJZ010000065.1, read as the reverse complement.
TTTGAAGTGTTCTGGTGTCAAGCTCATTGAAGGGAAGGGACTTCTGCAGGAAATCAAGAACGATTTCGGGAGGGACTGCATGGACGCCAGTGTGTATTTTCATGGAAAACAATGTGGTGTCTGTAATGATTCATTGCAGGGGGCCAGAACTTCGTCGGGTCCTCTTAGATGAATCAAATGGAAACTGTGAGAGCAGGGATGTAATTGAAGATCCCTGCAACACTCTATTCTCTAAGTTTTAATAGAGTGTTACTCTAACGATTATCTGTAAATGAATACCAGTAAAGTGGGGCTGCAGGCAAGAGGAATTTGTATGATTAAGAGGGTCAGGCGTCAACGAAATCAGTTGTTCCGTATTTCTTGATAAAAGATTTCAAACGGTTGGCGTGCTCATCACTGATGCCGTTAAATTGAATGCAGTGCCTCCGCATTGTAATTTGACTGAAGGGCTGCTCATTGGGAATGATACAGTCGTCAACCATAAGATATGGGATATTCTCGAGGCAGAGTCCTTCATCGGCCAGCAGATCAAGCCCTGTAGCTTCGATAGTTTTGCCATTGGTGGAGAAGTAAGTGAAGGCCATACCTGAAAGGCTGATATCGATGATTTTACCGATTTTATTGGCCGGAGGCCGGAGTACAGCATAGGTGCCGTCTTTGGTTGTATATCGCTTATGTTTTCTTCGCTCAACAAAAGATTTTTCAGTAGACATGTTTTTCCTCTATTTATAAGCCGTTAGGCAAGATAATTCAAACATATATTTATTATGGCACTATACAAAAAATGAAGTCAAGAAAAGATCTTCATTTTTATGAGTAAAAAATGCAAGAATTGATCCTTTAGGGGCGTATAATGAAAATAATTTGGTACTGCTTGTTTTTGTGTGGTTTTTGATTTCTGAGGGGAATGGGGTGTTTTTGTTCTTAGGGGGGTATGACCATATTTCTGTGTGAAATGGCACAGGCGTTATGTATTGCGTGGAAAGCTGTCAGCTTTATCAGGTCACGTAATTGCAAGGCATTAGGCAATACATGAATACACCATTTTTTTAATTTAGGGGAGGTTCTTTTGCAGTAATTCAAGGAGTTGCAATCGTGTGTTTCGTTTCTGGTTTAGCATGATTACAAAGCTGTGTTTCCTGTTTTCTTCCATGACATATCCGGCATATGAATAGACTCCGGTAAGAGTGCCTGATTTGACAAAATTGCCATGGGACTTGGTCAAGGTATGTGAATAAGGTTTGAATGCATTCAGGAGGTCAATCATAGCTCTTGCGGTTATCCTGTTTTCCGGAGAGAGTCCTGAGCCTTCTATAATATGAAATTCAGAGTCACTGATTCCGAGACTATGCATAAATGTTTTTATCGCAGACTGGCCTTTGGCCCAGGTTGCCGGCGAACCATATGTTTTCATTCCGCAGGTAAGAAAAAGCTGATTCGCGACGAAATTGTTGGAATAAAGAAGGAGTGACGGGATGATCTCCTGAAGATTTTTGCTTGATATATGTGTGTGAAATGGTGAAGCATTTTCCGGAATGGCTTGAGATGCAATGGGTCCGCTTCCTGCAATGCCGAGTTCCTGCTGTATTGCACGAAAGAGCTCGCCGGTATGTATAGATATATTCTCATGGTCCTGGGTGATGTTGATCCGATGTGTGCCGGGAGCAAGATATGCCCCAAGTGATTTCATGATAGGAAGCGTCGGCGTCTGGGGTTCTGCCGAAAGGATTGAACCCTCATGGCCTCGAATGATATTTATGGTATTGAAGTTTACGGCAAGAGCACTGTTGGAGGCATCATACGGGTTGAGGCTTTGAAGGCTGCCGTTTGATCTGGAATCCAGTTGAAAGGCCGTATCATCAAGGAAAATAGTGTTAATTGTGGTAACGCCCTTTTCCTTCAGGGTTGAGAGAATGAGGCGGACTTCTTCTGATGTGAGATAAGGGTCGCCTGATCCCTTTATATACAGGTCATTGTTGTTCGTCAGATACAGTTCGGTGCGAAAGCGATATTCAGGCCCCAGAATCGAAAGGGAGGCAAGAGAGGTGGCAATTTTGAGTATGCTGGCCGGAATGAAGAGTTTTTCGGCGTTATGCTCGGCAACAATATGATTGTTTCCGGAGAGAACAAAGCCGCCGTTGTCAACCAGGGTATCGACCTGCTGATTGAATGCGATAGAGCCAGCATCAGCAGGGTGGTTCAATGACAAGACAATCAGCGATGCAAGCAGTAGAAAGGAGCAAAAATGCATACTGTCAAGGGCTCTTAAAAGAGAAACAAAAATTTATACTGCACTCCCAATATCAAGGAAAATTAATAATAATCTCACCAGGAGTATTTTACTTTTTCAGGGAAATGTAATAGCTGACAATCGAGTCAACCATGTCTGGAATTGTATATGTGTCGGGCTGGATATCGAC
>JACNJZ010000065.1:0-6416 GCA_014382295.1 Candidatus Desulfobia pelagia | reverse complement strand
TCATAAGTGTTGGAGCCATTTTCATCTAACAGGGCCACCAGCTCACTGGCCTGTTCACGGGTCCGTGTAACAATTACTCTTTTGCCGAACAGTGGGCGTTCCTCATACCAGTTAATAGTCTTCCGGAAATTGACAACTTCGCCAACAATGGTCAATGCCGGTGGTTTAATGTCTTTTTCACGTACAATTTCGGCAATAGTGTCAAGAGTGCCGACCACAGACTGCTGTCGTGGCCTCGATGCCCAGCGGACAACAGCAACCGGTGTCTTAGGGTCACGGCCGTGTTTGATCAGGTTTGCGGTGATTGACTCCAGGTTTTTAATCCCCATATAAAAGACCAGGGTGCCAACCCCTGTGGAAATTTTATCCCAGGCAATATTTGATTCTTTTTTATCGGGATCTTCATGTCCTGTTATAAAGGCCACCGACGAGGTGCATTTGCGGTGGGTTATTGGCACCCCTGCAAAGGTTGCAGCTGCTGATGCCGAGGTGACCCCGGGTACAGCTTCAAAAGGCAGGCCGGCCTGGACAAGCTCCTCAAGTTCCTCACCTCCGCGGCCGAAAATAAAGGGATCGCCGCCTTTGAGTCGCACGACTTTTTTTCCGGATTTTACTTTTTCAACCAGCATCTGGTTGATTTCTTCCTGGGTGTGAGTGTGCTTTACACCACCTTTCTTCCCGGCATAGATGAGTTCGCAGTCTTTCGGGACATAGCGGAGAAGTTTGGTGCCGGCAAGATAATCATAGATAAGCACTTCCGCTTTCTCTAGAATTTCCTTACCCCTCAATGTTATAAGGCCGGGATCGCCAGGACCTGCCCCGACAAGGTAGGCTTTGCCTCTGTTTTTAATAGTTTTATCTGACATTATAAGAATGTAATAATTTAGTGTTATATGGAAAAATCTTACAAGGGTGCCTTGAAAGAAAAGCACCCCGTAGGGGGAGCATGAACCCTTGGGGTGCTTAAAGTATAAAAAGCTTTTTTCTCTGTGCACCCCAGAGGTATTTCTTTCAGGACATCTCTGCGGGCTCTGTGAGATATCAGCTTATTTCCGAGCCATATACCTCTTCCAGAATCTCCTTGCCGCCCATGGCCAAAATGTCTTCTGCCAGTTTACGACCTATTGCTTCAGCATCGGCAGAGTTTCCAGTTACCTCTTTTTTCACCATGACTTCGCCATTAACCGATGCTACCAGTCCTGTCAGGGTAAACTGAGAACCATTGACTTCGGCAAAGGCTCCAATGGGCACCTGGCATCCGCCTTCAAGACGGGCAAGGAAGCCACGCTCTGCTGTAACGGCGACAGAGGTTGCATCATCCTGCAGAAATAATAGGCCCTGGAGCAGTTCTTTGTCAGCCTTGCGAAGCTCTATGCCTACAGCACCCTGGCCAACAGCCGGAAGCATCTCGACGGGAGAAAAATAACTGGTTGCCCTGTGTGACAGCTTCAGGCGATTCAGGCCTGCTGCTGCAAGAATGATTGCGTCATATTGTTTTTCATCAAGTTTTCTGAGCCTGGTATCAAGGTTTCCACGTAAGTCCTGTATGGCAAGATCTTTTCGCAGAAGTCCGAGTTGAGACTTGCGGCGAAGGCTGCTTGTCCCTATTCTGGCACCTGCAGGCAGGTCAGCAAATGTTTTATATTCATTGGAGATAAAGGCATCCCTAGGATCTTCCCTTTTGGTTATGATACCGAGATGAAGTCCGTCGGGAAGCTCTGCTGGAACATCTTTCATGCTGTGCACAGCCATATCAACGTCATGCTGAAGCATCGCGTCTTCAAGTTCTTTGACAAAAAGCCCTTTGCCGCCAACCATGGCAAGCGGTACATCAAGAATTTTATCCCCTTTTGTTACAATCTTTACAAGTTCAACTGTTACATCAGGATATTGCTTCTCTATCAGGTTTTTAATATTGGTACTTTGAGCCATAGCAAGCAAGCTCGCCCTTGTTCCGATTTTAATGAGTTTTTGCATCGTAATTCCTGTTTCCCGTATTGTGTTTTCAGTTACGCACTTTATGACAATATGATATTCCCCTGTTCAGATCCCAGGGAATACCAAAATTATTCTGTTTCTGCCAGTTTGTCGAGTAGGCAGGCGGCCAGAAGGGGGATCATTAATTCATGATGCCCCGTAAAATTATATCCTTTACCGCCGCTGGCTGTTGGCCTGTTTACTACATTTGTCATCGGTCGGTAATGTCTTATGAAATCGAAGTTGGCAGTGGTGAAAGTGTTTACAGTATGGCCAAGATTTCTGACTGCCGTCAAGGCTTTTAGGAAAATCTCAGGAAGCAGCACTGCTGATCCGATATTGAGATATGCTCCGCCTTCAAGTTCGCTTACAATTCCGCAGAATATTTTAAAATCCTGGTAAGTGGTCTGGCCTATTGCCGCACCATCAGCTGATGGGTGAATATGGACTATATCTGTTCCCACTGCGACATGAACCGTCACGGGTACATCAAAACGGACAGCTGAAGCAAGGAGGCTCATGTTGTTATAGGGGAAATCTTTCTCAAGAAGATATTCTCCAACGGCCTGGCCCAAGCCAATATTTTTATCAGCCCCCTGGGAAATCGCTTCATTGACACACTCGCCAGTTTCACGGGCAGCTCCAAACTCGCCGGTGCCGAGAACAGCGCCAACATCTTCAGAGGTTCTCCCGACCATAGCTACTTCAGTGTCATGAACAATGCCGGCGCCATTCAAAGATATGGATGTGATGATTTTTTTCTCCATCAAATCGATAATGAGGGGATTGAGCCCTACCTTGATGACATGGGCACCCATCCCGACAGCAATTGGCCGGCCTGATCTATGAGAAGCAGCCAGCCGTTCGATCAACTCCGGAAAATCAACACCGGCAAACTGGCCCGGAAGGGATTGGAGCAGATCTTTAACACGTGCTCCGGGGCTGAGAGGTTTTGCAAAATTATCTACAGTGACCTTACTGAAACGACCATGGATTGAATATGTTTTGAGACCGGACAGGTCAATGGCTTCAGGTTTATTCATTGACAAGACTTCCAAACATACGTTCATCAACAAGCCAGCACAGCATGTGTTCAATCCACAGGTGGGTCTCCTGTATGTGAGGAGTTCTGTCGCAGGGTACATTAAGCACCAGCTCTGCTTCAGAGGCTAATTTGCCGCCATTGCCGCCGGTCAGCACTGCCGTCTGCATACCTATTTCCCGGGCAGCCTGTATGGCATTGACAACATTAGGAGAGTTCCCGCTTGTTGAAATACCCAGGGCGACATCTTCTTTTTTTCCAAGGGCATAAATCTGTTTGGCAAAAATATCATCGTAGGAAAAATCATTCCCTACACTTGTCAGGATGGAAGTGTCTGTGGTCAGAGCCAGTGCCGGCAAAGGTCTTCTGTCTATGAGAAAACGATTTACAAATTCTGCAGCCATATGCTGGGCGTCGGCCGCACTTCCACCATTCCCGAAGATGAGAAGTTTTCCGCCGTTTTTAAAGCAGGCAACCAGCCATTCAACGAGAAGAATCAGGTTCTTTTCCTGGCTTGAAGCAAAATCTTCTTTGGCTTTAATTGAATTTTCCAGGCTTTGCCTGAGTATATTTTTCATGCTGTTTATGTTCCTTAATGAGAGAAATCCTACAAAGATATCTTAGGTGCCATTTTTTGTCAATGAGAGAAGCCTGTAGCTGGCCTGACAAGAGCAGGAAAATATAAGCAGTACCTCTCTGACCTTAATTGACATTTGTAAATACAGAGTAGCCGTTTCTTTTTTGATTTTGACAGGGAGCGTGATTCAGAGTAATTTGTCTCGATCCTTTTTTAAATCGTTCCCATAGTTCTGTTTTTTAATGATATTTCCGCCTGAAAACTGGCTGGAGAGAGACCTTATTTCAAATGAATCAATAAAAGGAGAAAGTATGAACCAGAAAAAAATAATTTTAAATGAAAGTGAAATGCCGACTCAATGGTATAATGTCATACCGGATATTCCCAATGGTCTCCAGCCCCCGCTCGATCCTGAAACAAAACAGCCTATTTCCCCGGAAAAACTTGCTGCTGTTTTCCCTATGGGTCTTTTAGAGCAGGAAATGAGTCCGAACAGATTCATCGACATTCCTCAAGAAGTCCTCGATATCTATAAAATATGGCGTCCGACTCCTCTTGTCCGAGCTGAAAATCTCGAAAGGGCCCTTGGAACAAAAGCAAAAATATTTTTCAAAAATGAAGGTGTATCTCCTTCAGGAAGCCATAAAACCAACAGTGCTGTAGCTCAGGCTTATTACAACAAAAAAGAAGGCATTAAAAGACTGTCGACTGAAACAGGAGCTGGTCAGTGGGGAAGCGCCCTTTCTTTTGCTACCCATAAATTCGGCCTGGAGTGCAAAGTTTACATGGTGCGGGTATCTTTTGACCAGAAACCCTACAGGAAGAGCATGATGAATACTTATGGCGCTGAAATTGTCGCCAGTCCAAGCCCGGATACTGCCTTTGGCCGTCAGATTCTGGAACAATATCCTGATACTGCCGGTTCACTGGGTATCGCTATCAGTGAAGCTCTTGAAGATGCTGCAACAAGGGATGATACCAAATACGCCCTCGGTTCTGTTTTAAACCATGTTATTCTGCATCAATCAATTATCGGCCTTGAAGCCAAAAAGCAGATGGAGATCGCTGGTGAGTATCCGGATGTAGTTGTCGGCTGCTGCGGCGGCGGTTCAAACTTTGCCGGGATCATGACTCCATTTCTTACCGATAAACTTGAAGGAAAGAATATTCGCTTTGTCGGTGTCGAGCCGGCTTCATGTCCAACCCTGACCCGCGGTAAACTGGCCTATGATTTTGGCGATGTAGCCAAGATGACTCCACTTCTCTATATGTACACTCTTGGCCATGATTTTATTCCTCCAGGCATTCATGCCGGCGGACTTCGATATCACGGTATGTCTCCGATAGTGTCTGCACTGGTTCGTGAAAACCTTATCGATCCGGTCAGTGTCCATCAGCTGGAATGTTTTGAGGCCGGAAGATTATTTGCCCAGACAGAGGGAATTATCCCTGCGCCTGAAACATGTCATGCTATCAGGGGAGTTATTACTGAGGCGACAAAAGATCTCAATGATCCTAAAACCATTCTTTTCAACTTCTCTGGACACGGCTTGCTTGACCTCTCAAGCTATGACAACTTCTTCGCCGGTAAGCTGCACAATTATGATTATCCGGAAGAAGCCATTGCCGAAGCAACCAAAAACCTGCCGCAGATGTAAGGTGATTGAGTCAGGCGTTATTGAGTTTTGAGTGTTTATACATTCCTGTCTCAAACAGACAATAAAAAAGGGTACTCCAGCCGGATGTGCCCTTTTTTATTGGGTACTATGAAAAATTAGGATTTTCATTCAAGATCAAGGCGTACTCAAAATTTTACCACAGGCATATATTTGATATTCCGAGGATAAAATTTTGAGTACAACGCAGAGATTGAGTGAAAAGACAATTTTTCAAGGTGGCCTATTGTTTATTGACCGGTTGTATCCAACTCCATACTGATATCACATGCCGGTGCCGAATGCGTCAGGGCGCCAACTGAAATAAGGTTTACACCTGTTTCGGCCACAGCCCTGATAGTGTTCAGATTGATTCCCCCCGAGGCCTCAAGAAGTGCCCGTCCCTTGACAAGCCGGACTGATTCACGCATCATGTCAAGACTCATGTTGTCGAGCATGATGATGTCGACATCAGCGGCAAGACAGGCTTCTACCTGTTGGAGGTTTTCGGCTTCAACTTCGATTTTAATCGTATGGGGAACTCTTTCACGAATGCGGTTAACCGCTTTTGGGATGGAACCGAAGGCGGCAATATGATTATCCTTTACCAGCACCCCATCTGCCAGATTAAAGCGATGGTTATGCCCGCCGCCAACCCGGACAGCGTATTTTTCAAGCATGCGCAGACCGGGCGTTGTTTTTCTGGTATCAACTATCTTCACGGGAAGCAGGATGACTTTTTCTACGAAACGGGAAGTCAGTGTCGCAATACCGCAAAGGCGTTGGACAAGGTTGAGAGCAACCCTTTCAGCCCTGAGAAGATCGAGAACAGGTCCCTCGGCAGTAAATATAATGTCACCTTCTGAAACACGTGTTCCGTCTTTGATACCCTTACAGGCAATATCCGGATTGCAGGCGCGAAAAACTTCAGAGGCTATGTTTTCAGCACCAGCTGCAAGAAAGCTTTCTTTGGCTATAAAGCTGGCTTTACCAGGTTGATCAGAGGAGAAAATCGCTTCACTTGTTATGTCGCCGTGGCCAAGATCTTCGGAGAGAAAATCAAAAATTGCTTTACGCAGTGTCATTGTGTTCATAATGCCAAAATCAATACCCCGCGATTCCTTTCCTTGTCAAGCGCAAAGCTCATTTTTTAATTTCGGATTTT
>JACNJZ010000191.1 GCA_014382295.1 Candidatus Desulfobia pelagia | reverse complement strand
CGCTCTTTTTTGTGAATCTCTGCGTCAAACTGCGGGGTTCCTTGTGCGGCGTATACACATACGCCTCCGCAAAACTCCTCGTTTTCCTTGACCTTCTCAAAAAATCTTCGTTTCCGGCGTAAAAACAACTTATTCTAATATCCGTCAAGTCTTCGACTTTCCGGATGACAATTATTTAGGGTCTCTTGAGTTCTTGACGAACTTCGATTATGGAGCTCTATTGTGAAGAATTTTTATAAAAAAATCAAACACTGATTATAAATGGCAAAAACTTTAGGCAACCTTTTACATCTCCACCTTAAATCTGACAAACACACCTGATATGAACATCTCTTCAAACTGGACACGAATGGAATGTGAATCCTGTCCCATATATATCAATCCAGAAAAACCGGACTGGTTTGTTCCCAATCCCGCTGCAGATGCCATTCTCAAGCAATACATGGGAACAAATCCTATCGCCTCCTGCAGCAGCCCCGATGATCCTCTCTTTTATGACGCAACCAGGCTCCTTTCACAACTTGCGGAACCTGCTCCCGCACCCTATCTCGGCAGATCAGCCTATCTCAAGCCCGGACACCTGAAAGAGTGCTGGTTTCACGTGACCAATGAATGCAACCTGGCCTGTCGCCATTGCCTATTTTCGGCGTCTCCAGGCCAATCGCAATCGTTATCACCAAAAGATCTCAATGCAGGAATTCAGCAGGCAAAAGATCTTGGCTGCACGATCTTTTATTTCACCGGCGGAGAACCCTTTGTCTATCCTGATTTCCCTGAAATTCTCCGACAGCTGCTTGAAGACCCCCAATTACACGCCGTTGTTCTGACCAATGGCCTGCTTTTACAGGAAAACATCGAGAGCCTGCGCAGGCTGCCGGCAGATCGGCTTCACCTGCAAATCAGTATGGACGGCATGGAAAAAAGCCATGATGCAATCCGAGGAACAGGAACCTTTAAACGCCTTCAACCAAACCTCGCCAGCATTATTGATGCTGGTTTTCCCGTCACACTTTCAGTGGCCGTAAACAGGGGCAACCTCCCGGACCTGCCGGCCATTATCGATTTTGCATCTGCCGCAGGAATACAGAACATTCACCTCCTTTACCATTTTGTTCGAGGTAAGGGAAGCAGCAGTCAATTTGTGCCCCCCGCAGAACTTTTTCCTTATCTGCAGGAAGCCCAGTTGCACGCCGAGACTGCCGGAATTACTATTGATAATTTTGAAACAATAAAAAGCCAGGTTTTCAGCAGCCCGGGAACCCGCCATGACCTGAGCAACACAGCCTGGGAGTCAATCGCCATAGGCCCGGACGGCCACATATATCCTTCCCCTGCCCTGGTTGAAATCTCCCCTCTTGACTGCGGCTCACTGGCAGAGGGACTGGAAAACATCTGGCTCAAAAGTAAAGTTCTTCATGACATCCGTACCGCCTCTCTCAAGGATTGCATCTATAAAGAAAATCCTCTTGCATTCCTGATAGGTGGCGGCGATATCGATCACAGCTATATACATGCCGGGCAGTATACCGGCCACGACCCGTACGTGGACCTCTATAACCTCATGGCCCTCTGGCTCATTTCTCTCCAGACTCAGCATTATGTAACACGGGACAGAGCGGATATTCTGCTCAAAATGGGAGATGTCCGCCTTGACTGTCCGGACGGGGGCCAGGCGGTGAGCCTGACCCATTGCAACTGTGTCATTTCCCTTTCTGGCGACAGAGGTCATAGCTCTGTGCGTGAATTTTATGCCGGAGCGGCAACCCAGGAAAATACCGATATTGTCAACCCCTTCGCTCCAGAGCAGGCCGAAGCCGGTTATATTCCAACAGTGTCAAAACAGCGCTCCTACGGCTGCGGTAGCCCCGTAAGTGATGCCGGCCTCGAAAAAGATACTATCCTTGTTGACCTGGGAAGCGGCAGCGGTGTTGAATGTTTCCAGGCTGCCAAAGCGGTAGGCCCCGGAGGCCGTATCTACGGCATTGACATGACAGACGAAATGCTTGCCCTGGCTCAATCCTCCCAGGAAAAAGTTGCCAAGCAACTTGGTTATGACAATATCGAGTTCAAAAAAGGATTTCTTGAGGCAATCCCCCTTCCGGATGAAACCTGTCACGTGGTCATTTCTAACTGTGTTATCAACCTGAGCCCGGATAAACGAAAAACATTACACGAGGCCTACCGGATTCTGAAACCAGGAGGACGCCTTGTTGTTTCAGATATTGTCACAGATGAAGCGGTGCCTGTACACATAAAAAACAATGAGCAGTTCCGGGGAGAATGCCTCGGTGGCGCCATGACACAGGAAGATCTTCTTGCCATGCTCCGCGCTGTCGGATTTACATCGATCCACCTGATAAAACGATTCCCATACCGGCAGGTCGATGAAACATCTTTCTTCTCCCTCACTTTTTCCGCGGTTAAACCCGATGCAAAAAGAATGGTGGATGTAATATACCGCGGCCCCCTGGGCGCCGTTTTCACAGAAAGCGGGACCATGCTTCTCAAGGGTAAAAAAACCGCTCTGGACGTCTCCGAAGCCATCACCCTCGGAGATTCTCTTTTCATTTTAGACACCACTGGCGCAGTAACCAATATTGACCAGGGATCAGGCTGCTGCGGCATTCCCCAGAAAGCAAAGGAAATGGACAGCTGCTGCCCGTGCGATACAGATGAGACAACACCCCAGGAGCTTGAAACCAGCTCCTGCTGCAGCCCGGATCTTAAACCGGTTCGTCATCAAAGCGATTGCCTGGTCTGCAAAACCCCTCTTTCCTATCTCACCAAAGCTGAGAAAATGAGCTGCCATTACTGCGGGGCCAGTGTCCTGTCTAATGCCCGTTGCGAAAAAAACCACTTTGTCTGTGACACCTGCCACCAGCAGGACGGCCTGACAATTATACGACAAATATGCACTGAAAATAATGACCAGGACATGATCGGCCTTCTGAAAAAAATTCGCCGCCATCATGCCATAAATATGCATGGCCCGGAACACCATGCCATGGTTCCGGGAATTATCCTGGCAACATACAAGGCCCGGGGCGGCAACATCAGCACAGAAGATATCCTCACAGGAATAAGTCGCGGCAGCCAGGTTCCCGGTGGTGTATGCGGTTTCTGGGGAAGCTGCGGTGCAGCCATTGGAGCCGGAATTGCCTTTTCTGTCATTTTTGAGGCAACACCTCTCACCCCCCAAAAGCGGCAGCAGGTCCAGGTTGTCTGCAGCAGGATTCTTACCAAAATAGCCGCATTGGCAGGAGCCCGCTGCTGCCAGCGGGAAACTATTCTCACCCTGAGGGAAGCAGCAAAACTTTCCCGTGACATACTGCCCGTTTCACTCAAAGCAGATGATACGCTTGCCTGCCGGCAATATCTGAAGAACAGGGAATGTATCCGCAAGCAGTGTCCTCTCTGGGAAACCAGAGACCAAACACTTTCATCCCCTTCAGTTTCGCTCCCCATGGCCTCCTGAACAGAGCAGCCAGGTTCTCATTATGCCCGAATTGCCAGAAGTAGAAGTAAACCGTCAAGGCCTTATTCCCCATGTGGTGAATAAGGAAATTGCAGCTATTCGCACCGGCTCCAAAAACCTCCGACTGCCTATCCCCAGAAACGAGCTCCAGAGATATGTGAAAGGGAGCCGTATCACGGCAATTGGCAGACGTGCCAAATATCTCGTTTTTTTCCTCGAAAAGGCTGCCATGATTATTCACCTTGGCATGAGCGGGAAACTTGGAATTTTTGCTGCCGGCTCTCCCCCGGCTCTCCATGACCACCTTATTTTTCAACTCCAGGACGGCATGGAAATGCGTTTTAATGACGCCAGGAGATTTGGGTTTGTAACAATCCACACCCCAATAGAGATACAACAACAGAACCCTTTCGTAAAACTTGGACCGGAGCCCCTGGCTTTGCCCCGGTTAAAAGAGATTCAATCCGAAGCTCTGCTTCAATGGTACAACACCTTCACAGAAAGTCATCATCGGCTGACCCCAGCCTATTTCAAAAACCGTGCAGGTACACGACTCCAACCGATCAAAAATTTTCTCATGGACAGTCATGTCGTTGCCGGAATCGGCAATATTTATGCAAGTGAAATTCTTTTTACCGCCTCAATCCTGCCGACCACTCCAATTGGCTCCATTGCAGAATCGGGATGGCAACGAATTCATACCGCAATCATAAATATTCTATCTCAAGCTGTTGCAAGTGGCGGAACCACTATTCGAGATTTCATTTCCAGTTCCGGTCAGCCGGGATATTTCCAACTCGAGCTCAAGGCCTATGGCAGGGACGGTACCCCTTGCACTACATGCCGGAGGCCTATTGTCAAATCAATCATTGCCGGCCGTGCCACTTATTTCTGCCCCCATTGCCAGCACTGAGACCTCATTTTCCCAGAGAATATTCCCCGTCTGACCCCTCTTTTTCTCTGCTATTCATTTGACATCATTTTTTGATTATTAGATACTGTATAAAGAAAAAATATACCCCTTTTACCAAAAGATCTACCATGAATGAAAACTTCGGAAACAGCGCTTTCCTGAACAAAAAAAAAATACCGATTCATCCCTTTTCTCTCCGCTTCACAGGAGATTGGCAACACCTGGAAAAGCGATTTCAATCCGATGCCTACAGCTCATCTCTGTCCCAGATCAGATTTGCTCTGCTGCTGGGGTGTTTTCTCTTTGCCCTTACAGGTGCCATTGACGCATATCTCGTTCCGGATAATTACAAATCGTTCTGGATAATACGTTATGCCGTAGTTTCACCCATACTTTTGGCGCTTTTCGCCTTTTCCTTCTGCACGGCCTGTTCCAGGCTCATACAACCTCTTCTGGCCCTGTGTCTGATTGGTGCTGCCGGCGGACTCATTGCCATGATTGCAATGGCTCCCGCCCCGGTACAGCAGATGTATCACACCTGCCTGCTCCTCGCATATATGATCGGCTACACTATTATGCGCCTTCATTTTATCTGGGGAAGTCTGGCCGGATGGATAACTTTTGCCATATACATATTCACCGCGGTCAGCGTCACCTCACTTCCACCCTCGACAGTCCTTACCAATATTCTGCTTTTTTTCTGCGCCAATCTCGTTGGAATGACCGGCTGTTATGTCATGGAGTATTTCTCCCGCCGGAATTTCTTTCTGACAACCCTGCTCCAGGAAGCACAGGCAAACGTAGAGTCAGTGAACCAGCAACTGGAAGAACGGGTAACGGAACGCACCAGACAACTCATGAAAGTTAATGCTGAGCTGACTAAGAGTATCTCTTCCAGCAAGCGACTGGTGGCAGAAAAAGAAAATATTAAAGGGCGCCTTCTTGAGTCCCAGAAACTTGAAGCCATCGGTGCCCTAGCCGGCGGAATTGCCCATGATTTCAATAATACACTTGGTGCCATCCTCGGATACGCAGACCTGGGAAAAATTAAGAGCAGCGACAATAATGAACTGACAGATTATTTCTCAAATATCCGGTCTGCCGGTCTGCGAGCCAGAGATCTGGTTTCCCAGATCTCTGCCATAAGCTGGCATGAAAAACCCCAAACCTATGCCATAGAGCTGAGACTCATCATCAAGGAAGCGCTTAAATTTCTTCAGGCATCCCTCCCACCCTCCATTGAAATCAGCCACTATTTTGATTCTGAACTTGGAAAAATCATGGTAGACCCCTCATTGGCCCACCAGGTCTTCCTTGCTGCCTGTACAGACCGGGTTAAAGCTATGGGAGATGCCGGCGGAAAACTGAGAATACACCTGCAGGAAATAGAAGCGGACCAGAGCCTTGCAAGTTGCTACTCTGGACTGAAAAAAGGCGTGTTCTATCAACAGCTGAGTATCAGTGACACCGGTCCGGGGATGAGCGCTGCGGAAATCAGCCAGCTCTATGAAATGCCTCTCTCCAGCAAGGAAAATCCCGAAAAAACACTCCTGGGACTTTCTGTCATTCAAAACATAATGGAGCGTGTCAACGGCACGGTAAGTATCGAAAGTGAACCGGGAAAAGGCTCAACCTTCCATCTCTTCTTCCCCTCTCCCGACAGAACAAAGCCTACCCAGGAAGCCCCCGCTATCACACCCCTGCCCATGGGTAATGGAACTGAAAAAATCCTGCTGGTTGATGACGAAGAAACCCTGGTGAATATGGGAGAGAGGATGCTTCGCTACCTTCAATACGATGTCATGGGAGCCACATCCAGCACTGAGGCTCTTGAACATTTCTCCTCAGCTCCCGACGATTTTGACCTGGTTATTACCGATATGGCCATGCCCAAGATGACTGGAGCGGATCTGGCAAAAAAAATCCTGATTATCCGCCCTGAAATACCGATTATTCTCTGTACCGGCTATGCTAAAGAATGGAATGAAG
Source organism: Candidatus Desulfobia pelagia (assembly GCA_014382295.1). Classification (GTDB taxonomy): domain Bacteria; phylum Desulfobacterota; class Desulfobulbia; order Desulfobulbales; family SURF-16; genus Desulfobia; species Desulfobia pelagia. Next base: position 10,713 of record JACNJZ010000191.1, on the reverse strand, counting down.
AGAAGGCGCTGGACCTTGGATTCAAAGCTTTTATACATAAGCCCCTGAGCATCCATAAACTCGCTCAGACCTTACGATCCACACTTGATGATTAAAAGCCGATCAAAGGTGACAATACAAAAGGAAAGATACGAAAAGTTCAGAAGAGGTCCCAGGTTCTGAACTCAAGGGGAATCATCATCTGCCAAGGATTTCCAAAAGGGCCGTCGCCGTTTCCTTAAGCACAATATCACTCTGATGCAGGGTCACTGAAAAACGAAGCCGGGCCGTACCCTCCGGGACCGTTGGCGGCCGAACAGCAGTGGCAAAAATATTCCGCTGGCGTAGTTGTTCTGCCAATTTTACCGTAGCAACACTCTCTCCCACTAAAACAGGTATAATCTGAGAAGGTCCCAAACTCTCCAGTCCCCCCTGTTTCAGAATCGACTTGAAAAGCGCCACCTTGGCAAACAGGTCCTGGCGAAGCTCAGGATGCTCCTGGACAATTCGTATTGCAGCAGCAGAAGCGCCAATAACAGCAGGAGGCAGGGCGGTTGAATAAATAAAGGCCCTGGCTCTGTTTACCAGGAAGTCAACCATACTGCGTGAAGCTGCCACATAAGCGCCATAACTGCCCAAAGCCTTGCCAAATGTCCCCATGGCAATATCGACCTGGGACGAAACGCCGTCCTCCTCGATCACACCTCCGCCATGAGCCCCAAAAAGACCGGTAGCATGCGCCTCATCGACCATGAGAAGACAGCCGTATTTTTCTTTAAGAAGAACCAGATCCTTGAGAGGACACCTGTCGCCGTCCATAGAGTAAATGGATTCTACGACAATCAGGGCCTCTCCTTGCCCCCTCTTGGACCGCAACAAGTCTTCAAGGTGATTCAGGTCATTATGATGAAAACGAACAAGACGGGCCCTGGAAAGCCGACAACCATCATATATGGACGCATGATTTAAGCGATCACAGAAAATGACATCCTGCCGGCCTGCCAGGGCAGGTATCACCCCGCAGTTGGCAAGATATCCACTGCCAAAAAGCAACGCAGCTTCCTGCCTTTTAAGCTCGGCAACCTGACGTTCCAGATCATGATAGAGTGTAAGGTCGCCGCTCATCAATCGGGCGGCTCCCGCACCTGTGCCGTATAACTCCAGATATTTTCTACTTGCGGTGATCAGGTCTTTGTGAAGGGAAAGAGCAAGATAATCATTGGAGGAAAAATCATGAAAAACAGCCTTGCCGCCGTCCCCTTCGACCTGGAGGGTTCCATCCGGCATTCTTTTCACAGGAAACAGCTGTCGCAGGTTGCCGCTTCGGCGTCTTTCTTCGAGCCAGTTCAGCCTGTCCATAGCTTCTGTATTTCCTGGACAAAGCGCCGGTCCATCTCGGGATTACGCCCTCTCTGGGTCAGGTAACCGCCAATCATCATACCGTCTGCTCCAGCCATAAAAGCGGTACTTAAAAAATCACCCAAAGCCGATTCACGTCCTGCTGCCAACCGCAGGGCCGCCTCGGGCAGAATCAGCCGAAACAGGGCTATTGTCCGAAGAATGTCAAACGCCGGAACTGGCGGGTGATGTCCCATAGGGGTCCCGGCAAGGGGCATAAGAACATTAAGAGGTACAGAGAGCACATCACATTCTGCCAGGCTGAGAGCCATGGAGATTCTGTCTTCTTCTGTTTCACCGAGGCCTATAATGCCTCCGGCACACACCTCCATTCCTGCCTGCTGGGCAGCCCGTATGGTATTGATGCGATCTTCAAAGGTGTGGGTGGAAACGACCTGGGGGAAAAACTCCCGGGATGTTTCCAGATTGTGATGATACCGGCTCATCCCGGCTTCTCTGAGAAGAGACAAATCACCTGCAGACAGAATACCCAGGGACCCGCAGACATCAATATCAACGCGAGCCCTTATGGCATGTACAATTTCAGCAACCCGTCCAAGATCCCTGGCTCCGAGCCCCCTGCCGCTTGTAACAATTGAAAAACGGGAAGCACCATCCTCTTTAGCCAGGGCTGCGGCGGCTACTATCTCATTTTCATTTTTGAGCGGGTAACTCGGGGCGTCGGTCATGTAGTGGGAAGACTGCGTACAGAAACGACAATCTTCACTGCACTGTCCCGACTTAGCGTTTATAATAGAGCAGAGGGAAAAGCTGGTGCCGCGCTTTGACAACTTAACGTCAAGAGCTTTTGCCATCAGCTCAGAGCAGGATAATGCCCTTAAGGCTTTTATATCTCTTTCCGAAAGAGCCATTTCTATACCTGAACCCTTTGCAACTTATCGCTTAAAGCCAAAAACGCCGCCCTTTTGTTCTTTTCGGGAAAAGACAGGATTGCGCCCCCCTCCTGACGAACCTCTTTTCTTTTTCAGCTTCGGCTTTGCCGAAGTCCGGGGAACAATCAAGGCCTTTACAGGTTTGCCGCCACCAGCCTCTCTGTACATCATATAGAAATGAGATCTTTCTTTAAAATAACTCTTTTTAGACAACCAGTTCGGCCATGTACCCCCATCGTTTGAAGCAAAAAGAGGAATATGCGAAAGAAGTCCGGCAATCTGTTCCCGTGTTTCCTTTTTCAGGTTCAGGTGGAGCAGATTTATATCCAGTTTTTTACGGATAGTCAGAGACATGGCATACGCATCTCCCCTGTTCTGATCTGTAGAATTAGCCAGAACAGGAAAAGTATACATTGCCCAGGGCAGAAGAAGTAATCCAATAAGCATATACTCCGGAATACAATTGCCCTTTTCATGCAAACGATCGGCAACAGCAAGGGCCGCCACCAGTTCCTGCCTGTATTTCAAGTTGTCTTTTCCCTTGAGCAGCAGATCGTTATAAAACGGGAAAAGCTCGCCAAACAAGCCACTGTCAAGCGCAAGTTCAACCCATTTCCTGCTGGCTCCACCCCGGAGATCTTTCAGCAGTTCATCCCGTATTCTGGAAACAGGACAGAGGTTCAGTTTCGCCCGATGCTTTTGAATGGCCTTCCATGTCTGTTCTTCGATGGAAAAATCACTGCGCGCGGCATGACGAACAGCGCGCAGCATCCGAACAGGGTCCCGGGTGATACGACGATCAGGATCACCGATAATGCGAATCAGCCGGGACTTAAGATCCTCTACGCCTCCGGTATAATCAAGAATTGATCCATCCTTTATGTCATACATCAGAGCATTGATCGTCAGATCCCGCCGAAAAGCATCATCTACCTGCGACCCAAAGGTATTATTGGACTGCAGTAGTTTATCGGTACCTTCCAGATCATATTCACTCCGACAGCGAAAAGTAGAAACTTCAATAATGTGGTTTCCTGGGAAAAAAATCTGCACGAGCCGAAAGCGCCGTCCTATAGTCCTGCTGTTTCGAAACAGTTTACGCAACTCACCAGGACGGGCACTGGTACTGATATCAAAATCCTTCGGCTCCTTATCCATATACAGATCACGAACACCACCGCCAACGAGATAGGCAGTATGGCCGGCATCCTGAAGCCGCGACAGGACTTTCAGGGCATCACGATCGATTCTTTGGGGAGAAATAAGATGATCTTCCTGGAGTATTATGACGGGGGCTTCAGATGCTTCTGAAGACGATGATGTTTTCTTTTGTGTTCCCATTATACTTAAGCCAAAAGGTCTCAATAATCACCTACTGCGGGTGAAAAAGAGACACTCCATTTACACTTATACGCCTGTTATTTTTTAAGGAAATTTAAATAAAGATTGTGACCACCACCGGTTCCGGACCATCAAGAACCTGATGGTGGTATAAATTATTTCAAGGATACTTCTGTTGTAGTGGAAAGAAAGTAAAAAGACAGGGTGTTACCGCTCCTTATAGACCGATTCGGCCTGGGAAACAAACTGATCAAACACTTCTTTAACCGTAAGTATTTCTTTCATTTTATATACGTTTTCCCCAGAGAAAAACAGACCTTCCTCATAGTTGCCATCATGGGCTTTTCGCAGCCGTTCACTGATGCAATAATGATGGTCACATTTTTTGAGGCATTTATAAAGGCATTCCTTTGTCTTTAAATTCTCACCGGCCGCAAGCTTCTGAACAAAAGGGGTGTTAATGGCACGGCCTGGAAGACCAACAGGAGAAGAGGTCAGTACCACATCGTCTTTTGTGGCCTCCAGCATAGTCTGCTTAAACCTGTCTGCAACCGAGCATTCTTTGGTTAAAACAAAACGGGTGGCAATCTGAACACCATCGGCCCCGTATTTATCCATTAATTCACCCATCTCATAGCCGTTGGTAATACCACCAGCGGCAATCAGGGGTACTTTCTTCACCACTTTCCTGATCTCAGGGAAAAGGTCACGCAGGGCAACATCTGTCCCCAGATGACCGCCAGCCTCTTTGGCCTCAACAACAATGGCTGCCGCCCCAAGCTTTTCAGCCAGCCGGGCAAAAGCCGGCGAGGAAACGATGGAGACAATCGGCGTCTTTGTTTCCTTGCCTATCTTAAAGATATCTCTCGAAAAACCTGCGCCGGTGATAATCATGTCAACACCTGCATCTATGGATGCCATAACCGACTTGTAAAAGTCTTTCATGGCAAACATGATATTGACACCAACAACGCCGTTGGTCATACTCTTGGCTTTTTTAATGTCTGCGACCAACTCCTCAAGAGGAAGAGCCGAACCGCCAATTATACCTATCCCTCCGCAATCCGCAACCGGGGCTGCCAGAGCAGAGGTGGATACTCTGATGGACATTCCGCCCTGAACCAATGGGATGGGTGCCGTAAAAGGGCCTATAGTCAAAGGAGGAAGTTTCATAAAAATCCACAAAATTTAAGATTAGCGGGTATCTTGAATACTTATTTGTTTTCCTACAACACCGATATCGGCGGAAAAGGCGCCCGGCAGAGGGTAAGCCTGGACTCCGAAATAGCCTTTGAGTGCTATTATTCAATTTCCCCTGGTAAGTTTATTTATGTAATGGGAATATGCCCATCTTACGAAACTTTGTCAAGGAAAGCATACTCGAAGTAGCCGGAACACCGTTTTTACCAGGTTTTCAAACTGTGATTATTGCCTCTCTGCAATGTTCCGTGTATCTTGGCCAGAAAAGAACTCTCTCAGCTAAAAGACAAACATGAATATCTCCCCCCATACTATCGGTTTTGATATTGACTGCGTGGTTGCCGACACCATGTCTGCATTTATCGACTTGGCCCGAAAAGAATATGATGTGACCATCAAACCGGAACAGATAACCTCTTTCCAGGTTGAAAAATGTCTCGATATACCGCCACGTATAATTCAGGACATCTTTTCCCGACTCCTGGAGGAACCTCTGGAAAGCGGCCTTCAACCCATGGATCATGCCGTTTCTGTTCTTACGGCTCTCTCCATAGAGGCCCCCTTAACCTTTATTACAGCAAGACCGACAAAAAAACCTATTGATCGATGGCTTCACACGATTCTCGGAGAGTCAGTTTACAGCAAGATAAATCTCATAGCCACCGGTGAGCATGACGGGAAACTACCTTACATTAAGAATGCCGGCCTGCATTCTTTTATTGACGACCGTGTTCCAACCTGTCTTGAACTTGCCGAAAACGGCTTCCAACCCATTGTCTTTTCACAGCCATGGAATCGTGGCAAACATGACCTCCCTTCTGTTGAAAACTGGCTGAGCATACAGGATCTCTTCCTCAACCATGGCACAAAAGCACAATGAACTGTCCCCATTGCGGCGGCAGAGTCCGTACCTATAAAAATCCTTTTCCAACAGTAGATATTATCATTAAGATAGGCCGTGAAATTGTTCTTATTGAGCGAAAAAACCCTCCCCTGGGCTGGGCTCTCCCAGGTGGCTTTGTGGATTGGGGGGAATCGTTGGAAGAAGCCGCTGTCAGAGAAGCAAAAGAAGAAACAGGGCTCGATGTCACTTTGACCGACCAATTTCACACTTATTCATCTCCCGACCGCGATCCCAGGTTCCATACAATCAGCACAGTCTATACCGCCACAGCTTCAGGAACTCCAAAAGGAGCTGATGATGCCCGTCGTGCAGCTCTTTTTACACAAAAAAACCTTCCTCCTCTTGTCTTTGATCACCAAAAAATTCTCCAGAATTATTTTGCCTCCCTGCAATAGCTTCTATGCGTTGCCAGACTAGGGAGTAGAAAAAACAAACGCCCTGCCTCCCCTAACTTATTGATTTAACAGCAACAAGAATATAAGGCCATTTTTTTTCGAAACTTTCGTCATTTAGAGTTGTTTTTGCCTATGCTCTCTGGTATAAAGCCCTTTTTAAAAATCGTAAGGAGGACTATGTCTAATGGGTAACAATGAAACACAACTAACACAGACAGACGGTATGAATGCCGTCGAAGAGGGAATGAGCTTTGCGGAGCTCTTCAACGACGAACAACTCACAGTCGCCAATGTGGGCGATGTTGTCGAAGGAACAGTTATCGGATTTTCTGGCTCAATTGCAGTCATTGATATCGGTGACAAATCAGAAAGCGAAATACCGCTCAATGAGTTTAAAAGTGACGGCGAAGCCGTAGAAGTAAATCTTGGCGACATCTTTGATGTTTTTGTCGAAAGGCGCGAGGCCGAAGGCGGTCTGAAGCTTTCTCGGGAAAAAGCAATCGGGATCAAAATATGGGAAGGTATTGCCACCATCCATGACCAGGATGAAACCATCCCGGGCCGCATCGACAGCCGCGTTAAAGGTGGTCTTTCTGTTGATATCGGAGTACCGGCCTTTCTACCATACTCGCAAATCGATCTTCGACCTGTCAAGGACCTGGACAGCCTTATTGGCCAGACATTTGACTTCAAGGTTCTGAAATATAATAGAAAACGAAACAATGTCGTTATATCCAGACGCGCTATTCTCGAAGAAGAACGCAACAAACTTCGTGAGCAGATGCGATCTACACTGGAAGAGGGTGCTATTGTCAGTGGCTCTATAACCAACATTACCGATTACGGCGTCTTTGTAGACCTCGGCGGTCTTGACGGCCTCTGCCATATAACCGACCTCTCCTGGGGCCGTGTCTCCCACCCATCTAAACTGTTTAAGGTTGGCGAAGAGATCGACGTCAAAGTCCTCAAATACGATAAAGAGACTGATAAAGTATCCCTCGGCGTCAAACAGCTTAAAGCTGATCCGTGGTCCATCGTTGAAGAAAAATATCCTATCTCATCAAAGGCTATCGGCAAAGTTGTCAGTATTACCGACTACGGTGTCTTTATTGAGCTCGAAGAAGGCGTGGAAGGACTCGTTCATGTTTCTGAAATGTCCTGGTCCAAAAAGACAAAACACCCCTCTAAACTGGTAGGTGTTGGAGATGCCATCGAAATTGTTGTTCTGAATATCGACGTAGATGCCAAACGAATCTCTCTTGGCATGAAACAGCTTCAGCCAAATCCCTGGGATCTTGTTTCTGAAAATTATCCTGTTGGATCCATTATTGAAGGAAACATCAAGAATATCACTGACTTTGGAATTTTCATCGGTATTGAAGAAGGCATAGACGGCCTGATTCATGTTTCCGATCTTTCATGGACAGAGAGAATCAAGCATCCATCAGAAAAATACAGCAAGGGTGAAACTATTCAGGCTGTCGTCCTGAAAATCGATCGTGAAAACGAAAGATTTTCACTCGGCATCAAACAACTTACCCCGGATCCATGGCAGGCAGCTGTTGACACATACCCCATGGGTTCCACAGTCGAAGGCAAAATAACCAATGTTACTGATTTCGGCATTTTTGTCGAGGTTGAGGACGGAATTGAAGGACTTGTCCATGTCTCTGAAATCAGCAAGGAGAAAATCAACTCTCCTGTAGGCATGTATACTGTTGGTGATACCATAGAAACAAAAGTGATCAGTGTTTCTCCTAAGGATCGTAAAATTGGCTTATCAATCAAAGCCATGACAACCGAACCGGGAGAAGCCGGTGTCGAAGAATACAAAAAGCAGAAAACTGCAAGTGGACCATCCACTCTCGGTGACCTGCTGAAAGAAGAGATGGGTAATCAAGAAAAAACTCAAGAGCCATCTCAGGAAGAGGAAGAAGATAACGCCTAGTTTTCTTCATCTGTTATGTCACAAAAAAGGTTATTCCTGCAAAAGCATCCTGTTCTCACCGGTTTTTTTATTCTCGGTGTACTCACCATGCTTTTTGTGGCGGGAATAACCTTTTTTATTGCCCGGCTGGTAAAACCAGCCCAAGGCGTTGATTTTTTCGGGGCAAAAGAAGTTGTTGGCATAGTCGAACTGAAAGGTGTCATTACAAGTCCTGAAAAGGCCATGGCACAGCTGATCCGTTTTCAGGAAAATGCCCAGGTTAAAGCTGTTATAATTCGCATAGACAGCCCCGGAGGCACTGTAGGGGCCTCCCAGGAACTTTTTCAACAGATACGAACAACAAACAAAACAAAACCTGTTGTCGCCTCCATGGGTTCTGTTGCCGCATCTGGCGGCTATTATGCCGCCCTCGGGGCAGAAAAAATTGTTGCCAGCCCCGGCACGCTGACGGGCAGCATCGGAGTTATTCTTAAATTCCCCAACCTGGAAGAGATATTTGAAAAAATAGGGTATAAAAACGAAATTGTAAAAAGCGGAGCATTAAAGGATCTGGGTTCATCGAGCCGAACTCTCACGCAGGAAGAAAGAGACCTTCTTCAGAACCTTCTGGATAACGTGCATAATCAGTTCATAGCCGACATCGTTAGCAGCAGAAATCTTACGGAAGAAGAAGTTCGTGGCCTTGCTGATGGAAGAATTTTTTCAGGAGAGCAGGCGAAGGAACTCGGTCTTATTGACAGACTCGGCAATCTTTATGACGCAGTTGCCCTTGCCGCCGAGCTGGCAGGAATGTCGACCCTGAACCCGGACTTGTATTATCCGGAAGAAGAGGGCTTCTCTCTTTTCAAACTTTTAGCCGGTCAGCAGAGTACGACATCGCTGCTTGATCATCTGCCTCTTCTCTCTCCGACCTTTGCTTATGAATGGAGCGTTTCCAAATAAAGAACTCCATTATTACACATTCCATTGAAAGACAACTGAGTACGATTTTTTCACTATATAAGGAACAACCCAATGCTAAAAAAAGATCTCGTTAACCGTGTTACAACAAAACTTGACGGTTTTTTAAAAAAAGATGTTGGCTATGCTGTAGACATTATACTGGAAAACATATCTGAAGCTCTCTCCGAGGGAAGAAGAGCTGAAATTCGCGGTTTTGGCAGTTTCAGCGTTCGCCAGCGCAAGGCACGATCAACAAAAAACCCGCGCACCGGTAAGATCATGGACATCCCCGCCCGCAACACAGTCCACTTTACCATGAGCAAATCCATCAAAGAGCCTCTTGTTAAGAAACAAAAAGACTAACAACCATACGTCTCTGCAAACCCATTGATGCTCATTTGAAAAAAGGGGATTCTTCTTTTTAAACGCTGCCTTTAGAAAAAAAGAGAGATGTCTCCCTTGCCCTCTCTCAGTATTTCAGCTTCATCCCCCACAAGAGAAACAACACTGGAAAAGCTTGGACTCACGGTACCTGAGTCAATAATAACATCGAGCCGCCCCCCAAACTCTTCTTCCACCTCATAGGCCTCCCTGAAAGGTTCGCCATCTTCCATTGTCGCACTTGTATTAAGGATTGGATTTCCAAGGGCTTCAACAAGGTGCTGGCATATGGTGTTATCAGGCACCCGTATACCTACAGTTTTCTGTTTTGACATCATAATCCTGGGAACAATTTTCATGGCTGGGAGAACGAAGGTATAGGCGCCCGGAAGACTTTTTTTCATGAGGCGGTATGCCACGTTTGACAGGAAACAATACTCACTCACATTCTGCAGGCCTGAGCACATAAAACTGAATGGCTTACCTTTTGGCCTTCTTTTAAGCTGATATATTCGTTTAACTGCTTTCTGATTATAAATGTCACAACCTATTCCATATACAGTATCGGTCGGGTAGCAGATAACAGCACCCTGCCTGAGCGCATCTGCGGCCTGTTTGATAAGTCTCGGTTGCGGGTTGTCCGGATTAATATACAGCATGGCCTCTCTTTACCTCGTTCCCATCAGATTTTCACTATGCATCCTTATTTTCCTGTCCACAGCTTCTCCATTTACAAATTAAACGCCTATCAGTCAATCCCACCTCTCACACAACACATAATATCTAGCGATTTCAGACAGTTGCGGATCAGGGCTGTCAATATAGCGCCGAAGGTATTCTTTTGCCTCAGTATTTCCTATTATACCAAGTACTGTTAAAACCTCACCTAATACATACAAAGGCGTCTCTTCTGCAAGCAATGGTACCAGAAAAGGAATAGCCTGCGCAATATCCTCAGGTCTCTCGACTACCAGCTCTTCAAACAACAATACCACTCCCATACGGACCATAAACCGCTCATCAGCAAGCAAGTCACCTGTATATCGATAATAAGAAGCATCCTGCTTGAACATGGCAACAATATTTTCCACATGCCCCATTTCAATAAAATCAGCTATAGTTTTCTTCATTTCATCATCACTGATTTTTGTCATTTCTTCTCCTTATTCCCAACGTGGGACAACTCTGTTTTCGCTTATTATTGAATCCTTGTCACTCTTCAGCGAAAAACTCATAGTTTCGAAAACCACCGAACCGTAACAGGTTAGCAGTGCTCCATATACGCACAAGCAGGCCGCCGAACTATATAACCATATGTGAGAAGGCCTGATC
>JACNJZ010000181.1 GCA_014382295.1 Candidatus Desulfobia pelagia | reverse complement strand
GTCTCCAGCTTCCCATCTGCCACCTGTCGCATGGCAGCTGTCAGCATCTCAAGGCGCCTGGAAAGTAGGGAGCCAAGCAGCCAGGAAATCCCGGCAACAACTAATAAAAGAGGTAATGCCAGAAGTAAGGAGGTCTGGCGCAATTCCCTGGCCGCATCCTCTAACGCTACACGGGAAAAGAGAATTGCCAGGGTCCCCAGTGTCCCTGTCGGATTATCGATAATTTGAAAACGCCAGGTCGGCTCCGTAAGTTTTTCCCGCTGGAAAGGTTCACCAATATCGACAGAAGACGTACTGATCAGAATTCTGCCCCGGTAATCTGCCAGCATGATTTTTTCAATCTGGGGATCGCCGAGCAGATCCTCGGCAAGGAGTTGCGAATCGGCATATTCGTTAGTAAGCAGGCCACCGCGGCAGATGGTGGCAACAAACGCAAGTAAAACCTCTTCCCTGGCCTGCAGCCGCTGTTCCTGCCCGGACTGTGAAACAGTGAGGACTCCCCACAAAAGCATGGAAACAAGGAGAGTGATCAGGCCAAAGATAATTGCCGTCAGTTGATGTCGTTGTGAACGAAAAAAAATCATTTATCGCCAATCATTTCCACGTAGTGGCGGACGATATCGTATTCCTGGTCCGTCACCGGGAGGAAGTAGGCTCCTTTTTCTTCTGCCGACGGCAGGTAGCCAGCTTTGCCTGCGATACGCACGTAATCAAAGGGTTGTATATGGGCAATATCGTATTGCTGGGCCTTCAGGTTGTCCATGAATTTGTCAAAACTATCAGCACTTTGATAGCGGATTGTCCTATTAAGGGCCGTGGACAGCTCAGCCGCCATGGGACTGAAAATCCCCTCCAGGGTCGGGGGAGCAAGAAAAGGAAAGCAACCGAAACTGTATTCCTCTGCAGCAGATTTAGGCACGACCTCCTCCGCCGCCTGAAGCCGAAAAACGTCAACTATAAGCACAAACAACAGAAAAAACAGGAGCATGGTGTTTCCACGTTTTCTAAAAAAAATACTCATGATGCTCTCTCCTTTGTTTTTTCTAAAACAGGTTGCAGAAATCAAGATTCACCCTTCGCCTTTCCTCCTCATCTCCGCCTCTTTAGCCCTTGTACTTTTTAATTCAGCTATCTCCGCCTTTAGCTCCCGCATCCGCAGTTCCCGGCCGACAAACTGCTTGTTCAATCGTGCCAGTTTATTTCGGGACTCCTCCATATCCTCCAGCAGAAGCTGCATGGCCTGTTGCGACTTTGTCAGTTCAACGGTTCTCTCTCTAACCTTGCTCTCAAGGATTTCAGCCTGGTTGGATATCTTCTCAAACATCTGAGCATTGTCCACGGCAATGGCAACCTGGCAAGAAACGGTCTCCAGAAGTTCCAGGCTCCGCTCTCGTATTGCGGCGTCATTGCTGCTGTAGAGACAGAGGACTCCAAGACACTGGGTGCCGATGTTCAACGGAAAAGAGGCCTGGAAACCAATGTGTTCTCGGAGCGAGGCCTCACTGACTGCAAGGGCCAACACTTCCTGCCTGTTTCTGAGGATCAGGGGTTTCCTGGTCGTGACGCAATCTCCGCAGAGACAGGCACCAATCGCCACCCCCGTGGTTGGAAGACCAGTTCGAGTCTCCCCGGATCTCTGGCGATGGGCGACAAGGTGAAGCATATTGTCTACTGGGTCGATGAGGCAGACCGTCCCCCCTTCCAGTTCAGAGAGTGAAAGGGCCTCGTCAAGAACTTTCTCCAGAATCTCCTGGACTCCAGTAGTAGTAGTAGTAGTAGTAGTAGTAGTAGTAGTAGTAGTAGTAACGATACGATTGATTGCTTCCTGATCGTTCTTCATTTGCAGGATGACTTGTTCACGTTCTTTCCTTTCAGTGATGTCCATGATCACCCCAAACACCCGGCTAATGCTGCCATCAAGTCGTTCAACCCTTCCTATGGTGCGAACCCAGAGGTGACGGCCTTTAGCCGTAATAAATGGAAGTTCAAGGTCATACTCTTTCCCTTTTTCAACAGCGGCAAAGAAGGCGTTGTCGATTATTTTTCGGGCCTCAGGGCTATAAAAAGAAATATTTTCAGGGATTAGATTGGGGTCAAACTTTTCATCAACCTCATGGAGCCGGTAGGTTTCCCTGGTCCAGGTCATGAGTCCCGTGGCAAGATCATATTCCCAGCCGCCTACCCTGCTGGTCTCTTGGGTCTGGCTCAGCAGTCTCTGCTGGGAGGCCAGTTTTCCCCTGGCCTCCCGCACTTCTTCAATATCGGTTGATGAACCGTACCACTTGATAATATTCCCCTGTCTGTCCCGCACCGGCACACCAAGGCTGAGGTGCCAGTGGAAAGTCCCGGACTGATAAAGAAGCCGGTGTTCCATACGGTAGTTCTTTCCTGTTTTAATCGCCTGGGACCAGTCCCTGACAGTCTGTTGCCGATCATCGGGGTGAATGACGTAAGAGCTGTTGGAAACAACAGTCATGACCTCCAGCAGTCGCTTGTTCTGGTAGTCCACAACTCCGTCCGGATCTGCCGTCCAGATGAATTGAGGCATGGAGTCGGCAATGAGTCGAAAACGTTTTTCCGATTCCTCGAGCTCCCTTTGTGTTTGCATACGCAGGCTGATATTTCTGGAAAGTTCCCTGTTAATGGAAACCAGGGAACGATATCGCCAGAACGCCATGACAGAGAAAAGCAGAGAAAGCAAAATGCCCACAACAACACCAATCTTCTTCAAAGAATAAGAGGGTGCTCCTCCCCCAAACCACTTCTTTTCAAAAGCATGGTAGAGTGAAGACTTATCCATCTTCAATTCTTTGACGTATTGATCGATGGTATCCAGTAGCTTTCGGTTTCCGCCATGCCTGGGGATTGCATAATAAGCGGAGAAGGGATTAAAGACGATCGGGGTCTTGAAGACACTCTTTTGTATCTGTTCGCGGAAGCCATAGGTGTTATTTACCGCCACCGCATCAAGATCCTTATTCTGCAGGGCATCAAAGGCCAACTCGTAGTTATCAAACTCAATATACTGGACAGAAATTTCAAAGTTTTTTAGTAAATCCTGCAAGTCTACTGTGATCTTATTCCCCTTTCTGACCCCTATTTTCTTACCTGTCAAATCAAAGACATTCTTAATACTCAGATCGTTGGCCAACAGCGTTCCCCAGAAGGTCCAGACCGGTTCTTCAGAAAAGACCAAATACTCCAGCCTTTCACTGCTCTGGCCCAAAGATGTCATCAAGTCAAGTTTGTTTTCCCTGATCTGATCGAGGCAGTGCTCCAGTTCACAGCTTACATATTCGATTTGCCACTTCTCTTTTTGGGCAACGTAGTCCAGAATTTCAACGAACAGGCCTTTAGGACCATCTTCGTCATAGACAATAGGTTTATTCTGAAACAGACCTACTCGCAATGGCTCCTCAGCCCAAAGCGTTGGAGTTCCAACAAACACTAGCATCATCATGAGAAACGCTGACAAAACAATAGATCGGCGACAACTCATTTTCTCTTTCCTTTGAGGCGGTCTATTGTCATCTTTAACTCCTTGATACGGAACTCACGATCCACATAATAGGTATTCAGTCTCTCAAGTTCTTCATTTTTTTTCTTAAGTTCTCGTGTTCTCTCCTTCACGAGCTTTTCCAACAAGATGTGCTGCTCCTGTAAGGATTGCTCAGCGTGCTTACGTGTCGTTATGTCCAGCACAGTAAAGAGCACCCCCCTGCCAAGATCATCAGGATCCAGGGGGGTGGAGCTGAGAAGAACATCAATAATTCCCCCGTCTTTTCGCTGGAACCTTGTCTCTACAGCACCGGTCCCACCTTTTTGTATTTGGGCATATTTTTCCCGTCCAACCCGCTCAAACTCCTCATCACTGGGGTAGATCATCCGAGATTTTTCACCGAGAAGTTCTTCTTCCCTGAAGCCTGTAATCCTGACAAGCTCAAGATTGACAAGGGTAAACACCCTGTCAACAACAATGCCGATGCCGATGGGTGCGGTCTGGAAAATGGAATGGAGCAACTCCCTGCTTTCCTGGAGGTGCTTGCTGGCCTCCTTCTTTTCGCTGATATCGGTGGCGATCTCCATTCGAACCAGACGACCGTCACTCCAAAGGATAGCCTGGTCCCGGCAGTCATACCAGGTCTCGGTCTTGGTGTTTTGAACCTCCCAGGCATAGACGCCGGTTGGCTGGCCATCAGCATCAAGCAGGCGGGAATTGGTACAGAAGGGACAAGGCCCTGTCTGGCCGTCCTGGATGGTCTGCCAGCAGACCTTTCCCTGGATGTCTCCCCATATTCTGCGACCGCAATCATTGATAAAGAGAATTTCGTAAGTCTCCATATCGGCCACATAAACCAGAGCATCCATACTGTCCAGGATACTTGCCAGCTGCGTCCGTGATTGATTGACAGACTCGGCCATCCGGTTAATGGCAGCTCCAATCTGCTGAAATTCAACAATACCTTCAACAATATCTGCCGGGACAGATTCCCCCTTCGGCTCTGCCCCATAGGCCTCCAGATGGGTGACAATGTTTTGCACCGGCATGCTGAAAAAGCGGTTGAGGAAAAACCCCAGGGCCAGGGCCAGGAAGACACAGAGCAGAAAGACAGCAAAAAGCTGAAAAAGAACGACCTTGGTCAGCTCATTCATTAAATGACTGAAAGGCAGAAGTAATACGGCACGCCAGCCGGCAGGCATATCCAAATCCACCCCGTAGACATAATAGGACTGATTCAGATAGACTGCAGGAACCAGACCATTACCCTTCTCTGCCCCGGTCTTGAGGTCAAAGGCCAGGTTATGCCTGCTGCGAACCAGTTCCTGATCTGGATGATAAATGGCCTTGCCCTCCTGATCCATAACAACCAGGGTGACTCCGTGGATAGCAAACTCATCACTGAAAGTACCCATTTCCGAAAGGATCGACCGCACATCACGTTCAACCACCAGAGAAAGACCGGCTGTCAGGGGATAGACCAGAGCAACGACAGAACGGTTAGAAAAAACCGATTGATAGGCATTGGAAACCGCTTGATTATCTTTCCTGTAGGGCATGTGAGCGAGAT
The DNA here is from genome assembly GCA_014382295.1 of Candidatus Desulfobia pelagia. Lineage (GTDB taxonomy): Bacteria > Desulfobacterota > Desulfobulbia > Desulfobulbales > SURF-16 > Desulfobia > Desulfobia pelagia. Next base: position 12,094 of record JACNJZ010000181.1, on the reverse strand, counting down.
CAAAACCCAGGAATTGATCCAGCTCCGGATTGATCAGAACAACCTGGCTGTGGGAATCCAGAACATAGATGATATTCCCCATGATGACAGGATAGAGCCGCTGACGCAACTGCTCGACTATCTCCTGAAGGGTATGGCCCTGCAGTTCCCGACCAAGTGCTTCAAATCGTTCATGCTCAATGGCGAGATGGGTTCCGATAAAATTTTTGACGATGCTGGACTGACGGCTCATCACCTCTGTGGCTTCATCCATCCTTAGCGTATACTGCCGCATACCCGTCAAACCGCCGACAACAAAAAAGGCGAGCACGGTCACCACAAGGAGAATCAGATTGATCTGCAGTTTCAGAGACCGGAATGATTTCATTGGATCTCGCCGATTGTTTTAAAGACGCCGTTTATAATTCTCTCCTCATAAACCGGCCTGACGGTGTCACCGAAACGATCGAATTTGACCCCGCCGAGAATGGACTCATACTCCCCGGCCAGCAGAGCCGCCTTTAATTCCAAGGCATTGATGATCTTACAGCGCCCCATGGCATCGGCCAGGATCGTGATCAACTCATGGGCCCGCGCGGATCGAGGCGTAGCCTTTTTATTAAAATTTGCTTCCAGCCTCTGGGAAAAGGCCAGGTAGTCAGGCCGCGTATTTTCCGAGGGAATGAAGGTAATAATGGTCATTCCTTCCACAGACTTGCCACCGACGGTGACTAACTCAGGCGACTGGGACCACAGGCTGGCTATGAGGAGCACAGCCTGATTCTGCTGGCGGACAAATTGAGCCGCCACAGCCGATATGGATGAACTGGTCATCAGGATAACGGCCTCTGGATCGGACGCCAACAGCTCTGTAATAATCTTGGGCCAGTGAGGTTCCTCTTTAGAGTTAAAATGAACCTCACTCAACGCCCCCTGGAAATGGCGGCGGGTCTCTGCCAACCAATCATTGCCAAAGACGGCATTGACATCATCGATGAGGAAGGCAACCGATTTCATTCCCTTGTTTTTGAGCAGAGCTGCGGTCTTCAGGCCATAAAGGTTGCTTTCCACTGCCGTACGCACAAAGAGATCATCTCGGCCTGAGAGCTGCTTTGTGGAAGTATAGGCTGTCATGAGCAGTGTATTTCGAGAGGTAACCAGAGGATACGCCGTAAGGGTATTTGTTGATTGACTATGACCGATAATGACCGGCACCCCTTCCTCCATCAGCGCTTCATCGGCCTGGAGGACACCTGCCGCAGTATTCAGATCATCTCGGACCAGGAGAAGCAGTGGCCTGCCCTTAACACCGCCCTTGGCATTGATGTCCTCCACTGCCTGCATGGCCCCGTCCCGGATATGTTCACCGGCCGAGCCCCCCGGGCCGCTGAGATTAACAGCGAGACCAATCTTGATCGGTTCATTCTGACGTTGACAGAAGATGAGGAGTATCAGTATGCTTGCCAGCGTAATGAGCGTCAGTGATGCTTTTTTCATTTCAGGGCTCCTTTCTTTAACGGTAAAAAGGGAACAGTAAAAAGGGGACAGAACTATTTTTTGAGAATCAAAACAAAAAATAGTTCTGTCCCCTTTTTACTGTTCTGCCTTTTTCTTCAACAACTCAATCTCCTCCTTTAACTCTGCCATACGCAGTTCCCGGCCGGTAAAATGTTTATTTAACTCATGCAATTGAATATTTTTTTCTTGAAGCTGGGCTGTGCGCTCTTTTACAAGCTCTTCCAGATGGTCCCGATGTTTGATAATTTCCTGCTCAAGATGCCGCTGGCGGGAAAGATCGTGGATGCCCATGAGAACGGAGACGACCTCCCCCCCTTCATTACGGATCATCTTCACCATGACCTCAATTGGTTTCCCAATAGGATTATCCGGATGGTCATGCTCCATAGAAACAAAAGCGTCCTCACGGTTAATGCGAGCCTGGCAGACCGGACAGGGATCCGGTTCTCCCTGGGGATGAATTATGGTGGTAATATCCCGACCAATCGCTTCTGTCGACGAAAGACCGGTCAGGGTGTAAAAGGCCTGGTTGGCCCGCAAGATCTTATCGTCCAAATCAATAAGATAAATGGCATCCTCAAAAAAATCCATAGCATAGTTCCATTCATCTGTGGATTTTTCCAAGGCCTGCTCCGCCGCCTTCTGGGCAGTAATATCGCGACCGACTGCAACCGTACCCGTTATTGCACCTGCTTCGTCAAGCATTGCCTCCACCTGCCACTCAAACCAGCGCCAGCCCAGTACGGTCCTGGCCCGTTCCTCGTGGCGAGAATTATGGGGAGGTTTTTTCAATCGTTCAAGGGATGACTTCACCCTTTGCTGGTCATCTTCATGGATGATCGGCATGAAACTTGACCCTACAAGTTCTTCTTCTGTTTTTCCAAAAGTTTGGCAATAGGCGGGATTGGCATAGAGAAGATGGAAGTCCCCATCGAAACTGACAATAAGTTCCCGCTGGTTTTCAATCAGGGAGCGAAACAGTTTTTCCTTGTTGACCAGCTCATTTTCAAGGTTTTTCCGGTGGGTAATATCCTCCACCATGGCCACAACATAATCGACCGCCCCTCCCTCTTTACGGACGCAACGCACAACCAGCTTGGCAAAAACAACAGCGCCATCCTTGGAGATAAATCGTTTTTCCATTTCATAGCCATTAATTGTTCCTGCAAGCATTTTTTCAAACTGTAGAACATCGACCTCAATATCCTCGGGATGCGTCAACTCGGCCCAGGTCATCTTTTTCAATTCTTCTTCCTGGTAGCCCAGCATGGTGCAGAGGCCCTGGTTAACGCTCAGCCAACCTTTCTCCGGGGAAGTAAGGGCAAGACCGACCAGGTTGAGTTCATAAAAAGCGCGAAAACGGTCCTCACTTTGTTGAAGAGCCATATTCTCCTGTTTTCGGATGAGTCGCATCCTGAGAAGACTTCCCATGGAAAGCGTTGCCAGAGGATAAATAAACATGACCGGCAGGCTGATATTCTTCAGGACCTTCCGGGCAATATCAGGCGGCAATGTCAACATCCACAGAAGCATATTAACACCGACAACAACGCCAAAGAGATACAGCTCGATGCCCGATATCCTTTCCAGGCTTTTTTTTCGCTTTTTCTGCCAGAGAAGGCCAATGAGCCCAGACGTAATGATAACAGATATCCCGGTAAAGGCGCCTATGCCCCCCTGAAAAAAACGAAAGAGTCCAGTTATAATAACGGCTGTGACCGTCGGAATAAGCCCAAAAAACAACCCACCAATACTCAGGACAACTGAACGGGTATCAAAAATAGCACCAGCTTGAAGCACCCAGGGGGTACTCATGACTGCAATACCAACACCCCCAAGCAGACCCCCCTGAAGCAAAAGGCTCTTCATGGTGGCATCGCTGCTCTTCCGGGCAAAGGAGTCATAAAGGAGGACGATGGCAAGAAGATAGGCCGCGTTGTTGAGGAGTCCAATGAAAGATGTGTGAATCATAAGGGAATATTCTCTTTAATTGCCTCTTGCAAGAATAAAGGGGACAGATCTATTTTTTTTGTTGATAGGATGTCACGGAACTTTATTACTGTAGATATGCACGAAATTGCCCCTTTAGTCAAACAGGAATAAATTAAAAAGGGGACAGAACTATTTTTTTGACACCAGCCTACCCTCATGGTAAGAGATTGCCATGCCTCGTCAACCCCGTATAGTTCTTCCTAATTGCCCACACCATATTATTCAGCGTGGCCATAACCGACAGGTTGTTTTTGCTGGAGATGACGACTTCCTCTACTACCTCGACAATCTCAAGGAATGGAAAACTGAGTTGGGATGTAAGGTTTATGCATATTGCCTGATGACTAACCATGTCCATCTTGTGATTAATCCCGGAGACAATCCTGAAAATCTCGGGCTGTTGATGAAACGCGTTGCCGGCAGACAAACACGCTATGTCAACAAAATGAAAAAACGAACCGGCTCTCTATGGGAAGGCAGATATAAGTCGAGTCCAATATATGCTAACAAATATCTTCTTGCCTGTTGCCGCTATGTGGAATTAAATCCATTTCATGCAGGAATGGTTGAAGATCCAGGTCAGTATCGCTGGTCAAGTTTACCAGCAAAAGTAGGCCTTAAAAAACAACCCTGGCTGGATTTCGACCCTTTTTATCTGAGTTTAGGAAACAGCCCTGTCGAAAGAGCAGAAAAGTATGGGGCATGGCTTAAAGAAACTGTTCCCGATTCGGAATGGAAATTGATCCGTGAGGCTGTGCTGCGTGGTCAATTGACTGCTGATAAAAAATTTGAGAAAGAGATGTCAATAAAGCTAGGGCGTCGAATGGAGCTTCGTGGGCCCGGACGCCCGCGCAAGAAAAAATAGTTCTGTCCCCTTTTTACTTTTACTGGAGAGTTCATTTGCCAAAGAAATTTTTCCACCGTTTTATTCAATGGATAGGCTACAGTCTTGGAATTACACCAAACCAGATTACCTGGGGACGACTGATTATTTTTATCCCTGGCTGGTTGACGTGGATATATAAAAACGAATTAGCCCAGTGGACAGCAATGCCATGGCAGTTATTTGGTACTGCTGCCATGGTTGTTGTCACTATTGTTATTATTTTTGATATTGTTGACGGTGCCCTGGCCAGGGAAACCGGACAGGTCAGCGCCCACGGCAAGATTCTTGATCCCCTTGTCGATAAATTCATTACCTACAGCACTCTGATTTTATTCTGGTCGGCGATTAACAAGATAGGCCTTCTTGTTTTATTTGCCCTGGACATAACCTCGACCTTTCTGCGTGGTGTGCAGGTGGCAGGAGCCAATCAGTTCGGCAAGAAAAAAGCCCTTTCGCAAAATATTTCAAAATTCTTTTTTGCCACAGCGGTATTAATTGCAACCCCCTGGCTAAACACTGTCGGCAACGGTCTCATCTGGTTGGCGGTTATCCTGGCAACTATTTCTGTTGGCATTCGGATTTTCCCTCCAAAAGTAAAAAACAGCATCTCCGTTATTCTCCCCCAGATCCTGACCCTGAGTAACTTGGCAGCCGGAATTGGAACAATCTGGTGTGCGTTGAACAATATGATAGGGATTGGCGTATTATTGAATTTTACAGCCATGGCCTTTGACTTAACAGATGGTGCGGTCGCGAGGAAACTTGGGGTTACCAGTACTTTTGGCAAATATTTTGACACTGCCGCCGACCTGATCAGTTTCGGTGCCGGCCCTGCATTTCTGGTGGTTGCTGTAAATGACTTTTCTCCCATGTCCATGGGCCTTGGGGCTCTTTATTTTATTGCCACATGCATAAGGCTCTATGATTATGGCCGCTCCAAGGATATAACTCCAGTAGGGTTTTTCAGGGGATTTCCGAGTCCGGCCGCGGCATGGCTGGTTGCCTCCTCAGTTGTACTTGGCCAAGCGGTTATATGCTTGACAGTACTGGTCATTGCAGCTGCCCTCATGTGTCTCTTCAAAATACACTGGATTCATTTCAATCGGGCATTGCCCAATATGACTGTTTTTGAGATTACTGCAGCGCTTGTTCTCGGAGGGGGGTTGGCCTATGCTTTCACACCACTGGGAGCCGCCGCCGGTCCAATTGTGGTGTATCTTTTTTCCCCGGCCTGGAGACAGCCTGAAACCAAAAGCTGACCTATCCAAAGACCTGAAAGGCATCAAACAACATTTACCTGTTCTTTTTCGTGTTTTTTCACAAAAGACTGTAATTGAAGAACCTGATTTTCTGTCAACTCGTTAAACCTGACACAGTACCGATGCATTGTGAGTTCACTGAATGGCAGATCATGTTATCTGAAACTTATCACAGTCAACAAATCCGCAGTAAACGAATGCATGACCCTGACAATATGGGTATTGAGGATTTTTTATATAAAAACGGTTGATGCAAAGAAACTGGCAAAGATTACCAGACAACGGCAAGAAGGGGGAAAGGACTGGACTAGTATCCGGAACGACGCTTCGTACGTTTATTACGGCGCTGCTTCTGAACCTGGTTGACTTTGATTTCTCTGGCCTTGAACTTACTTTTATTCAAGGCTTTCACTGCGGTATCTGCTTCTGAATTATTAGGCATGTCAATAAAAGCAAAGCCTTTGGATTTTCCAGAGAAATGATCCATGATTAAATTGACACTGGCGATCTCGCCAAATTCTGAGAAGAGTTCTTTCAATTCACTTTCATTTACATCGTAAGGTAATTGACCTACATAAATATTCATCGCGACTCTCCTCAGATTTCCATAACCATCACATAATCCTGCAACTGCAGGCGATCAGGCCAGCATCCCATCCGGGGCACTTCTTTTAATCAGTGCCCTCTTGATGGGTAGCGCTGGCTTTTAACGTGACATTCATGCAGTTTTAGGCTTACGGCCTTTACGATGGCGTGTTGCAGCAGGCTTAGGCGGCCGACTTGTGCTGCCCTGATTCTCTTTGGCAACTTCAATGGAAACTGATTTTCCATTGATTTTGAAATGCTGAAAAGCGTCAAGTATCTGGGGGGCATATCGGCTATCTGCTTCAAGCAGAGCCGAATTTCTGTTAATTTCAATCTTTCCGACTTTAATGCGTCCAACTCCAGGAACACCATTAATCTTTCCAATCAGCCCCTGGGGCAGAACCCCGTCACGCTTGCCAACATTAAGGAAAAAACGGGTAAATTTATGGTTACTACTGAAACCACCGCCGGCAGACTCCCCACGCTGTGGTCGATCTCTCTTACCGGGTCGTTTTGCCGCTGTATCTCTTGTATTGCTCACATTGAGATCAGGAGCATTTTTGTAATATTCCAGGAACCTGTTAAACTCCATGGAAACAATTCTCTTGATAAGCTCTTCACGATCAAAAGAACCAAGCTTTTCTGAAATTTCCGCATACAGAGGATCGATCTGTTCGTGGTCTACCTTCACTTTTGCAATGGCATCAACCATGCTGACCAGCTGATTTTTGCAAATCTCAACTCCTGAAGGAATCCGGCACTGTTTGAATTTCTTATTGAGTTTTCTTTCAATTTCCCGGATCTTAAAGTGTTCCTTCATATGAATGATAGCAATCGATGTCCCGGCACGTCCGGCCCGGCCAGTACGCCCGCTTCTATGGGTATACCCTGAATTATCATCAGGAAGATTGTAATTGATTACATGGGTCAGGTCATTCACATCAAGACCGCGGGCAGCAACATCTGTCGCCACAAGTATCTGCAGAGTCTTTGATCGAAATTTTTTCATAACCTGATCACGCTGGACCTGGGATAAATCTCCATGGAGCGCATCGGCATTGTAGCCGTCCTGTATCAGCTTACTGGCTACATCATTAGTTTCCGCCCTGGTACGGCAGAAAATAATTGAATAATTATTAGGGCAATTATCTACAATTCGCTTCAAAGCAAGATACCGGTCCCTGGCATGAACCATGTAATACTCATGGCTGACATTTTCGGCACCGGCATTACGCTTACCGATTGTAAGCTCAACAGGGTCAGTCATGTATTTGCTGGCTATGGCAGTAACTTCCCTGGACATAGTAGCCGAAAACAGCCATGTGTTTTTTTCTGCGGGTGTCTTGGCCAGTATGGCGTTTAATTCATCCTGAAAACCCATTTGCAGCATTTCATCGGCTTCATCAAACACAACATAACGGACACCTGAGATGTCAACAGTATTGCGCCTGATCAAGTCATTCAAACGACCAGGGGTAGCAACAATGATCTGGACACCTTTTCGCAGGGCCTTAATCTGAGGCTCAATACTTGCGCCACCGTAAACTGCTAATATTTTCAAGCCATCAACATATCTGGAGAAAGCTTCAAGATCTTTGGACACCTGAACGCAAAGCTCTCGGGTAGGACAGAGAATCAATCCTTGAGTCTGCCTGCTTTGAGCGTTTGTCAACTGTATTAATGGAAGGCCAAAAGCTGCCGTCTTCCCTGTTCCGGTCTGGGCCAGGCTTACCAGATCTACCTGTCGTTCCAGCATCAATGGAATGACCTGTTCCTGAACCGGGGTTGGTTCTTCAAATCCCAGGGCTGACAGGCCCTTAAGGACATCGCCGCTAATGCCAATATCTGTAAATGTATTCATAATGTTATGTGTTCTTTAGAGCTGAGGAGTGAGTTGAGGAATTGCACTGTGGAATCGTTTTAACGACTAAGGTGCAGTAATGCGAAAAAAAATGCCCTGCAATGTGCAGGGCATTTGAGATACTATCTTGAGAGTTGCTTACAGCTGAGTTACATTAGCTGCAGCAGGGCCTTTAGGGCCATCGACAACTTCAAAGCTAACAGATGCACCTTCGTCAAGTGTTTTGTATCCATCACACTGAATTGCGGAATGGTGAACAAAAATATCTGCTCCACTTTCCTGCTCAATAAAACCAAAACCCTTAGACGCGTTAAACCATTTTACGATACCTTTATTCACTTCGTACTACTCCTTTAATGCGACCCTTTTTCAGAGCCATTTAATAAACAAGAGCATTATCCAGAGACAACTTCAAAAAAAAACCGCCCAATCCGATACTAGAGGATTGCGCGGTTTGATATAGCGGTCTCTCACAATAAAACAGATAACACTCTACTAAGAAACCGTCATGATACCCCATATCGATAATAAAGCAAGGTGTTTTTTAAATTATTTATTTAACAGCCCTGAATAAAGCGCCAATCGTATACTTAGAAGTCCTGGTCCCTGTTGCCCTCAGATATTCTACTTCTGAAAAACCCGCCTGCCTCATCAAACTCATTTGATCCCCGACAGGGGGCGTTACCTCGCAGCCTGCCGTAGAGTAAGCGCCCCAATATCATCCCAATACCATCTGACCCATACATAGAGAGACAGGAACAGATATCCCGGAAACAGATACTCCTCCCCAGGTATTTCCTTATATACAAAAGAGATACTCCAGCCGATATTGGCCAGGGACCAGACCAGCAGCCATACGTGTTTCCCGTGTGTACCAAGCCAGGAAACCAACCTTTTCACAACATTCAGTCCCCGCCCCATCATACTGCCACCAGGACACTGTCTTTATGTACACGGAAAATTCCGACAATATCCTCAACAAGATCTTTAATAGAGGGATACTCTGCCTGATCAATCAAATCGTGGTGAAAAGTCTCCCTGCCGTCTTCACCTTCTGCGACAATAAACCCGCAGCGCACTCTGTCCATAAACTCGAGCTGGTCATTATCCAGATAGACCGTAATGTTCTTAACCATGACATCCTCCCATAAGTTAAATTAATCTGTGAACTTATGGACAGAATAGCAACACTGGTTGGACATATAACGTCCTACCAGTGTTTTTTTTAGTGTGGATGGTACGGAAACTACCCGGGCTGTGTCAAATAATTCTTAACGAATACACTAAATATTCTTGAGAATTCGGCATTACGAGATACTTCAGATTGGAATTGAATACAAAAGAAGGCACACCAAATCAGTCGGCTGGGAAGAAATCTTCAATTTCGGCAGGACGCCAGGCTGAACGAACAAGAAGCCATTTCTTGTCACTTCTGGCCAGGGTCATATCAAATCTGTAGAGATCGGCTCGAATATCAAGCAGGCTCTCTGCTCCTGGAATAGGCAGACCGGACATGGCTGCATAAACCTGCAGTTCGGCCTTGTTGGGGTCAGGAAACTGGATGCCTCCTATATAGGTGAAGACATGAACGTTTTTATTGCGAAGAAAATAACCGGCTGCCACCCGGACGAGATCCTGTTTTATTTGCTTGCGGTCGTCTGAATAGCCATCAGCTATCAGTTTTTTAATGGCAGAGGTATCCCGTTGCTCAGCAGCTTCTTCTACCTGAGCCACAAAACGGCGCACCTGCTGTTCTGGAGTATCACTTTTTCTGCCGCAACCAGGCACAATGGAAATGGATGCCGCCAACAGAACACACGTCAGGAAAAAGATGATCCCTGAAGCATAGTTCTCTCCTTTCCGGGGCGGCATCATATTAAACAACCTATTTACAGCATGGTCACAAGCCAGGTTACCAGCGCCAGGGCTGCAATGGCAATGACAATAGGCTTCACGATATCCCAAATATTAGTTATCTCATCCGGAGATAATGGGTTTTTCTGTCCTCAACCACTCATAATTCACCTCTTTTTTCATTATATTGTACTCATATCGACACATTTCATGCAGATTTGTTTCAAGATACCTTTGATGGCGTCGTAAAAAGTCCGATCTACTGCGTTGTACCAATTTTTCAAGCACTCGGCATACCACATGTATGGCCTCGCACCTGAAAAATTGATACGCCTTGTATATCAAACTTTTTCCTTAGCCATCCCGAGACTTTTTACGACGCCATCACCTTTGATTACAAATCAATTATCCCGGCGCTCCCGCTTAAACTCACCGAATCCAACACTCAAAGGGATAAGCAGAACACAGCAACAAAGATACACAACTGTATTCCATCCGCCATATTTATACGCAAATCCGCAGCATGTGATTCCTACCCACCCTCCGGCATAATAAAAAAGAACATACAGGGCATTAGCACAGCCCTGGCCGCTGACAAGTCTTGAATTCAAAAGTCCAACAGCGGAGGTATGGATGGTGAAAAACCCGGCACACATCCCCAGGAGGCCAACGACTACCGCACTAATTGAAGGCATTAGGATGAGAACCATTGAAAACACGAGAACGATACCGCCGCCAATTAATGTAAAGCCGCTGCCGAAACGGTTGCTGATCCGACCGGCGATGGGACCCATTATGACACCGAGAATAAAAACAAGATACAGAAGCGTTACAACTTCTGTAGAAAACAAAAATGGCGCAGAAGCGAGCCGAAACGGCAGATAATTAAACACCGATGAAAAAACAAAAAAACCTCCGGCAGCACACAGATAAATGCGAACAAGCTCCCACCGTCTCATCAGACTGACAAAACTGACCGTACCCGCCTCTTTTCTTACCGAAACTGGAGAAGCGGGCAGGTTTTTGAGGGCAATGAACATGGCAACAAGAACAATGACTGCTGCCGATACAAAAGCATAACGCCAGTGAAGCGGCGGATGGATCCATCCACCAAGCAGGCGGCCGCTCAACCCTCCGAATACCTGGGCAGAGACATAAGACCCCATCACGACCTTGAGCCTGTCCACCGGCAAAGATTTGGCAAGGAAAGCAGCTATGCATGTTGTGAGGGCAGGCAGAAAAAGCCCTTGAAGAAAACGGGCACCAATCAACAGCCATATATTCCCCGTCATGGCACAAATAATACCGCCAAGTGCCACCACAATCCCGCCGACAAAGATAATCGGCCTGATTGACACCCTGTCTACCAAGACGCCAAAAGGAAGAGTCGACAATGCTATGCCAAGAATAACTACGGAAACAGTAAGTGAAACAATGACCAGGTCAACCGAAAATTCATCCTGCAGAACGGGCAGTACCGGCTGGGTAATATAAATATTGGCAAAGGATGCTGAAACAAGAGCGAATACAGCCAGCTGCAGGCGGGAAAAGGAGGAGTGCACTTTTATTTGGGTCCGGTAGTCTTTTCAGCCTGTTTATTTTTCTTACCGCCAAAAATGTTCACGGAAGATTTTCCCGCAGCTCTTTTTCTACGGTTTCATTAAAACAGGCAAAGATTACCTTATTGACGTTATTCTTTGCCGAGAGGAACGATACTGTTTCCCTCATTGCAATCTCACACGCCTTATCGACAGGAAACCCATACACCCCGCAGCTTATAGCCGGAAAAGCAATTGATGCAATTCGATTTTCAACAGCCAGCCTGAAACACTCCCTGTAGCATGAAGCAAGCAGGTCTGCCTCTCCCGCCTGTCCCCCCTGCCAGACCGGACCGACAGTATGAATAACATATTTCGCCGGCAGGTTATACCCACCGGTAATCTTCGCCCTGCCTGTCTCACATCCGCCCAACCCTCTGCATTCTTCAAGAAGACCGGAGCCGGCAGCAGCATGAATGGCCCCATCCACTCCACCGCCCCCCAACAAAGAGTTATTGGCTGCATTCACTACGCAATCAACTTCAAGTTTTGTGATATCAGCCCTTACAACAGCGATCTTTGTCATGGTTTATTTTCTCTCGCAGCTTCCTTATCCAGAATT
>JACNJZ010000020.1 GCA_014382295.1 Candidatus Desulfobia pelagia | reverse complement strand
TTAAACTTTAACAATCCCGGCATCTTTATGGGCGGGACTATTGATACAACGCTTTTAGTTATACGCATTAAGGAGCGAATAATATGAAAATCACACACTACCTCTACAACACTTTCGTAATTGAATATGGCGATAAGAAAATCGCCATTGATCCAGGTGGATTATTCTTTTATTTTTTTAGATTTACAACTGTAATTCCAAAGTCTGAATGGGAAAGCATTACACATATTTTTGTAACCCATGGTGATCCAGATCATTACTGGCATATGGACAGGGTAGCAAAAGCTTCTAACGCTCCTGTTATTTGCAATAAAACAATGGTAAGAGATATCGGAGGAAAAACATTAATGTTAGGTCCACGAGATAAAGGACTATCCTTTACAACACCCATAGAAAAACTTCATACGATTTCTGTGGATGAAACCATTCAGCTAGATGGAATGTCCATAACAGGAATCAAGGCAACTCATGGACCTATGATTTTAAAAGTTGGTCCTTTCTCTAAAACATTAACACCCGGTCCTGATGAAAGAGTTGGCTGGGGTGCAATCGGTTTTAATATTCAGCTTGATGGAAAGAGTATTGTCAATCTTGGTGATACTCTCCTCCATGAAAAAGAGTGGCAAAGTATAAAAAATCCTGATGTTTTAATGATCCCTATTGGTGGAAGAACTATTCCTAATACTATGGATGAAAAAGAGGCAATACAAGCGGTAAAAATAATGCAGCCAAAACTGGTAATTCCCTGCCACTATAACACTCTTGGACTGTTTTCTAAAAAATATAATCCCGCTGATGACAAAATGTTTAAAGAAGAAGTTGAAAAAATGGGTAGCGAGTGTGTAATTTTTAGAAAAGGTGATTCAATAGAAATTTAGCTCCTCATGCATGAATTAAATGCGTATAACGAATAAGGTTAGATTGTGTGAGCGGAGCGAACCACAATCTGAACCGTTTGTTGGACAAGCCCGGTCAACATATATAGAAAATAGCTTTTTGGGAGGACGGCCGCCTGGTCAGACCGATGAGAGAGGGGGCAGGTTTTTCTTCCGAAAAACTGATCTTTGAAATATGTTCACCCAATCCACCGAGCCGTCTGAGGGGGTAAAGGTCTTTTTTTGCACGCAGGTAGGCGTTGCCGGGAGAACCAGTTTCGTTTTTCGATCAGCGATGTGTTGATGTCGGATTAGGCAACACCTCCTTTCGGCTCATTCACGCAGGTCAGGCCACCAGGGGTAGCGTTATTTGCGTTCGGATGATTTTCATCTCTGCTCCACAGACGGGGCAGGTAATGACGGGTTGTTTTTTTTGTCTAGCGTATAGCATACGGAACGGATTGACCCGCAGCACCACCTGAAGGAATTTAATGAGTTTCTTGCTGCAGGGATGAAGGAACCCATAACTCCGTATCCTGCGAAAACCCTTGGGCAGGACATGGAGCATGAGCAGATAAAGGAACTTTTCTCCACTCACTGTCCTGATCTTGTATTTTCCAGACTTGGCGTGGAGGTAGCGGAAGGTCACCATGCCGTCTTCGCAACGCAGAATATCCTTTTCTTGAATGACACCCCGGTAGAGATACCTCCCAAGATAGATGATGGCCTTGTCGCCGTTGCCGACGCTTTTGCAATCAACGACCCATTTTTCGGGGCAATATCCGGGAAGCTTTAAACCTTGATCGAACAGGGCTTCCAGCATTTTTGCCCGGAAGACCTTTGCCAGAGCCTTATGGTTGAATAAGTATCCGGCCTTTGTCTTCCATAAGCCGGTCAGCATGTTGATGCTTGCCCCGGGCATGACGATGTGAATATGGGGATGATATTCAATCCTTCGTGAATGCGTATGAAGCATGGCGGTGAACCCGGCTAATCCACCGAATTTTTTATCGTTTCGGGTGAAGGTTTTCAGGGTATCCTGGACACAGTCAAACATAAGTGAATAAACGGCTTTCTGGTTTTTCCATGCCAGGTGCCGTAGTTGATCGGGAAGGGTGAAGGTGATCAGGTAGTATTCGGCCGGAAGTCGCTTGTCCAGTTGATTTTCGATCCACTGCTGATTTTCATGGTTCTGGCAATGGGGGCAGCTTCTGTGACCGCAGGAGTGGGGAATATATCTTCTTGTGCCGCAGTCATGATCGCTGCATTGCGCCAGCATATGCGGGCCATGCTCATGCCTGCAGTGCTCCATGGCCCAGAGGGCCTTTTGGTGACTGGGCAGGATTGAGTTCTTATATTGCTCCAAAAAGCCATGCTTAAACTCGTTAATAATAGTGGAGAGCAGAATCATTTGACACCTCCCCAGCTAATGTCGAAGGTGTCGGCCAGGGAGTTGACAGCCTGACGGGCGTTGTTCCTGGTGACGGTTGTCAGGTGGGTGTACCTGGAGGTGGTCAGGATGCTGACATGCCCCAGAATTTTCTGGAGTTCGACCAGATCGACCCCGGATTCCAGCATATGGGTAGCGTAACTATGGCGCAGGGAGTGGCATGAAATTTTTTTTTGATGCCGAGCTGCCTGACTACGGCTTTCATGGCGGTCTGAATGCCGCCTCTGTCCAGAGGCGTATCAACCAGATGCGCATTTTTCAGGCCCCGTTTCCGGTTGGGAAAAAGGTGATCGGGATGCCGGTGGACAGACCAGAAATTCCTCAGGATGAGCAAAGTCTTCTCCGGCATGGGAACCAACCTGTCTTTGTTGCCCTTGGCGTCTCGGATGTGGGCCCGCATGCTGCCAGCGTCGATATCTCCGGTCTTCAACCTGATCCCTTCGCCAAGGCGTAAGCCCAGGGAGTAGGCGGTGAAGAAGAAGACCCGGTAACTCAACTGGCGCGTGGTGCAGACCAGTTGTTGGAGTTGCTCTACCGAGAGAATATCCGGAATCCTGGTGGTCTTTGGCGGTTTAATCAGGGGAATGTTCTCCCAGGTTTTGCTCAGCACATTGGTGTAAAAAAACTTCAGGCCGTAAAGGTCGAGCTTGACCGCGCTCCAGGAATGGCTCGTGAGCAGGTCGTTGAAATAATCGAGGAGTTGGTCGGTGGTCAGGTTCTCAATCCGGCAGTCAAAATAGTTGCCGATCCGCCGGATTGCCCGTGAGTAGGCCTCAATGGTCTTGGGTTGCAGGCCTGCCAGGTTCAAGCACTGGAGATGCTTGCGGTAATACTTGTTGAATTGCGGATCATTGGGGATGCTGATGTTCATTGTAAACCTCCTTTTTTGAAGTAACTGGTCAATGGCGAATGGACTTGCAGCGCCTTTTCCGGTATACTACTATAAAAAAGTGAATTTACAATGTGATGATTTCAAAAGAGGTGGGATTTGCCTGCTGTCTCCGCGTAGCGGCTTCGTCCAACAA
>JACNJZ010000207.1 GCA_014382295.1 Candidatus Desulfobia pelagia | reverse complement strand
GATCCATGAGGTCTGTAATTTCCCGGGTTGTCATTTGATTGAGTTCCCGCAGGGTGAAGATGTGGGCAAGGCGCTCCGGGAATCCTGCGATACAGTTTTGGATGGTATGCCAGAATTGGCCGTTTTCAACGATTTTCTGAGGATCCTCCTCCCATCTGGGCGGTTCGGCAAGCCATTTTCCCTGTTTGTCAAAAAGGTCAATGATGGGGTCTGAGCTGTCAGGGAATCCTGCCGCCGGCTGTTCAAAGGCAACTCTTCGAAAATGATCAATGGTTTTGTTTTTCAGGATAGCAATCAGCCATGTTTTCAGGGAAGAGATACCCTCGAATGATGATTTGGAGCGCAACGCTGCCAGAAAAGTTTCCTGGACAAGATCTTCGGCAAGGTCACGATTGAGAGTCTGTCCATATGCATATCTGAAAAGGGTATCACCATAGAGATCAACCCATTTTTCAGGTGCAGGGGCTTCGTTTTTTTTGCTCAAGCTGTTTCCTGACTTTTAGCGTAGGCAGTAGCCGCACATTCATTTTTGCCAAGATCGAGAATTTCCTGCTGCTCGTCATCTTCCTGACGAAGATTTGCGTTTATAAGCCTGATAGTGGCATATTCTTCCGGTTGGGGCCGCATGTTGTCTTTAATAAATTGAAAGAAATCGGCTTCGGTATCGATAGAATATATTGTTTCGTTTCTTTTTTTCACTTCTTTCTGGCTTTTTATGAAAATAAGGTCTTCGTTGGCTTCACTCCAGTCCATGAAGTGGCCGGGAAGAACCTGCAGGCTGTCGTCAAAACGCAGGAGTTTTGTCTGCAGCGTTTCAAAAAGCATGCTGGCCCATGCTTCGGCTTTGCCGCCGAGATCGGGTCTGCCTATTGAGTTGATAAACTCGGTATCTCCGGAAATCATATACCTGTCATCGATGATATAGGTTGTGCTTCCGGGGGTATGGCCGGGAGTGTGAACAACATTGACCGTGGGCCCCCCTGAAGAAAAGGAGAAGGTGTCGCCATCGGTAAGGGGGGTATATGGCATTTTAGAGTTTTTGAAATCATCGTGACCATAGAAAATGGCACCGGTCTTTTCGTGAATGAGTCTGCTTCCGGCAATATAATCGGCCTGTAGGTGGGTCTCGAATGTCTTGATTATTGCAACACCCCTGCTTTCGGCAAAACTCATGTAGAAATCAATGTCTCGGGTTGGATCAAACAGCATGATCTCATTATTGTAAATGAGGCCGTAACCGCAGGCCGCTTTAGCAGGCCGGATAAACTGATAGAGTTCAAATTCCTGGCCGGGATTGATAAGCCTTGGGATGAGGAGATTTCCCCAGGTCTTGATGCCGCCCTGGAGGTAGCCGACATCAGGGTAGCCATGTTTTTCGAGAATTTCCCCGACATACTTTGCAGATCCTTCCTGGGCGCACACTATTCGAATAGGTGTCCCGATGGGAACTTGTGCCACGGAGGCTTCTTCCTCTTCCATGAAGTCGTAGTAGGAAACATTTATCATATTGACAGAGAAGGGTCCTTCGACCTTAAACCTGCCGAAATCTTTCTGGTTTCGTACATCGAGAATCAATATATTCTGTTTAGAAGAAATCCATTCATAGAGCTGTGCTGCGTTATAAGCAAGGAGTGACATGTTGTTTCGTTCCTGCGGTATGGTAAAAAGTTGCTTTGATGATTGTGTATAAAGTCTGCGGGGCTGTGTATAAATAACTACGGCACCATCAGATGTTATTTTATACAGACTTCGGGATGAAGTAAAGTGGAGTTAGGGAATTCTGGGTTTAATATAACCAGGACAGTCTTTCCCAGAAATCAGGAAATGATTTTGATACGCAATTCTCATTGGTTATTGTAACGCCTGGCACGACCAGTCCGGCTATTGCGAAACACATGGCAATTCGGTGATCGTTATAGGTTTCGATTGCAGCGCCATGTAAGGGGGATTTGGGGTCAATGCCTTCGATGATAAGGGAATCCGGTCTTTCTTCTACCCTGGCACCAATTTTTGTGAGCTCGGTCGCGACAGCATTAATGCGGTCACATTCTTTAATGCGCAGATGTTCAATATTTTTGATAACTGTTCGCCCCTTGGCTTGTGAGGCCACGATGGCGAGGGTAGGGGCAACATCGGGGCAGTCGCCCATGTCGACTTCAATTCCGCGGAGTTCAGGCGGACCTGTGACAGTAATGCCGTTATTGTAGGACACTGTGCAGCCCATTTTTTCGAGCATGCCGATAAAGGCAGTGTCTCCCTGTAAAGATTCCCGGGGGACATTGCTCACTGTTACCTGGCCTCCGGTTATGGCAGCAGCTGCAAAAAAATAGGAGGCGCTCGAGGCATCTCCTTCGACGTGATATTTTTGGGGCTGGTACATGCCTTTGGGGATGGAAAAATGATTCAGGGTATCAGTTGCCGTGACATCAATACCAAAGGACTTCATGACTGCCAGGGTCATGGTAACATAGGGTTTGGAGGGAACCGCGCCTTTGACATTCAATATTGCTGGATGGGCTGCATAGGGTGCCACAAGAAGAAGCGAGGAGAGATACTGGCTGCTTTTTCCTTCGGGGAGTGTTGTCTCTCCGCCGTTGATGCCGTTGGCTTTTATTTCCAGCGGAGGGCATCCTGTTCCCTTGATGCTTTTGATGTCAACTCCCCAGCCGGACAATGCTGTCATGAGAGGATCAATTGGCCGCTCTTCCATCCGGTTCTCGCCGGCAATGGTGAATGTTCCTTTGCCGAGGGCAACTACGGAAGTAAGAAAGCGGGTCGCTGTTCCGTTATTACCCAGATAAATTTCTTTTTGTGGCGTTCTTATGATGCCGCCTGTCCCGTTTATCTGCCATTTGTCGCCATTGTCATGCACCTCGATCTCCATGGACCTGAGGGCATTAGCGGTATAGGCGGTGTCTTCACTGGCAAGGGGGCCTATGAGTGTGGATTCTCCGTTAGCAAGAGATGCGGCAATAAGGGCACGCTGGGTAATGGATTTTGAACCGGGAACGGTAACCGTGGCATTGATTTTTTGAAGGGGCTGTATTTCTTTCATAATAGAGCAATATGTATGGTTAAAAGTGTATGTATGAAGGTATTAGTTTTTGATTTTTAGGCCGAGGAGAAGGGCTTCTCGCATTACTTCAACAGGGGCTTTCCGGCCGGTCCAGAGTTCAAACTGGGCAACTCCCTGGTAGAGGAGCATGGCTAGCCCATTGATAACAGCGCAGCCAGATTCTTGAGACTCTTTGAGGAGTCGTGTCTGCAAAGGTGAATAGACAATATCCATGGTCACCGAAAAACCTTCAAGCATCTGCTGAGGGACAAGAGTGCAGTGGTCATCAGGAGACATGCCCACTGATGTTGCATTGACAAGGATGTCGCCCTGCAAGTGCGTGATCTCATCCAGAGAATGCCAGGGGCATTCAAGTAATTGCGCAAGCTCTTTGCCGCTGGCAGGAGTGCGGCTGACGATGGAGACTTCTGCGCCAGCCTCAATCAGCCCAAATCCGATAGCCTTGGCTGAACCTCCGGCTCCGAGCAGAAGAACCTTTTTTCCGGTTAAAGAGATGTGTTCTTCGAGGGCTCTGTTTGCCCCGATCCAGTCCGTGTTGAGCCCTTTAATGGTGCCGTTTTCAATGACCAGGGTGTTTACGGCCCCAATTTTTTTTGCAACCGGGTCAATCTCGTCAAGATATTCAATGACTGCCTGCTTATGGGGAATGGTGACGCTGACACCCCTCAGGCCAAGAGCACGAAATCCTGCCATGGCATTGGCCACATCAGATGCCGGGAATGGTACGTAGACGGAGTTCAGTCCTGAAGCTGAAAAAGCAGCGTTATGCATGGCCGGGCTGAGGCTGTGAGCCACCGGGTTTCCCATGATGCCATGAAGAATGGTCTTGCCGTTAATCTCCATGGTGCAGCTGCTCCAGCGCGTTAAGAAGATTTTTTACGGGAATCTGGCCTGGTGCTGTTGCCTCGCCCAGATCAGGAGAGGCATAGGTCATGTAACCGCCAAGTTCAAGAGTTGCCAGGCGGCTGATCATGCCGGCTTTTCCCATGCAGAAGGCAATAAGGGGGAAGTTCATGTTGTGGGCCAGTATCTGCAGATGAAGGACCCGAAGGACATCACTGTAGTCATGGGCCATTGTCACTATCTTGCCGATATGTGCCCCTGATTCACGCTGCCTGTTGAGGATATCCCCAAGTTGAGAATAGTCCGGAGTTTCCTGAAAATTATGCCAGGAGACAATAACCTTGGTATCTGTTTTTCGGGAAGCATCAATAATTTTCTGCTGCTGTTTTTTTGCAGCTTCCAACTCAATATCGATATAGGAGACTTTGTTCTCAACGGCATCGAGGAGCAGTTGTATTCTGTCATCTTCTTCTCCAGAATAGCTGCCGCCTTCCCACACGGGTCTGTTGGTGAATAATAAGGGAGAGGAAATGGATTCGGTGAAAGGTGAAACTGCCGGCTCCTGCAGGCTGTCCAGTCGAATTTCAATAACATCTGCCAGCTTAAGCACATTCCGGGCGGCTCCAATGGCTGTCTGGACATCATTTTCTGCTATGGAGACACAGATTTTTCTCTCTTTCTGGTCAGCGTGTTGCATTATTGTATTCTTTCGGGGAAAATGAGTTGCCTGGTTATAATTTTTACTGTCATTTCATGCGAATGTGAGAAATATGATGTAGTTGAGGCAAAGATTTCTCCCGTAGGTCGAAATGACACTGTTATGTATTTTGTTACTATATTAATATGTCCAATGATACAAGGAAAATACCCTATTCTATCCATTTGGGGTTGTCAACAGCTACATATCAAGAGATGGAGGCGCGACATGTACAGGTTGTTTGTGGCGATTGATCTGCCTGAAGATGTAAAAAAGAATTTGTCCTCTCTGTGTTATGGACTGCCCGGTGCCAAATGGGTGGATATGGAACAGGTACACCTGACCCTCCGCTTTATCGGTGAGGTGGATGGCGGGATTTTTCGGGATATCAGAGCAGTTCTGGAGGATATTGAGGCAGAAGGATTTAATCTTCAGATAAAAGGACTCGGATGTTTCCCGCCCCGTAAGGATCCTCGGGTTCTGTGGGCGGGTATTGAAAGTTCAGGGGAGATGCTGGGGCTGAAGAAGAAGATTGACTCACGATTAATGCGTGTGGGGATTGAGCCGGAAAAACGAAAATTTTCTCCTCACATCACTCTTGCCCGTTTCAGGCAAAAACCTTCTTTGCAGAGAGTTGCTGATTTCCTGTCAGGAAACGGGCTTTTTTCTCTGCCGCTTTTTCCTGTTACTCATTTTCATCTTTACTCCAGTGTATTGACGCCCAAGGGTGCTCTGCACCAGATTGAGACGTCCTATCCTCTTTTGCGGAAGGATGTTTATCGGGAGCCCCTGGAAAAAGAGAATTCCCCATATTCCTGAACATGAATTGCCGGTCTCCAGGAGCCTGTGTCCAGTTTCGCATCAAACCCGTAGGTGAAAGTATCCCGTCTTTCCTGTAAAAGATCGGTTATTAATCGTATACCGCTCAGCAGGTTTGCCGTTGCAACCAGGGTAACTTCCCCTTCGCCGTATCCTGCAATGTCTGGTAGTTCATTTGACACCCCGGAGACAATCTTGTGACCTTCAATGGCAACAGAATATGAAAGCCCCCGGAGGGAGAGTCCTGTTCTGTTCGGGTTGATGACGCGCAGGCCAATCTCAAAACGGGGTGCAATGCTGTCGGATGGAAGCACTTTGAAAGAGGTTACGCTTACCGAGGGCTCTTCGTAATTCAATTGAAGGCCGGCGCAGCCGGATATGAGAAAAGTGGAGAGAATAAAGAGTGTTGTCCATATTTTTGTTGTCATATTATCTCGTCTTTATGAAGGAGAACAACGGCATGGCAGCTGATCCCTTCTTCTCTGCCGGTGAAACCCATATGTTCGGTGGTTGTTGCTTTCAGGTTGATGCTTTCCCTGGGAATGCCGCAGGCTGCGGCCAGATTATCTTTCATGGCGGAAAAATAAGGTGTTAGTTTTGGCTTTTGGGCAATAACAGTGATATCTGCATTAGAGATCCTGTAGCCTCTTTCTGCAGCCAGCTGTACAACATGTTCGAGCAGTATGATGCTGGAGATGTTTTTGAACTGGGGGTCAGAGTCAGGGAAATGGACACCAATATCTCCTTCTCCCAAGGCGCCAAGGATTGAATCGCAGAAGGCATGGGTAAGCACATCAGCATCGGAATGACCGCGAAGTCCCATGGAGTGACGAATTGTGACGCCCCCCAGTATAAGTAGGCGTGCCTCGGCAAAACGGTGGGCGTCATACCCGTGACCTATTTTTTGGAGGGGGTAGGGCGAGGAGCTTTTTCTTTCATCCATAAGTATTGCCTCGGCTATGAGTAAATCTTCCGGTCGGGTTATTTTCAGGTTTCTTTCTGACCCTTCTACGACCTTTACCGGTTGATCAATATTTTCCAGAAAAGAAGCGTCATCGGTCCCGACAAAGGAGTTCTTCTCGGCGGTTGTGAATGCTTTTATGAGTTGTTCGGTTCGGGCAACCTGGGGGGTTTGTGCCTGCCAGAGTGCTGAGCGATCAACGGTGCGCCGGATCATTTTATTGCTGTCGATTTCCTTCAGGGTATCTTTCACCGGGATTGCTGCAATGGCAGCGCCGTTTCTTCGGGCTTCATCAAGGCAATCCTGTATGAGGGCAGGTGTAATCAGGGGGCGGGCTCCGTCATGAACGACAACAAATTCAGTCCCTTCCTGCACCTCACGCAGGCCGGCTTTTACAGAGTCCTGACGAAGTATGCCGCCGGCAACAACGGCACTCACTCGGTCCATGTTGTGTTCTTTCACCATGGCCTCGGTTGCGGAAATATGGTCTTCTGGAACAACGACTATGATGTCTGTAATGTCCTCAACCTGGTGAAAGGCCTCCAGGGTGTGGATCAGAATAGGCCGACCGGCGAGAGGATGAAACTGTTTCGGGATATTTAATCCCATTCGGAGGCCGGCTCCTCCTGCCGGGATTATTGCGGTTGCTGACATGTTTGGTGAGAGGTGATTTTTTTGTCTTCCGATTCTGGAGTGGATTATAAGCCGGATCCTGTACCCCAAAAAACGGGGCCATGATCATTTATCTGGGATGCCGGTTGCCCGGCACCTCTAGCAACCTACCCGAAAGCTTTGGACGGGCAGCCCTTAAACGCTTTCCTATTTGGTCTTGCTCCAGGTGGGGTTTGCCGTGCCTTCCATGTCACCATGAAAGCGGTGGGCTCTTACCCCGCCTTTTCAACCTTACCTGTTACCTGCAATGCAGGCGGCAGGCGGTATGTTTTCTGTGGCACTTTCCTTAGGGTTGCCCCCAGTTCGTGTTGCGAACCACCTTGCCCTGTGGAGTCCGGACTTTCCTCCGCTGTAAAGCGGCGATCATGCGTCCACTCCAGAAGCGGAAGACAAAAAAAGTAATTATATAGCAAAAAAACGTATAGTTTCGAAAACCACCGAACTGTAACGGTTCAACAGTGCACCAGATACGAGCAAGCAGGCCGCCGAACCATATAATCATATGTGAGAAAGCCTGATCGTGTGTAGATGGGGTGCTGCTGAATCGTTACAAACATTATTTGTTTTTAGAATCTAGTCCCTCATTGGCGAGTTGGTCAGCCCGTGTATTTTGCGATCGGGGAATATACTCGACCCTGTATCTCCGGAAAAAAGTCAACAGATCCATGACCTGCTCGTAGAGGAGGATAAGGTTTTTGTTTTTAACCTGGTATTCACCGGTAATCTGGCGGACGATAAGCTGGGAGTCCAGGAAGATAACTATATTGTCGCATTCGCCGCCGGAAGCTTCAGCCAGTCCGATGATGAGCGCTTTGTACTCGGCTTCATTGTTTGTGCAATGGCCAATATAGAAGCCCTTGCTGAAGACTTCATTGCCCATATTGTCTGTAATGACAACACCGGCGCCGCCCTCTCCGGGGTTGCCGCGAGAAGCTCCGTCCGAATAAAGGTAGAGGGTTGAGCCGCTGGCAGCATTATTGTCCATTTCCTCCTGAAGAGTCGATGCATCTTCTGGCTGTTCGCCAGGTTCTCTGAATATCTTCGCAGCCTCGGTCAGGGTTTCTCTGACAAAGGCCGGAGAATAGTAGGGCATTGCCTCGTGGAGCAGCTGATCCGAAAGAGAGCTCAGGCCGTCAAGTATTTCAGCTCTTTTTAGTTTGATCTTATCACTCATACTGGACATGGTTTTAATTCATTGTTGTGTCGATTACTCTGAGTCTGCTTCAGCCTGAAAGTACATCATCCGTTGACAGGTAGGGCAGGAAATCAGATCGTCCCCACGGAGAACTTCATTGTATTGCTGTGGCGGGATATTCATAAAACAGCCCTGGCAGACACCATTGGTGACTCCAACGATTGCGATACCGTTTCTTGAATTACGGAGTTGCTCGTATCGGTTTTTCAGTGTGACAGGTATTTTTTTAGCCTGGGTAACCCTGGATTTTTCTATTTTATTTTTTTTGGACTGAATACCAGCTTCCAGGGAATCAATTTTGCCCTGTTCTTCAGCGAGAAGCTTTTCTTCTGCTTTGACAAGGTTATTTAATTCATCAATGTTTTTCTGGAGGGTTTCAGCCTGATCCATGAGATGCATGGTCTCTTCTTCTTTGTCCTTGGTGGATTTTTTGCTGTCTTCAATTTCCTTGAGGAGAGACTGGTATTCACGGTTGGTCTGTACATTCATGAGTTTTGTCTGCCGATCCTTGACTCTGGCACCTTCATCTTCGACCTCAGCTTCAAGTTCACGACGACGCGCCTCATTGTCCTCAATGCGGCTGGTGGCAGCAATAATTTCTTCTTTTTTGCTGTCTATTGCTGACTGGCGCTTTTCTATATCTGTATTCCCGGCATTCAATTCATCATCCATCTTTTTGATGTTGAGATCAATTAATTGCAGTTGAATAAGATGAGTTAACTCTGTTTTCAATGTTTGCTCCTTTTCTTGTTCGTGTGATATCCAAAAAATTTAAAGTATGTTTAATTTTCCAAAGTTTTTTCTGGTGAGGCCTTAAGGAAATAGGACATAGGGCTGCGCTGTTTTTGCGATGCCAGCACAGGAACCTGACTTTTTTCTCTGTTGAAAAAGGCAGTTATGATTTCAACAAGTTTGGGCACTATGACATTTTCCGTCGCATAATGGCCCGCATCGATAATGCAGTATTTATTTTCTTCAGCCCATCTTGCTGTGCTGTGTTTGATTTCTCCTGAAATATAAACCTGGGCACCTGCCTGAAATGCTGCCTCGGCGAGCTCAGATCCGCTTCCTCCGCAGACAGCAATCCTGGAGATGCTTTCAGGCAGTCTGCCAGCAACAGGTATTGATGGAAGATCAAGCTGAACCGCTACATGTTTGAGGAATATGGGGCCATCCATCAAAGAAGACAGGGAGCCAATCCTTCCGAAACCTCGGGGGGATTCATTCTCTGACCTGGTGATTGGGGCGAGATCCTGCAGGTTCAGAGCCTCGGCAAGCGCATCACTTACTCCTCCCGGAGCGACATCAAGATTGGTATGACAGCTGATGATGGAGATGTCGTGTGTGAGAGCTTTTTTGAGCAGGGAGCCGAGTGGAGTATCTGTGCGGATGGAGTGTAACGGATGAAAAAAAAGAGGGTGGTGGGTAATAATGGTGTTGACCCTTAAGTCTATGGCTTCTTCCACAACTTCAAGGGTCGGATCAAGAGCGACAAGTACCCCGGTGATATGTTGGAGCGGGTCTCCCATCATAAGACCGACATTGTCCCATTCAGCAGCTGTTTCGAGGGGGGCAATAGAGTCCAGGAAGGCAAGAAATTCCTTCAATTTCAGCGAGTGTGCCATTTTTTCCGGATCACCTCTTTATTAATCTCCATATGGTCCATAGTGCAATTTTTAGTTACAGGCCTAGCCTGATGAATACTGTTAAAGTCACTTCTGAAAGGCGGCGGGTGTGTCACAATAAAAAAAAGGTGCAGTCTTGGAGAGTCTGCACCTTTTTTTTATTTCTTTATTTTGTTCCGGTCGGGAAATATCTCCCCCGGAATTTTCTTTGGACTGATTATGTGTTTTTTCACTGACCCTGCCACGTTACTTTTTGTCTGTATTTGCTTTTAAATGGTGGGCCTACCTGGACTCGAACCAGGGACCGACCGGTTATGAGCCGGTGGCTCTAGCCAACTGAGCTATAGGCCCATTCTCCACAAGAAAAACCAACTAATATACTTAATAGACGTGAATTGTCAACTTGAAAATTTTAGGAAAGAACAGCGTCCTTGAAAGCATCAAATCCTATACGGTCGATAAATCGTCCCATTCGTTCGCTCTTTTTCGCTTCTTTCTGGAAATAGTTAACAATCTTGTCGGCTAGAGCCAATGCTTCTTCTGTTGTAAGATCGCTGATGAGATCCTGGGCAAGTTGAGGTCGTGCACCCGCATTTCCGCCAACGACGACAGTCCAGCCTTTAGGTTTGCCGACAAAACCAATATCTTTGACCGGTGTTTCAGCACAGTTGTTGACACATCCTGAAACTCCCATTTTTAATTTGTTTGGCAGCTCGTAGCCATGATATCTGGAGTCAATTTCCATCCCCAGGCCAAGAGAGTCCTGTTTGCCAAGACGGCAGAGCGCAGTGCCTGGACAAGCCTGAATACTGCGGATGCACATGCCTACAGCTGCACCGGGAGTAATGCCCAGATCTTTCCATGCATCATCGATTTGATCTTCTTTGAACCCGACCATGGCAATACGGGAGGCACTTGTTATTTTGATTGCAGGAAGCTTATATTTATCTGCAACATCGGCAAGTGTCCTGAGGTTGTCAGCAGTTATCATTCCAAGGGGGAAATGGGGAACAATTGCATAACTTTCTCCGTCTTTTTGAAGGACAGCACCTTTTTCACCTGATTTCAGCATAATTTTCTCCTTTGTTTTGAAAATTGTATAAAAATGGTAGTATTTTCATGTAATACAAATACTTATAAGATAATTACGGTAAACTCGCGGAGCGCGTGTGTCGTTTGTTAAAATAGTAATAATTACTATTTGGTCAAGCTCTTTGTGGTTTTGCATCTGAAATTTTGCAACTATTCAGCGAAAAAGCTTATAAAATAGCCTTTAGTTTCGCAACCTGTTGAACAATTACGTAATTTTTTGAGAAAAAGGGATATTGAGCAAAGTATGGAAATTCAATCAACAACCCAATTTAATTATTATTTTCCTGTCATTTTTCTTGGTTCAGGATTTCTTATAGCATTTTTTTATTTTAAGGCAAAGATGTTTCGCCTGCATGAGAAATACAGGAAGAGTGTATCCGAAGCAGCGGTTATTGCGGAAAGGCTTCAGTCAAGAGATGATACTGTTTCTAGCCTTCAGTTGGATATTTTAGAGAGAAAGAGGGATGCTGAGATTCTGCGGTGGGACCTTCAGGCCGCCGTATCCAGGAAAGTTGAGCTGGAGGTGAGGCTTGAAGCTGAAAAGAAAAAAACTGAAGCACAGTTGTCTTTGTTGGATGAGGCCCGTAAGGAGCTTTCGCAATCATTCAAGGCGGTTTCGACAGATATATTCCTCGATAACAGTAAGTCATTTCTCAATCTTGCCAGGGAAACCCTGTCAAAATACCAGGAACAGGCAAAAGGTGATATGGCCTCCCGTAAGGAGGCTATTCATAACCTGGTGAAACCACTTCAGGACTCCCTTGAGAAGGTAAATGTGCAGATGCGGTCAATTGAGAAGGAACGTGTTGAAGCATATGCGGGTCTTTCTGAGCAGGTAAAGGGAATGGCGGTGAGCCAGACGAGGCTGCAGGGTGAAACGGCAAATCTGGTAAAGGCCCTTCGCACACCGACTGCTCGTGGCAGATGGGGAGAGATGCAGCTTCGGCGGGTTGTTGAGATGGCCGGTATGCTTGCCCATTGTGATTTTGTTGAACAGAAGCCAGTTGGAAGTGAAAAAGGCCGCCTGCGTCCGGATATGCTTATCAATCTGCCCAACGGTAAAAATATTATTGTTGACTCTAAGGTGGCGCTTCAAGCCTATCTTGAGGCCCAGGATGCTTCTGAAGAATCAGTCAGGAAGGCACTTCTTAAAGATCATGCCCGACAGGTTAAAACCCACCTTGTTCAATTAGGGAGCAAATCATATTGGGAACAGTTTCAGACGTCACCAGAATTTGTCATTATGTTTCTGCCTGGAGAGAATTTTTTCAGTGCGGCCTTGAGCCAGGATCCGGAACTTATTGAATATGGTGTTTCGCAGCGTGTAATTCTCGCAACACCAACAACGCTTATCGCCTTGCTTCGAGCTGTCTCTTATGGATGGAGTCAGGAGCAGATAGCAGAGCATGCTGCAAAAATTGGAGAGCTTGGCCGCGAACTTCATGGTCGTTTGCGGAGTTTTGCCAATCATTTTGGAGATCTCAGCAAGAACCTTGACCGGGCCGTTGATTCATATAATCGCGCTGTAGGATCTTTGGAAAGCAGAGTGCTTGTCAGTGCCAGGAAATTTAATGAACTGGATTCAACAATTCAAAAAGAGATTCCGCAATTGAACCCTATCGATAAAAAGGCCAGGGTGCTCGGTTAGTCAGAAAAAACCATCAGTGTGTAAACAGCATGCGGATGCCGGGGTTTATTTTCCTTGCTTCCTGCCTCTGCCTTTTTTATATTCCATCTTAGTAACTATTCAGGAGCACTCCATCTTGTCCCATTTGGGCCTTCTCGAATAGCACAAGTATGCTTCGAAGTCCCAACTGAACCAATATGGAGCACTTCTGAATAGTTACCCCTCGTGTAGATATGATAGATATGGCAGAACAGAGTTTAATTATATAGGTTTTTTACGGGGTAACCGTACATTTTAAGGAGGAAAAATGAAGTTAGGGATAAATGGTCTGGGCCGAATCGGCAAACTGTCATTGTGGCATCATGTTGGCAGGAAATATTTTCCTGAAATAGTTGTTAACACTGGCCGCGAGATTGGACGGAACCTGGAGGATCTTGCTGCAACAATAGATCGGGATTCCACCTATGGGCGCCTGGGCAATTATCTTTATGGGTATAAAGGCGGTCGTGTTATTGAAAATCTCAATGAAGCTGAAGGCACTCTTACGGTAAATGGAGTTCCTGTAAGAATTCTTCGTTCCGCCAGGAATCCAAAGGATATTGCCTGGAAAGAGAATGATGTTCGACTGGTTGTTGATACAACGGGAGCTTTTACTGATCCCACTGCTCCGGCTGATGCCCAGTGGGGATCTTTTCGGGGTCACCTGGCTGCCGGAGCTGAGAAGGTTCTCCTGTCGGCTCCTTTTAAAATTGCGGCACAGGGCCTCAATATGCCGGAAGATGCTGTTACAACAGTAATGGGGATCAATGATGAAGACTATCTCCCTTCCCAGCATTGCCTTATTTCCGCTGCGTCCTGCACAACAACCTGCCTTTCGTACATGATGAAGCCTCTTCTTGATCAGATAGGCGCTGAAAATTTTCTGAGCGCCTCCATGGTAACTGTCCATGCAGCCACCGGCAGCCAGAAAGTTTTGGATGCCATGCCGAAAGCCGGCGCGAAGGATTTGCGGAAGAACAGGAGTATCCTTAATAATATTATTCTCACGACAACAGGTGCCGCGAAGGCCCTGGCCCTCGTAATTCCGGAAATGAAAGACATAGGTTTTATGGCTGAATCTGTCCGGATCCCAACCTCCACCGGTTCTCTTATTATACTGGTGGTTAATCTGCAGGATGATTTTGATGATCCCCTTAAAAGGGCAAAAATAAATGCAATCTATAAGGATTATGCCGACACATCAGCTTATTTGGAGTACTCAGATGAGCAGAATGTTTCTTCTGATATTATCGGCATGCCTTTTGCGGCAGCGATCATAGAAGGGACAGAAACCCACACGAGAACTGCGGCTATCCGTGTGAATCTCAGCAAAATGAAAGGCTGCGGCGATGATATTATCCAGGTCCCTGTCACCCAGGCGGTTATCTATGGCTGGTATGACAACGAACTGGGAAGTTATACAAATATGCTCGGAGACCGCACTGTTTCTATTGCTGAGCAGATGGTGTGATACCCGGTCTGGTTATCAGGCCAATGTCTGGGGCTGACATTCCTGAGATTCTCGCCTTGGAAACGGAAAGTCCAGCCTGGTCTGGTTCCCAGTTTGCCGGGGAGATGAGTCAGACCATTGGCTGGCAGTATGTTGCAGCTTCATCTGCTCTTCTTGGATACATATGCGGCCGATCTGTATTGGATGAAGCCGAGATTGTGAAAATTGCGGTTAAGCGTGATGCCCGCCGGACGGGAGTGGCAACACGTCTGTTGGTCTACTCCCTTGAAAAAGTTTTTCAAAAGGGCGTGCGCACCTGCTATCTCGAAGTTCGCAGCTCCAATACAGCTGCACGAAGTTTCTACGAAAAGAATGATTTCGTTGTAACTGGAGTGCGAAAAAACTATTATGTTTCACCCCGTGAAGATGCTGTTATGATGGCCAAAGCGCTGGGGTAGGAAAAATCATTAGTCACTTACATTAACTTGAAGCTTGAAACGTGTAACTTTCGGTAATTCAATAGGGTGCCAACTGTGAAGAATATTAGAGATATTGATATTAAAGGGAAAAAACTGTTAATCCGGGTTGACTTTAATGTTCCCTTTGATGCCCAGGGAAACATTACCGACGATACGAGAATTCGCGGTGCCCTGCCCACTCTTTTTCATGCCCTGGCTGAAAGTGCAAAATTAATTATATGTTCCCACATGGGCCGCCCCAAGGGTGAGCGTAAAGAGGAGTTCAGCCTGGCACCGGTCGCGAAAAGACTAGCGGAATTGATATCCAGAGAGGTGAAGCTGGCGCCGGATTGTGTGGGGAAGGATGTGCAGGCAATGGTTGACAGCATGGCTGATGGCGATGTTGTTTTGCTGGAGAACCTGCGCTTTTATAAACAGGAAACGGAAAATGATCCGGAGTTTTCGAAGCAGCTGGCCAGTCTGGCAGATGTCTATATCAGTGATGCATTTGCTGTGGCTCATCGGGCCCACGCTTCGGTGGTTGGGGTAACGGAATATATCGACCAGTGCGCCAGTGGTTTTCTGCTGCAGAAAGAGCTGGATTTTTTCCATAGGTCCGTGAGTGATCCTGTCAGACCTCTGGCCGCAATAATAGGCGGTGCCAAGGTGTCAAGCAAATTGACCGCCCTTCGAAATCTCATGGATAAAGTTGATATCCTGGTCATTGGCGGGGCCATGGCCAATACCTTTTTGAAAAGCAAGGGCATTTCTGTCGGGAAATCCCTCGTTGAAGAAGATCTGCTGGAAACAGCTGCTTCCCTGATTAATGAAGCAGAGGCGAAAGGAGTTAAGTTCTATCTCCCGGTTGACACGGTTGTGGCCGAGGAATTCTCTGCCGATGCTGAAACCAAGATTGTTCCGATTCAGGAAGTTCCAGATGAATGGATGGTTCTGGATATCGGGCCGGCATCAACGACTCTGTTCTCCGAGGCTGTCGACTCAGCAAAAACCATACTGTGGAACGGCCCCATGGGTGCTTTTGAAATGGATGCCTACTCCCGGGGAACCATGGCTCTTGTCCAGAAAGTCGCCTGTTCCCATGCGCTTAGTATTGTCGGCGGAGGAGATACCAATGCCGCAGTTCATAAAGCCGGATGGGCAAGTGAAGTTTCCTATATGTCCACCGGAGGCGGCGCATTTCTAATGCTCATGGAAGGCAAGGATCTTCCCGGTGTTGTTGCTCTTGATGCTAAAGAATAAAAGGATCTCAACGGTAGTTTTAATAAATTAGGAGAAAATAATGCAGCGTAAACCTCTCATTGCAGGAAATTGGAAGATGCATACCACAATTGCTGAGGCTGAAAAACTGGCCAGGGCAATTTGTGAAAATGGGATTCCGAATGACCGTGAGGTGATGGTGGCCCCTCCTTTTACTGCAATGAAAGCTGTAAGCGGGGCTGTTGCCGGTTCCGGTATTTTAGTTGGAGCCCAGAATGTGTGCTGGGAGGAGAAGGGGGCTTTTACCGGCGAAATTTCTCCTGTCATGTTGCAAGATGCAGGGTGTGTAATGGCAATTCTGGGACACTCGGAGCGGCGCCATATTTTCGGAGAGAACGACACGTTGATCAATAAGCGGGTTGCGGGTGCCTTGAAGTTTGGTTTGGTGCCAGTACTGTGTATTGGCGAAAAGCTGGAGGAGCGTGAGGCGGAGAGGACGTTCCAGGTTTTGGAAGAGCAATTACGTAAAGGGCTTGAGGGCATATCTCTGAAAAGTGCTGATGAACTGGTTGTAGCCTATGAGCCTGTATGGGCAATAGGGACGGGAAAGACCGCCACCATTGATCAGGCCCAGGAAGTTCACGTCTTTGTACGGTCTCTTCTTAGAAATTTATACGAGAAAAATATTGCTACAGGACTAAGAATATTGTATGGTGGCTCGGTTAATTCAAAAAATGTGGATGATCTGATGGGTCAAGAGGATATTGATGGTGCTCTGGTGGGCGGAGCTGCTCTGGACAGTACGTCATTTAGTCGGATTATCAATTTTAAATAAAATATGACAACTTTACTTACTGTTATACATATTTCTGTATGTTTTTTTCTTATTGTGATTGTGCTGCTTCAGAGCGGTAAAGGCGCTGCTATGGGTGCGACTTTTGGTGGATCCAGCCAGACAATGTTTGGCTCAGAAGGGCCTCTGCCATTACTTAATAAGGTGACAACATCTGCAGCCGTAATTTTTATGGTTACCTCTATTTCTTTGGCCTATATTTCAGCACATAGGTCCACCAGCTCGATCATGAGTGATGTTGAGGTGCCAAAACCAACCGGTGTTGGTATAGAACGGGCCATGGAAAAAGTACCTGATATGCCGCTTCAGTCCGCTGATGCACCTTTGACATCTGCACCGGCTCCAGTGAGCCAGGAAACGGCTCAGGGTATGATTGAGGAAATTGCACCTGTTGAGATTCCAGCAGAAGTTGAGGCTGTCGTCGAAGAGATTCAGGAAAAACAGGGAGAAGCAATACCAGCTCAACAGTAATAAAAAATAGAATTTGCCGAAGTGGTGGAACTGGTAGACACGCTATCTTGAGGGGGTAGTGGCCAACGGTCGTGCGAGTTCGATTCTCGCCTTCGGCACCATATAAAAAAGCCCGTAACTTTAATTAGTTACGGGCTTTTTCTTTTTCAAGGTCCGATAGTTTTTATTTTTCCGGGGAAAGTTTGGGGAAAGAAAAACGAAAAAAATGCGTTTTCTTGTTAAT
>JACNJZ010000098.1 GCA_014382295.1 Candidatus Desulfobia pelagia | reverse complement strand
TTAATTTTGTCATTCCTTGCTATCAAACAAAAATCCTAATTTTTCAAGGTACCTTTAAAATTTAAAAAAAAATTATCATGTCCAAGTCACTTATTATTGTTGAATCACCGGCTAAAGCTCGCACCCTGCAAAGATACCTCGGGAAAACTTTTTCTGTAAAAGCATCTGTAGGACATATCCGGGACTTACCGGTGAAGACGCTGGGGGTTGATGTCGAAAATGATTTCAAACCCCAGTATGAAACCATACGTGGCAAGGGAAAGGTTATCACTGAGCTGAAGAGCGCTGCCCGTGAAGCAGATGACATTTATCTCGCTCCTGATCCTGATAGAGAGGGAGAGGCTATTGCCTGGCATATTGCCCAGGCGGTTTCAGTCGCCAAAAAGCCCATCCACCGTGTCCTGTTTCATGAACTGACCAAAAAGGCCATACTCGAGGCCCTGGCAAATGCCACGGATATAGATATAAATAAATTCGAGGCCCAGCAGGCCCGCCGCATTCTTGACAGGTTGGTAGGGTACCAGATATCGCCGCTACTGTGGGATAAGGTAAGGCGGGGCTTGAGCGCCGGCAGGGTTCAGTCTGTGGCTGTCAGGATGGTATGCGATAGGGAGCAGGAAATTGAGGCGTTCCAGTCTGTCGAATATTGGTCTGTTGCCGCATCTCTTAAAAAAGGTGAATCTTCCCCGTTTCTGACCCGGGTGGAAAAAATTTCTGGAAAAAGAATTGATAAGGGCGCCAATGCCATTGGCGATAAAGCCGCTGCCCATAAAATTGTCGCTGACCTGGAAAAAGCATCGTTTTCAGTTGCGGAGGTTGTTAAGAAAGAAAAAAAACGAAATCCGAGCCCGCCTTTCATTACCAGTACAATGCAGATAGATTCCAATAGAAAGCTTCGTTTTTCTGCCAAAAAAACCATGATGCTCGCCCAGAGGCTTTACGAAGGAATTGAAATTGGCGAGGACGGGCCCACCGGGCTTATTACGTATATGCGTACTGACTCGCCTCGCAGCAGCGATGAGGCTATAAATCAGGTGCGGGAGCATATCACCGGGGAGTATGGAGCCACTTATTTACCGGGAAAGCCAAGGAAGTTCAAAACTAAAAAATCGGCCCAGGATGCCCATGAAGCAATAAGGCCTACGGATGTGCAGAATACGCCGGAGAAAATGGCGAAGTATCTTGAAAAAGATATGCTGGCCCTCTATGCTCTTGTCTGGAAGAGATTTGTTGCAAGTCAAATGAAACCGGCGGTTTATGACCAGACAAGCGCTGTCATAAGGGCTGGAAAATACGACTTGAAAGCTGTCGGTACAATTCTTCGTTTCCCTGGATTTATTGTCCTGTATGAGGAATCATTAGGAGATCCTCAGCAGGGAGCAGGAGATGATGATAAAGACATGTTGCTGCCTGATCTTAAAAAGGATGATCTGCTTGATCTTCTCAAGTTGGAATCGAAGCAGCACTTTACCCAGCCTCCAGCGAGATATTCCGAGGCGACACTGGTAAAAGCCCTGGAGGATAATGGAGTTGGGCGGCCCAGTACCTATGCGGCAATTCTGTCTACGATTCAGGATAAGGAGTATGTTCAGCTTCTCCAGCGGAAGTTTTTCCCCACGGACCTTGGGAAACTGGTTACGGAGTTGCTTGTAAATCATTTTCCAGCAATTATGAATGTTGATTTTACTGCCTCAATGGAGTTGCAGCTTGATCAGGTGGAAGAAGGGAAGAGTGACTGGCAGAAGGTCCTGCAGGGCTTTTATACTCCTTTCAAGGCGACACTTGAGGCCGCTAAGGAAGAAATGAAATCGGTGAAAAAAAGTGCCATTCCTACCGATATAAAATGTTCAGAATGCGATGGTATTATGGTCATTAAATGGGGCCGCATGGGAGAGTTTCTTGCCTGTGAAAAATATCCGGAGTGCAAAAAGACCCAGGATTTCTCAAAAGATACCAATGGCAACATTATTGCAATAGAAAAGGAAAAAGAAGAGGAGTCCGGTGAGGCCTGTGATAAATGCGGGCGTGCCATGGTATACAAAAATGGTCGTTTTGGCAGGTTTCTTGCCTGTTCAGGGTATCCTGAATGCAAAAATATTCGAGCTGAGACTACCGGGGTCACCTGTCCCGAGGAGGGATGCGGCGGCGAAATAATAAAAAAAGTTTCTAAAAAAGGAAAAGTTTTTTACAGCTGCAATAAGTATCCGAAGTGTACACATGCCCTATGGGACAAGCCCGTAAATCAGCCATGCCCGGACTGTGGATCCGCCTTTTTACTTGAAAAGAGCACGAAAAGAGACGGGGTTCATTTGAAATGCCCCAATAAAGAGTGCGGCTATAAACAAAATTTAGAGGACGAAGGATAAAAGTCCTTTAAGAAATTCTTGGAACAAGGAGGCAGCTTCATGATTTCTTCAGGAATAAACTCTACACTCTCTGCCTTGCAGGGGTTTCAGAAAAAACAGGAATCGATTGCCAACAATGTTGCCAATGTCGAGACCGACGGCTACAAAAAGACGAGGGTTACATTTTATGAGGGGGAAAACAGTACTGTTACTCCTCATGTGAAAAAGATAGAGACTCCGGGCCCGCAGGTTTATGAGCAGACAGCGGAAGGTAGTCAGCTGGTGGAAAAATCTAATGTAGACCTTGTTGAAGAGATTCCCCAGGCGATGATTAACAAAAGAAATTTTCAAGCAAACATTAAGATGCTTCAGGTAGAAGATGAGATGAAAGGCTACCTGCTTGACATGATGGGGTGATGTAATTACGAATTACGAATGAGAAATTGCGAATAGGTGGTTTTTCTGATCGTGATATTCCAAAAATTCGTAATTTCTCATTGTACATTAACCCAGTTCGTTAAAGACAATCTCTCCTCCCACAACAGTTAATACTGCCTTTCCCTGCAATTCCCAGTCGATAAAGGGTGAGTTCGTGCTCTTCGAAACAATGGAATCCCTGGTGTAGATAAATTTTCGGTCCGGGTCAATGACGGTTACATCGGCGATGCTTCCTTCACTGAGGGAGCCGCCGGGAACTCTCAGGATCCTGGCAGGTCTGACAGACATCAGCTCGATCATTTGAGTGGCGGTCAGTAGGTTGTCTCTGACCAGCGCTATGGCGAGCGGGACAGATGTTTCCAGGCCGATGATACCATTGGCTGCCAGTTCAAATTCAAGATCTTTTTCCATATTGCTGTGGGGTGCATGGTCCGTAGCAATGGCATCAATAGTTCCGTCCCTGAGTCCTTCACGGATAGCTTCCACATCTTCAGATGTCCTGAGGGGTGGATTCATTTTTGCCCGGGTATCGTACCGGCCAACAGCCTCCTCGGTGAGAGAAAAGTAGTGGGGAGTTGTTTCCGTCGTCACCTTTGAGCCATTTCTTTTGGCTCGTCTTATCAGGTCAACAGTCTCTTTTGTGCTTATGTGGGCAATGTGTATCGGAAGCCGTAAATAATCAGCAAGGGCAATATCACGGTAAACCATGATCTCCTCGGCAACGTGCGGTATTCCCCGGAGCCCGAGTCGGGTGGAGAGGGCTCCTTCATTAATAGCGCCGTTTTCACTGAGGCTCATTTCCTCTGAATGGGATATGAGGAGCAGGTCATGGCTGCTGCTGTATTCCAGTGCCCGCCGCATGAGCTGGCTGTTGGCAACAGGGCGGCCATCATCGGAAAGAGCCACAACACCTGCCTGTTTCATTTCCCCGTATTCTGCCAGTTCTGTTCCCCTGCTGTTTTTGCTTACGGCGCCAACCGGGTAGACGCGGGACATTTTTGCCTGTTCCGCTTTCCTCAGAATGAGAGCTGTGATTGCCTCTGAGTCATTTACGGGAGATGTGTTGGGCATGCAGGCTACAGCTGTAAACCCGCCTGCTGCCGCAGATCTGGTTCCGCTTGCAACGGTTTCCTTGTATTCCTCCCCTGGCTCCCTGAGGTGCACATGCATGTCTATCAGGCCAGGAACAAGCCATTTGCCGTCAAGGTCAAAGATGATGCCTTCGGAGGACTGCAGCTTCAGGCTTCCGGCTTTGCCCACCGCAGTTATTCGGCCTTCTGAAAGTATCATATCTCCTGCTGTGTCGATATTGTTGGCCGGATCAATAATGCGGCAGTTCTGAAAGAGTATTACAGAGGAACCCTTCATCGATCACCTCCTAATATAAGATAGAGTAAGGCCATACGTACAGCAACACCGTTTGTCACCTGATCCAGGATAACAGAACGGGGGCCGTCGGCGAGTGCGGGGTCAAGCTCAACCCCCCTGTTCATAGGGCCAGGGTGCATGATGATTGCATCAGGCTTTGATTTTTCGAGCAATCGACTGGATATGCCGAAGAAGGAGGCATATTCTCGCCAGGAGGGGATAAGAGGATCAAGCTGCCTTTCTTTTTGTATGCGCAGGGCCATAACGACATCGGCATCGGTCACGGCCTCCTCAACGGTACGACACACCTTTGCCCCCAGTTGCTCTATACCCGGCGGCAACAGGGTCGCAGGCCCGCTTACATAGACATGTGCCCCCATTTTAGAGAATCCAATAATGTTTGAGTGGGCAACACGGCTGTGGGCAATGTCACCGATAATCGCAATTTTAAGTCCCTGGAGGGTTCCTTTTCTCTGCTTTACAGTCATCATGTCCAGAAGGCCCTGGCTGGGATGCTCGTGAAAGCCGTCACCGGCGTTGATGATGGAGGCATTGATATGCTTTGCCAGCAGATGAGGTGATCCGGAATATGAATGCCTGATGATTATGGCATCCGGGGACATGGCCTGCAGGTTGAGTGCGGTATCGATAAGGGATTCACCTTTTTTTGCGCTGCTCGTGGAGGCGGAGATGTTAAAGGTGTCGGCACTCATTCTTTTGGCGGCAATTTCAAAAGAAAGACGGGTGCGGGTGCTGGGTTCAAAAAAAAGATTAATGATTGTTTTCCCGCGAAGTATGGGAACTTTTTTTATGGGCCGGGAGGAGATTTCCCTGAAGGATTCAGCGGTCTGGAGAATAAAGGAAATATCATCACAGGACAGGTCTTCTAATCCTAAAATGTGCTTATGTCGAAAACAGTATTCAGTTTCCATTTCCATTATATTCTCCGGAATTTCTATTAATCGATCAAGTCTCCCAGACGGTTCCAGCGAACGCCAAATTCTTCCTTATTCCAGGACCAGTAGATGATAAAAGCCTTTCCCTTAACATCCTGTAAATCAACGAAGCCCCAGAAACGGCTGTCGTGGCTGTTGTCTCTATTGTCACCCATAACAAAAAGCTTACCGTCAGGGACGGTTATTGGTCCGTAATTGTCTCTGGGGGGATTGCGGCCCTGGATGATTCGAGGGTCAAGGTTTACAGCTCCTTCGATATCAAGGGGTTGGTCATTGACAAAAACTTTTTTGTTTTTGATTTCTACCCGGTCGCCACCGGCACCGATAACCCTTTTTATAAAATCCTGTTCAGGATTATCGGGGTATTTGAAAACAATAATATCTTTTTTGTCGGGAGTGCCGAGGGAAATCCATGTGGAACCTGTAAAAGGATTTTTGATACCATAAACAAATTTGTTTACAAGAAGATGATCTCCGATAAGCAGGGTAGGTATCATGGACCCTGAAGGGATTTTGAAGGCCTGTACTACAAATGTTCGAATGAAGAGTGCCAGAATAAGCGCTATAACAATGGCTTCAGCGTATTCTCGAACGACAGATTTTTTGTTTTCTTCCGCCAAACAGGGCCCCCTGATGTGTTTATTTTAAGATTTTTTGAGGTCTTCTTCGAAGATGGGAATGATTTTTGCTCTCTAAGACAAGACATGTGGAAAAACTAAGCAAAAGTAAACGAAACCGGAGTAAAAAACAAGTAGTCTCATACTTTATGAAGAAAAAGATTGTATTACTATTTGTGTCGACGGGAAAACCTGATGGACAGATGCAGAGAGGATGCAGCAGGGGGGTGTAGAGGTTTTTGGGGTTCATGCTCACTTGTGAGTCTAATATGTGTAATATCAGGATGTTGTTGTGTTGACAGGCATGGTTTTAAAGCAGGTTTTTCCTGTGTAAAATAAAAATAAAAAATGATTATCGATGGTGATACTATTTTGCCTCTATACCACATATTGTGTTCTCATTGCCGACAGGGGGCCAAATAGTGGATAGGAAACTTTTTTTGTGTAGTGAAAAAGGAATATTTACAAGTAAAATGGACCATTTTCTTAAATATTTTTGGGGGTTACCGGTTGACATCCATTTTTCTTTGTGTCTTTAATTAAAGTAAGAAGTAAGAATTTCTCGCAATAACATCATTGCAAGATGCTGCACAGAAGGTCTCAAAACAGGAAATAAAAAATGAAGGGACAGAATCTGACAATTGGACTCGATATTGGGTCCCACGCTGTAAAAATATGTGAGTTTAAGGAGACTAAATCCGGCTTGCATCTGATGAGCCTGGGAAGCGCCAGATTACCAGATGGTGCTGTTGATGATGGCGAATTAAGGGATCCAGATGCTGTTGCGCAGGCAATAAAGTCTTTAATGAAAAATTTAAAAATAAAAAGCAAGAAGGTCGGCATTTCAATTTCCGGGTATTCCGTCATTTTGAAGAAAATCAATCTGGCAGTTATGGGAGACAAGGAACTCGAGGAGCATATTCATTCTGAAGCCGAGCAGTATATTCCCTTTGATATTTCTGAAGTATATCTCGATTATCAGGATTTGAAAACATCTGGAGAGCGTGAAGATAGAACAGATGTGATGCTGGTTGCGGCCAAGAAGGATGTTGTTGACGGATATCTTGAAATGTTGAAGTCCATTGGCCTGAAAACGGTTCTGGTTGACGTCGATGCTTTTGCGCTTGAGAATTCCTTTGAAGTGACTTCTAAGGAAGAGGGGAATATCCTGCTGGTTGATATTGGCTCTTCGAAGATGAATATTAATATTATCTCCGGTGGAGCATCACTTTTTGCCCGGGATGTCGCTTTTGGAAGCAGGCAGCTTACGGAACAGATTCAAGATAAATTTGATATTTCTTTTGAGGATGCCGAAGCTTTAAAGACAGGGGCTCAAGAGCCTGGCGACAAACAAAAAGATATAGAAGAAATTTTTGTTTCAACAACCACCCTGTGGGCAATGGAGATTACAAAAGCGATCGATTTTTATAACTCCAATTTTCCAGAAACACCTCTCCTGAAACTCGTGTTGAGCGGAGGGGGTGCCCGTGTGAAAGGTTTAGATACGTTTTTTGCTGAAGATACAGGAATCCCGGTGGAAGTTTTCAATCCTTTTGTCGCAGTGACTGCTGATGATAAAAAGATTGATCCGGAATATTTACAATATATTGCTCCGGAAATGGCAATATCCATGGGTCTGGCAACCAGGCCGATCCCCTTCTAGTGATTTGAAACAATGATACAAATTAACCTGCTGCCTGTTCGGCAAATGAAAAAGCGGGCCAGATCCCGCAACGAAATAGTAGCCTTTATAGCCTCTTTTTTCGGATTTCTGGCTATCCTGGGAATAATACTGTTTGGTTTGAATCAAAAAGTGTCTTCCCTGCAGGATAACATCAAGAACCTGGAGGCCAAAAAGGCAAGTTACAACAAAATATTAAATGAAATTAAACAGCTGGATAAGGATAAGTCGATCCTCGATGCGAAAATAGAAGTCATTAAGAAACTAAAAACAACGTCCCAGCTTTCAGTGCGTCTGCTGGATGCAATAGCCTCGGCCACTCCCCAGACAAGTATATGGCTGAAGTCTGTCAAGCAGACCGGAGCGCAAGTGGCTCTTACGGGAATAGCGCTGGACAACACACGGCTTGCAGAATACATGAACACATTAACGGCTTCACCGTATTTTTCTAAAGCCATTTTGGGGAAATCTGCATTAACAGATGTTGCTGGTAGAAAGTTGAAGTCGTTTACCCTTACCCTGGCTGTTGATAAGAGTGCAGCCGGTAAAAATGAATCAGATCCAGGCGAAAAGAAATGAGTCCAAAAATAGCTCAGATTCAGGAATCTCTAGATCAATTTGTCGATAAAACATCGGGGCTGAGCGCCAAACATAAAATTTTAATTTGTGTTGCCGCTGTTATTATCCCTGCCGTTGCTTTTTATTTCTTTGTTTATACTGCGAAAAGTGAGGAAATTACAAAACTCACAACAAAGCAGAGTAAACTGCAGCAGGAAGTAAGAAGAGTGGAAAAAGTTGCCTCAAAGATCGAGCAGCACCGTGCTGAGATGGCAGAGACAAAAGAGCTTTTTACCCAGGCATCCAGTCTGCTGCCCCAGAAGCAGGAAATTCCTTCCCTTCTTACCTCGATATCTGACCAGGGAACAAATTCGGGACTTGATTTTCTGTCATTTACACCGAAACAGGAAGTCCAGCGGGAGTTTTATGCGGAAATTCCTGTGGATATCAAAGTGCGGGGGCCGTATCATAATGTCGGTGTCTTCCTTGATAAGATAAGCAAACTGCCCCGTATCGTTAATGTCGACAATATCACAATGGGCGGCCCCAAGCAGGAAGCAGGGGAAATGATGTTGAATACAGGTTTTAAACTGGTTACGTATCGTTTTATAGAGCCTTCTGAGCAGGCCGCTAGCCAGCAGGCGAACCAGAAAAAAGGTCGAAAGAGAAAATAAATATCTCACAAATAACAACCCTTAAAGTTATGATCAAGAATTACAGAAAAAAAATGTATGTCACCAAGCCCTGGGCATTATGCTCTGCTTTGGTTGCCTGCTGTCTCTTTTGGGGTCAGGGAGTTATGGCCGTAAAAACCAATGGAGAGACAGCCCCGACACAGGAGGCAAAGGCTTTATCGGCAGAAGAGCACTCTGAAAAAGTAAAAGAACTGATTCAGTTTTTGAGCGGAGAGAGTGATCCCTTTGTGTATAAACGAGAAGGACGCTCTGATCCGTTTATGCCGTTTGTCTCTGAAAGAGTTGTTCAGGAGGAAGTGACTGTTGAGGAAGAGGAGTTGACCGGAATGCGAAGATTTGAGCCTGGCCAGCTGACTCTCACAGGAATAGTAATGATCGAAGGAGGCTCCATGGCAATGGTGCAGGATGCTGCTGGCATAGGGTATGTCCTTCGTGAGGGCAATGCACTGGGCAGATCCGGTGTAGTTAATAAAATTTCTAAAAATCTTGTCGTTATTAAGCAGCAGTATAAGAATACTGCAGGGGAAGAACGTTACAGGCTTGTGGAAATGCTTCTTAAGAAAGAGGGGGAACAGTAAAATGACCCTGATGTCTCGTATAAAAACGTGTGTCATGATCACTTTTTTAGTTGTGAGTTTCGCATCAAGTACCGTTGTTCACGCAGCTCAGCCTATCTATCAGGTTACAGGTCTTGAGGATCAGGTCACTGAGAATGGTTGGGGGTTACATATTATGGGCAGTGGGTTACCCACTTATACACAGTATGAACTCTTCAATCCGCACCGAATTGTTATTGATATTGCCGGTGGAGATCTGAGTAAAGATGTTATTTTGCCTTGGCAGCCTGAGAAAGGACCACTTTCCTCTGTGACAGGGGTGCGTGTAAACGGTCAGGACCCGGCGGTACTCCGGTTTGAATTGATTCTTGCAGAAGAGAGTCAATATGTTGTGAATGTTGATGACAGTAATATCCTGGTGCAATTTGAAAAGACTGCTCCTGAGCCTGTAGGGGAAAAGAAAGAGTCTGTGCCTGCGGCGCAGATACAGGAAATCACAGTGGAACCAGGCGTCGGCTATACACATATTTATCTTAATGCCGGTCAGCCGATTAAGGGATGCAAGACAACAGAACTGGCAAAGGCCGAAGGTCGTCCGGCAAGACTTCTTGTTGATATTGACAGTGCAAAGACAAGAGAGATTGCAGTCCCTGGGGAGAATTCTGCAGACGTTTCTCTGGTTCGGGCAATGCCTTTCAATGGAATAGCTCGGATTTCTGTTGATTCAGTACATGATGATCTCTTTTCCTATACTATTGAGAGTTACGAGAAGGGACTGCTGATCAGGGTTCAGTCTCCCCTGCAGGATACAGCAGCGCTGGTTGCCGATATGACAGGCGTTCCTTTTGGAGAGATTGTTGGCCTGGAGATTCCGGTAAAAGAGGAAAAAGCCGTTAAGCGTCCCGTGTCTCTTCCTGCTTCGAAGCAGAAAAAAGCCGCAGCATCTGTTGCAAAGTCAAAAGAAGCAGACAACGAAGACTCAATCTTTACCGGTTATACCGAGGAGAGAATCTCGGTAGATTTTTATAAAATCGACCTTCACAATGTTTTTCGCCTGATTGGTGAAATCAGTGGAAGAAATATTGTCGTTGATCAGGGTGTTGGGGGATCTTTGACTCTGGCCCTGAATGATGTTCCCTGGGATTTTGTGCTGGATGTCATTATGAACCTCAAGGGACTGGCTAAGGAAGAGCGATACAATACGATTGTCATTTCCAAGAAAGACAAAAGCTTTGCGTGGCCGATAAGGCTGCGGGATAACCTTGAAATCAAAAAGGAAGCAATATCCGTCACCAAGAGGCTTGATGTTCCTAAAGAAAGAGTTGAATCAAAAAAACTGGTGCGCCAGGCTTCTGAAATGGAAAAATCAGGAAATTATCCGGCTGCCCTTGATCTCTATGAAAAGGCTTTTCGTTCTTCTCCTGAAAATGGTGATCTTGCCAAGAAGATTGCATCACTTGCCCTTGTTAAAATGGGGCTGAACGCCAAGGCCGCGCATTATGGACACCTGGCGGTCAAGCTTAATCCTGAAGATGCGGGTGCAGCTCTGCTGACAGCTCTCAGTTTGGCAAATATGGAGCA
Organism: Candidatus Desulfobia pelagia; assembly: GCA_014382295.1. GTDB lineage: Bacteria > Desulfobacterota > Desulfobulbia > Desulfobulbales > SURF-16 > Desulfobia > Desulfobia pelagia. Next base: position 6,530 of record JACNJZ010000098.1, on the reverse strand, counting down.
GATTCGCGAAGCGCGGGATTATTTTGATCAAGCTGTTGCTGGAAGCAGTCCATCCCGCCAGGCATTGGCCAGCTATGCCGCTTTCAGCGAACAGAACAACAGTTTTGAGATGGCTCTGGCGCTTTTAGCAAGATACGAAGAGATCTATTCGGGTTCAGTTGAAACCATGATCAGCAAAGCGCGGATCTATGATAAACTAGGCAATACAGCACAGGCGGATCAGGAGTACCAGGCAATTCTGCTTTCCGGTTATAAGATTCCGGGCGACCTCGAAAAATTTATCAAGAATAGGATTCAGAAATAGTAAACCTTTACTGTCTCTTTCTTAAACATGGAAATAAAGATGAAAAGAAAAACATTTTGTTTAGACAGTGGCGTTAAGTCGGCCTTTATGGCAGAAAACCAGACACACCGAAAGAGTGGCGACAGGCTATCCTCGCTGTGGCTGAGTGCACTTCTTCTGTTGTCGCTTTTTATTAGCGGCTGTATGGCTACCAATACCGGCTATCAACAGTCTCAGCAACAGGCACAGCAGTTTATAGACAAGCATACTGCAGGAGCATTGAATGCCGAGACTTTTGATGGTCAGGCTATAGTCAGTATGCCCGTTGAGCTTCCGACACGGTTCCAGAACTCGACATTCCTGCTTGATGAAATGGAGACAACCTCTGGCTTTGATGATGCTATTACGATTCCCATTGGTGCTGACATTTCATCCAATACCGGACCGGTTGCCCTCCGTGAAATCATGAAACGGTTGGCAGTTTTGAAGGGAATGAATGTGAGCTGGGAAAGTGATGTCGATCAGGGCGCACTTGTTGACGTAGATATCCGGGCTGAAGATGATTATTTCGAATCGATAGATAATATGCTGCGACAGCTTGATTATTTTCATGAAGTTAATGGCAACAGTCTTATCGTAAAATATCGGCAGTCTAAGGTATATCATCTGGCTCTTCCTTACATGACCCCGACGTATGAAATATCTGTTGGTGGAGATGTTCTTGGTGGAGGGAGCAATGAAAATGCTACAGACCTGGAAGGGAGCATTTCATTGAAGAGCAAAGGCCGGGATGATCAGGTTTTCGATGTCTGGAAAAATATTGAAAATAACCTGGCCGAGATCCTGAGCCTGTATGAAGAAACATCACGGCTCGATACACTTGTATTAACTGATAGTGATACGAATGAGAGTCAAGGTGACAGTGCAGAATCGAAGACGGAAAAAACCAAAAAAAGTAAGGAGAGCACAACGGAGCTTGCTCGAACGAAAAGCAAGGGTGCTCTTGGCCAGGTGACCTATGACAGGCCGCTTGGTATTATTACGGTAACAGCGCCTCGGGGTGTTTTGGAACGAACTGATAGTTATTTCATAAATCTTAAAAAAGAGCTGTATCGACAGGTCATGATAGAAGCGAAAATTGTCGAAGTCGAACTGACCGAAAACAACAGAACCGGTATTAACTGGGATTCGCTGCTGAGCATGGCTGATTTTAATTTCCACTTGGATTTCCAGAAACTCAATCCTTATTTGATCGCTGATAAGGCGATTACAGAAGAAAAACGTTTCCTGACATTGGATGATAAGAATTTTACGTTACTTCTTGATCTTATTGAAGATCAGGGCCATACAGAGATTCTGGCTAACCCGAAAATCACCGTTATGAATGGCCAGCCTGCCCTTATCAATGTTGGAGAAAGCATCCAGTATGTTTCAGAGATTATTCAAACAGTCAGTGATAACGGAACCGTTACGGTAACTCCGACAACTGCCCAGGTTTTTTCTGGATTGGGTCTGGGAGTGATCGCCAATATAGTTGACGATGAGGTGATTCTCAACCTGACACCCATCGAATCAGAAGTAACGGATTGGAATGAGGAGATAATCGGAGGTAATACGCTTACCCTGCCGACTGTGTCAGTACGGGAAATGAACACCCAGGTCAGGGTGAAAAGCAACGATATACTGGTTATCGGTGGTTTAATCTCCAGCATAAAGGATTACGAAGAGTCAGGTATAAAAGGATTGAGAAAGCTTGCCTTCGGAAGCAAAATGTTTAAACAGGATGGCGTTGACAGCCGTAAAAGAGAGCTGGTTATTATGCTCAGGCCTGTTATTCAAAACTTTGGCGACAATAAATAAAAACTATTGAGGTTCCGTATGGGGGCTCTTTTTTAGGGTCGCTCTCCTTTACAAAATAAAAAAAGGCGCAAGGTGACTTAATCACCTTGCGCCTTTTTTTCGTTACTGACTCAGAGAGTCGCTTACTGCTGGTCTGCTGAGGCTTCTTCTTTCTTCTTTTTGGCATTCTGAAAGAGGGCCATGAAGTTAACCGGCTCCATCAGGAAGGGGATAAAGCCACCGTCAACTGAGACTTGGCTGACAATCTGGCGGGTAAAGGGGAAGAGAAGGGAAGGACAATCTACGGCAAGAACAGCAGGTATATGCTCTTCCGGAATGTTTTTGATGACAAACACCGAGGCATGTTCCAGTTCGATGATAAAAAGAGTCTTGTCGTCATCACCACTGTTTTTGACAGTTGCTGTTACTGACAGGATTACTTCCCAGTGATCATTTTCCATTTTCTTGTTTTTGAGGCCCAGATTGACTTCAACCTTAGGCTCTTGTTTTCCAAGGAAAATGTCTGGAGAGTTAGGGTTTTCAAAAGAGAGGTCTTTAATGTACATTTTCTGCATTCTGAATACCGGAGCTTCGGTATTCTCGGCAGCTTGGTTGGTGTTTTCTTCAGCCATTGTTGGTTCCTTTGTATGAAAGTTTTAAGGTGAAAGTATGAAGTTTTAAGTTGAGGGGTGTTACGTATTCATTTTTTATCGCATTAATAGGAACATGATAGTCACAAAGTCATACCATTTAACAAATTAACCCGTCAACCATTTAACCTGCGAATTAACTTAGTACCTGTTTTAAAAACATGCCGGTGAAAGAATTTTTTGCCTGGGCAATGTGCTCCGGTGTTCCGGCGGTAACTATTTCTCCTCCTCCGTCGCCTCCTTCAGGCCCCAAATCGATTATGTAATCCGCGGTCTTGATCACATCGAGATTATGTTCAATAATGACGATGGTGTTGCCGCTGTCCACCAAACGGGAAAGGACGGCAAGGAGATGCTTTATGTCTGCCGGGTGGAGTCCTGTAGTCGGCTCGTCGAGGATATACAGGGTTTTGCCCGTGCTTCTTTTCTGCAGTTCCCTTGCCAGCTTTATGCGCTGGGCCTCTCCGCCGGACAATGTTACCGAGGACTGGCCAAGGGAAAGATAGCCGAGCCCAACATCGAAGAGGGTCTGCAGCCGTCTTTTGAGTATGGGGATATTTTTGAAGAAAGACAGGGCCTCTTCTGCATTCATGGAGAGGATCTCCGCAATATTTTTTCCCCGGTACTGTATTTCGAGAGTTTCCTGGTTATATCGTTTTCCATTGCATGATTCGCAGGTGACATAAATATCGGGAAGAAAATGCATGGCTATTTTGATCACTCCTTCTCCTTCGCAGGCTTCGCATCGTCCCCCCTTGAGGTTAAAGCTGAATCGTCCCGGTTGATAGCCTCGGACCCGGGCTTCGGGAAGTCTTGCGAGCAGTTCACGAACCGGGGTCAGCACGCCTGTATAGGTTGCCGGATTGGATCGTGGGGTGCGGCCAATAGGGCTCTGGTCAATATCAATCACCTTGTCGATGTGTTCCAGGCCTTTAATGCGGGAAAAGGACGGGGAGGTAAAGCGGGAAGAGCCAAGTCCATCACGAACCCCTTTGAACAGACATTCAATAACCAGAGAGCTTTTCCCGGACCCGGATACCCCTGTAACACAGGTCATCACCCCGGTGGGGAAGGCAGCATTTAATTTTTTTAAATTATTTGCTGTGGCTCCCTGAATATGGATCCAGTCTTTTTTTGCCCTGAGACGCCGTCTTTTTTGTGGAACCGCGATTTCCAGGCGACCACAGAGAAAGCCGCCGGTAATGGATGTTTCATCGGCCACAAGTCCTGCTACAGAACCATTATACACAACCCTGCCGCCGTGGATACCGGCACCGGGCCCCATGTCCAGAACATGGTCGGCTTCCATGATGGTGTCTGTGTCGTGCTCGACAACGATGACGGTATTGCCGATATCTCTCAGGCTGGTTAGTGTTTTTATGAGCCGGGCATTATCACGCTGGTGCAGGCCGATACTTGGTTCATCAAGGATATACAGCACTCCTGCAAGACGGGAACCGATCTGGGAGGCGAGCCGGATTCGCTGGGCCTCTCCTCCGGAAAGTGTCGCAGCCGTGCGGGAAAGAGAAAGGTAGCTTAAGCCGACATCAAGCAGAAACGTGAGGCGGTCATCTATTTCTTTGACAATACGTTCAGAGATAAGCTGTTCCTGGTGGCTGTAAGTGATATCCTGGAGTTCCTGGGCCAGTTGGACGATGCTTAACGATGTGAGGTCGTGTATGGTCCACTTGCCGACACGGACGGCCAGGGCCTCTGGTTTCAGCCTGGCACCCTGACAGGACGGACAGGGTTGTTCATTCATATAGGCGCTCAGCTCATCACGGACAGCAGAGGAGCTGGTTTCGTGATATCTCCTGTTCAGGTGCGGAAGAATTCCTTCAAAAGGGGTTTCTGAAGTCAGGGTACGCCTGTGTCTGACATAATGAAAAAAGATAGCTTCTTTTCCCGTTCCGTAAAGGATAATTTTTTGAATTTTTGACGGCAGCTTGAGAAAAGGGGTATCCAGGCTGAAGTCATAATGCTGTGCCAGGGCAGCCAGGAGCTGGCTTGAGTAGGATTGTGACGATCTGTTTCGCCAGGAAGTGATGGCGCCCCTGCGCAGGGAGAGCTTTGGATTGGGAACAACCAGACTGGGGTCAAAAAAATGTTTGACGCCCAGACCGCTGCATTCATCACAGGCTCCTTTGGGGTTGTTAAAGGAAAACAGCTGGGGCGAAAGATCAACAAGACTGACTCCGCACTGGTGGCAGCTTGCCCGTTCGCTGAAAAGTTTTTCAGAATTGTTTTCCGGGAAAACGACGAGAAGAAAGCCGTCAGAGAGTTTGACCGCCGTGGCAACCGACTGGGATATTCGCTGTTTGGCTCCATCCTTGATAACGATCCGGTCAATGACCGCCTCGATGGTATGGCGTTTCGTTTTGGTCAAGGGTATATCCTGGTCCAGGCCGATAATTTCACCGTCTACTCTGACTCGCACGAAGCCTTCTTTGCGGAGTCTGTTCAGGACATCAATATGCTCACCTTTTCTGCTGTCCACCAGGGGAGACAGCAGAATGCACTTGGTGCCTTCTCTCAGATCTGCCAGGGTGTCTACCATGTCTTCAATGGATTGAGACCTGATTTCCTGGCCGCATTCAGGGCAATACTGGTGGCCTACCCGGGCAAAGAGCAGTCGGAGATGGTCGTATATTTCTGTAATGGTACCAACTGTTGACCGGGGGTTTCGACTTGTGGTCCGTTGTTCGATGGACACGGCAGGGGAAAGGCCTTCCAGACTGTCGACGTCCGGCTTTTCCATCTGACCAAGGAATTGTCTGGCATAGGTAGAGAGAGACTCTACATAGCGGCGCTGGCCTTCGGCATAGAGGGTATCAAAAGCCAGACTTGATTTGCCGGAACCACTGAGGCCGGTAAAAACCACCAGGCTGTTTCGCGGCAGGTCGACATTTATATTCTGAAGATTATGCATCCGGGCGCCCCGGATAGATATGACTTGAGGTTCCATAGAAGAGACAACGCAAAGGCGCTAAGAATCAAAGTTGTAAAAAAGGTTATTTTTTATAGAAGTTTTTGTTGCTGTTAATGACTCTGCGAATCCCATTTTTTACTAAAGATTCCCCGAAGTTGATAACCAGACCAAGATTCAGTTCGCTTAAACGCAGATAAGTGAGTAGCTGGGATTCATAAATTGTATTGTATTGTGTCGTTGCTTTACATTCAACGATGACACATTCATCTACTAGCAAATCAAGACGATATTGACCGTTTAGTTTATTTCTTTTGTAGTAGACAGGCAAGTTTATTTGATTTTTAACGGGAATGTTTCGTTGTTTCAATTCCCAAATTAAAGCCTCTTCATAAACATTTTCAAGGAGCCCTGGCCCGCCAAGAGTTCGATGAACCTCAATTGCACAATCAACAATGTGCATACTTATTTCATTTTCTTTTTTCATAGCGTCTTTGAGACTTTGTGTTAATTTTTTTTAAATCGGGCAGCAAAAAATCCGTCATGCCATTCCGAGGGAAGGGTTCGGTAAAAGCCGCGGCTATCAATAAGCTCTTTTGTTGCTTGCGGGAAATCCGAAGGGGACTCAAGAGAATAATCGTTATGATCTTTGAGGAAGAGAGCAATAACGTCTTCATTTTCTTCCGGTTCGGTGCTGCAGGTGGCGTAGACAAGTGCGCCTCCCGGAGCAAGCAGTAAAGAGGCTTCATGGAGGAGGCTCGTTTGGATGGCCTGGTATTTGGGCAGATCTTCCGGGCTTCTGTTCCAGCGGATATCTGGATGTCTACGGATA
>JACNJZ010000118.1 GCA_014382295.1 Candidatus Desulfobia pelagia | reverse complement strand
TGCTCGCTAGCGGTGTCATTGCCAAAATGAAAAGTGCTCACATACCTCGGTATGCGGAGTTTATGCCCATGTGGGTACTTTTTAATTTTGTCATTCCTTGCTAGCAAACAAAAATCCTAATTTTTCAAGGTACCTCTCAATCAATTCGCTGTAAAATACCACGCCTGCAGAATTCTGCAACTGGCGGAGAAGGAGGGATTCGAACCCTCGGTACGTTGCCGTACACCCGCTTTCCAGGCGAGCACCATCGGCCTCTCGGTCACCTCTCCGCTTTCACACAAGATACAGGGAATCCATAATCAATTCCCTTCACGTCACATTTCCACAAGCGGAAACGAACATATGTATCGTGTCATCTTCTTTTTTTCAACTTTATTTTTTCTATTTCTTTCTTCTTGACCGAAAAAACTTCCGCAAAAGATCCCCGCATTCCTTTCCTGAAACTCCACCAGTGAACTCTATGGTGTGATTCAGCTTCTGATCACTGCCGATCTGATAAAGGGAAACAATGGCCCCTGTTTTCGGATCTTCTGCCCCATAAACCAGGCGGCTCACCCGGGCATGAACAATGGCCCCGGCACACATGATACAGGGCTCAACAGTGACGTACAATGTCGAGCCTGACAACCGGTAGTTGGCGATCTTTTCCCCGGCCTGCCTCAAAACATTAATTTCAGCATGGGCGGACGGATCGTTCCTTTCTATTGAACGATTGCCATCCCGGCCAAGAACCACGCCCTCAGCATCCACCAGAACAGCACCCACCGGCACTTCACCCCGCTCCGCCGCCATGGCACCCTCTTCCAGGGCAATCCGCATGTAGTCAACGTCGTTCATTGAGTTCTTTGAGTTTGTTGGGTTCTTTGTGTTTGTTGAGTTATTGAGTCGGGGCGTTATATCCGCCAACCCAACAAACTCAAAGAACTCTTCAGCTTCTTTTCTGTTTGTTGGCGAGATTGGCGGCATACCAGCCGGCGACGCATCCTTCACCAACGGCTTTTGCCATCTGGTGGGGTGGACCGGCGATATCCCCGGCAGCGTAAATGCCCGGGATGTTGGTTTCCTGCCTTTTATTTGTCTCTATGTAGGAAAAAGTGTCAGTATCAAGCTGTACGCCAAGTACTGTTGCCAACTCCATTGCCCCTTTTGCTCCAAGCTCGACAAAAATCCCTTCTACTTCAAGGAAGGATTCATTTTCAAGCTGTATCTTTTCAACGGCATTTCCACCGACAATCTCTTTAACCCATGTTCCCTGGTGAATAATGACCTTGCTCTCTATCAGTTTCTCCTGAAGTTCCGGTGACACATCGAGTTTCTTGGCAATGAGATGCACCTCGGATGCATATCCGAGTAGTGTCAGCGCACCATCTACGGCTGCACTTTCATTACCCACAACGGCAACCTTGGCGTTGCGATAAAAATTCGCATCACAGTCGACACAGTAACTCACTCCGCGGCCGAGAAGCTCCTTTTCTCCGGAGACCTTTAATTTCTTTCGTGCAGAACCCGTTGCCAGGATGACAGTTCGCCCCTCATACGCACGGCTTTCAGTTCGAACAACAAAATGAGCCAGTTGCTGATCAATCCCCAGAACGTCTTCATGAACATGCTCCGCACCGAAACGAATAGCCTGATCCAGACCGATTTTCACCATCTCATTCCCATCAGTCACCCCGTCCACACAGAGATAATTCTCAACATGGGCCCGATAGATAGCACTTTTCTCAGGACGACCGAGAATAAGAACAGATGCTTTTTTGCGAACAGCATGGACCGCGGCCTGCAGACCGGCAGGACCTGCCCCGACAATAATGACATCGATTAATTCAGCCATGGAACGCTCCTTATGTCAAAAGTTTTAAGTTTTAAGTTTTAAGATTTAAAGGTATATCTGGTAGACGTAAATAATGTCCGGAAGATAATAAGAATGCTTTGGGAAAATGTCAAAGTGTTCCATTGCACAGAATGAGACTTTACCTCTCTGGCAATTCTCTATTAGTTGCCTCTTTTTTCACATATCCAGCCATTCTTTTTTTTTATATAAATGGAATTTATTGCCGACCTCCACGTCCACTCCGCCTATTCCAGGGCCACAAGCAAAGCCAGCAACCTTGCAGGTCTGTATGCCTGGGCCATGGTCAAAGGCATACACCTGATCGGCACAGGAGACTTCACCCATCCGGGATGGTTTCAGCAGCTCAGGGAAAACCTTCTGCCGGCTGAACAAGGCTTTTTCAGGCTTAAAGACGAAAAAGTCCCCCCTGCCCTGCCAGGAATCGCCCCCGCCCCCATCCAGACACGCTTCATTCTGACAGCAGAGATAAGCAGCATCTATAAACGCCATGGCCGGGTACGCAAGGTACACAACATTCTCTTTGCACCTGATTTCGCATCGGCAGAAAAAATCAACCGCCGACTCGCTGCCATCGGCAACATCGAATCTGATGGCAGGCCCATTCTCGGTCTCGACTCACGGAACCTCCTGGAAATTGTTCTCGAAGAGGCCCCCCAGGGATTTCTCGTTCCTGCCCATATCTGGACCCCATGGTTTTCTCTTTTTGGATCAAAATCAGGCTTTGACTCCATGGAAGAATGCTTTGGGGACCTGACAGAACATATTTTCGCCCTGGAGACGGGGTTATCCTCAGACCCGGAGATGAACAGACGGATTTCCAATCTGGACCGCTACACTCTTATTTCCAATTCAGACTGTCATTCCCCTTCCAAACTCGGCAGGGAGGTAAATCTTTTCAATACAGATTTTGATTATTTTTCAATGAAAGAAGCTCTCAAAGATCCTTCTAAAGGGTTCAGAGGCACTGTTGAATTTTACCCGGAGGAAGGGAAATACCACATGGACGGTCACCGGAAATGCAATATCAGCCTCACTCCCAAGCAGACCCGGGAGCTCAATGGCATCTGCCCGACATGCGGTAAACCCGTTACCATCGGAGTCAGCCATCGGGTCATGGAACTGGCTGACCGCGATGCGCCTGTATACCCTGAAGGCGACCCCGGATTTAAAAGCCTCATTCCTCTGCAGGAAATCCTGTCAGAAGTAATAGGTATCGGCCCCAACACCAAAGGGGTTCTCAATCAGTACCAGAAAATCATTAACACCTTCGGCTCTGAATTCAACATCCTCCTCAAAACCCCTGAGGAAGATATCAAACAATCATCACCGATTCTGGCCGAGGCAATTGCACGCCTGCGAAACAATCAGGTTATCCGCAAAGCCGGTTTTGACGGTGAATTTGGCACCATTCATGTTTTCAAACCCGGAGAACTGAGTTCCCTGTCAGGTCAGGACCCGCTTTTTTCGAAAAAACCTGGAAATATGTTACGCTAATACACATATACAAATGACTTATTAACCACGAAGTTCACGAAGGACACGAAGAAAAAAGAATAAAACCTTCGTGCTCTTCGTGAACTTCGTGGTTTTAAAATCATCTCAGGACTTTCTGATGCATCCAAGGAGGAAAACATGACTATCACTCTGGCGTTTGACGTATATGGAACACTGATTGACACCCATGGCGTGGTCATTGCCCTGGAAAAACATCTTGGCGACAAGGCCCTGGATTTCTCCAAAACCTGGCGGGAAAAGCAGCTTGAGTATTCTTTCCGGCGCGGCTTAATGCAGAATTATAAAAATTTTTCCGTCTGCACCCGCCATGCTCTCGACTACACCTGCTCCAGTTTCAAGACACCTCTTACTCAGGAGGACAAGGAAACGCTTCTGGAAGTCTACAAAGTATTACCAGCTTTTGATGACGCGAAAGAAGGCCTGGCCCTGGCACAACAGGCCGGTTTCCGAATCTTTGCCTTTTCCAACGGCAGTGCCGAAGCCGTAGAAATATTATTGACAACAGCTGGAATCCGGGATTTCTTCCTGGGAGTTGTCAGCGTTGACACCCTGAAATCTTTCAAGCCAAACCCTGCAGTATATAGCCATTTTCTGAGGCAGGCAGGTGCAACAGGTGCGGAATCCTGGCTGATATCCAGCAATCCCTTTGATGTTATTGGCGCTGTATCAGCAGGGATGCGGGGAGCATGGGTGCAACGTTCTCCGGACGCGATCTTCGACCCCTGGGGAATTGAGCCGACAAGCACAGTACAGAGCCTTACGGAACTAACGGAAAAAATACGCAGTACCCCCTAACTTGAAACTTTTCCCACAACACAATGGACGAACTTCCCCAGAGAAAATTAAAAATAGACAATGTATCAGTTGGCCTCATCGGTCTTGATGTCGCATTGAGCAAAGCAAGAAACGCCACGCTCCCGGATGAAGAGGCTGTCGATCTTATCTATACCCATATCAAACGCCAGAACTACATTCCGTCGACAATGGAAAAACAATACAGGGAAGCCCTGGGAAAGGAATACAGGCGTCTCGTCGACGGGGAAACCCTGCAGAATACAGGCCTGATGATCCGCATCCTTGGGCCTGGATGCGTAAGCTGCAACAAGCTCAACACCATGATCTTTGATATCATGCAGCGCCTTGGCATTGCCGCCGATATCGAACAGATTCACGATCTTGACGAAATATGGAGACACGGGGTGCTCTCCACCCCGGCCCTTATTATAAACGGTGACATTAAATGCGCCGGCAGGATGCCGCCGCCTGCCGAGGTAGAGCAGTGGCTCGTGGCAGCCTCTGACCGCAATGGTTCAGGGGCTTAGGCTGTCTTAAACAAAATCCCCCGCTGATCACACCTCATCAGGATACGGGAATTCCGGATGATCGATAAGCTTTCGCATCCGCTGTTTTTGGGTAGTCTTGTCATGGTGAAACTCGACGATCTTTTCAACAGCATCTATTGCTGACTTTTCATCCACTCCATGGAGAATACGGCGGCCAACCTTCGGATATGGGCCGCCTTTACCGCCGACATACACATCGAAACCAACTTTACTGGCATGAATTCCAATATCCGTAGTCTTGACGCCGGAGCAACATAAAACGCATCCGGACACGGCAATCTTGAATTTCGGCTTGGTTTTCGGCCTGCCCTCGAATCTTTCCAGAATGCGGTCAGACAATTTCTCAGTGTCAATCAGACCCAGCTTGCAATGCCTTTCCCCTATGCATACCCTTGGAAGCGGAAACTTTCCCGGCCCCTTAAAATCAGCGCCAACAGCAGCCAGTTCTTCTTTCACTTCATCAATACGATCCTCCGGCACATCCAGCAGTCGAAGGTTCTGGGCCGTGGAAAGGTATATAGCCAGGCCATGTTTTTCCGCCACGGCATGGGCCTTCGCCATGATATCGAGAGGAAGTCTGCCGGCAGGCAATAAAACTGTGATATCCATATTCTTCTCCTTTTTTTATCTTTCCCAACGCCTATAACAAAAAATCAATCCCCATTCAACACAAGCCGTTTCTGCAGATCACTTTTTTTGAGCATAATACACTACAGCACGCTTTTTATATGCAGACAAAACTGCCATACCTCCCATGCCGGTCATTCAGAAAGTCATGGAAACAGATTTTTTTTTATAGCCCGAAATGGATACAGGGGGTAATAAGAGAGGATACATTGACAATACAGACTACAGGAGATAGTTCATGGGTGGAGTAAAAAGCAGCAATCCATACGGCGCCGGAGACAGAGCAGTAGCCGCCATAGACAGAAAACGTGAAAGAGAGCGGCGATTCATGCTGCAGACCGCATACAAGAACGCTGACGAGCTGGCCCTCAAACTGGTACAGCGCCTGCTTGATCGCCACATTATCGAAACCACTTCAGACAGCGCCATCAGGGACGTTTTTACGGATCTTCTTCGCGGTCTTTCAGAGATGGAAGAGTTTGAAGTCCAGTTCAAGATTGCTCCTATCCGTCAGCTTGTTATCAACCCTAACTTTCTCAGCCTTTACCTGACGCAATATATAACTGAAGACCTGATGGATCATCCTAAAATTGAAGATGTTTTCGGCGATGATGTCGATATCTACAAAGCCGTTGATTCCGTTTTTGACAAGATCCGTCCTAAAGAATTATAGCCCCTGCTTCTGCAATGAAACAGGTCCATCCGAATCGAGTTCCCAACCTCGTCTATGCCAATAAACAGGGAGAAATCCAGGACTGCCCCGATCTGCTCATGGCCGGCCGAAGCGCCCACTGGTTCTTCCAGCCGGACCTCGCAGACATCATCCCCCTTCCCGAAGGAAGTGATCTTTTTGTTCTTCCCGGCCGATTCCCGATAGGATTCGAACCAGAAACCGGCGAGCCCGTTCTTGTCAACGAGAACCCTGATGCCCCCAGTGACGGCATCCAAGCTGTTGCCGCCTTCATGTCTCCAGCCCACACCGCTCTGTATACAGCCGCCTATGAAAAAAGTTTTCCTGACGTAGACCACCTTCCGCTCTTTGCATATACCGCTGTAGGCTGGCTCGACGACCGCTTCTGGGTATGCGGTTTTCGCAGCGATGCGGACATCCGCCAGGATGCCGCCGGCTACGATATGCGGAAAATTGAAAAAGAAACACAAAAAAAGCTGCAAGCACACCGCCAAAACAGGCTGATCCAACACCTCGGTAAATGCAGCCTGACCTATAGCTGTCCGGCTGCAAAAAACTTTTTCCTCGGCCGTCATGAAGCGCCGCTGCCCACATCACCTTCATGCAATGCCAAATGCGTGGGATGTATTTCGCTGCAGCCGTCAGGCTGCTGTCCATCCACCCAGGACCGGATAAAATTTATCCCTTCCCCTGAAGAAATCGCCGAAGTGGCAGTACCCCATCTAAACACTGTAAACAACGCAGTTGTCAGTTTTGGCCAGGGATGTGAAGGGGAGCCCCTGCTGCAGGCAGACACCATTGAAAAAGCAATACGGCTTATACGCAAAAAAACATCACAAGGCACCATCAACCTTAATACCAATGCCAGCCTGCCGGATGCGGTTGAACGGCTTGCCGCGGCAGGCCTTGACTCCATCAGGGTCAGCATCAACAGTGCCCGCAAGGGGTGCCACACCCTGTATTGTCGGCCCCAGGGCTACAATTTCAAAAACGTCCTGGAATCGATCTTGGTCATGAAAAAAGCCGGCCGCTTTATTTCACTCAACTACTTTATACTGCCGGGATTTACCGACGATCCAGACGAATTCAAAGCCCTGTGCGACCTGATCATCCTCTACCGTCCAGACCTCATCCAGCTTCGCAATCTCAACATGGATCCGGACTGGTATCTCGAGGTCGTACAGCATATAGGCAAAAAACGGCCCATGGGAATGCGAAACTGGCTGCAGCAGCTGAAAGAACTTTTCCCTGATCTGCGATTTGGCTACTTCAACCCGCCACTACCCTACGGGAAATAAAAACTTCCCCTTTCTCTTCCAACCCCGCATAACAAAAAAACCGACACTACCACTTCCTGTTTGACTTCTCTTCGGCAATTTCGATAAGATACTACATGAAGGAGAGCAAGTAACAAGCACGTCCTCCCTTCATAACAGACTTATCATTTTGACACTGCCGCATCAAAACAGAATATGCCCAAAATCATCAAAAAAAATATCGCCTTCAAAAGACCGATCCTGATCTCTCTGGGAATGGCCCTGCTGGTGATTTTCACCTTTTTCGGGATTTCCACCTATTTCCAATGGCAGGGGCATTTTCAAACGGATCAACGTGAAAAACTTGCCAACGTCGACCATCTCTTTGACCAACTCCAGCATCTGGACCAAAGGCAAATCGACATTTTGACTGATTCAATAGAACACAATCAGGATCTTCAAAATGCCTACATGGCCCGGGACCGACAACAGCTCCAGGATCTCTCCCTGCCTTTGTTTACCAAAATGAAGTCCCAGTACGATATTACCCATTTTTACTATATGACCCCTGACCATAACTGTTTTTTACGGGTACACCACCCGGAGCGTCATAGCGACACCATTGATCGTTATACAATGAAGCAGGCCTCCAGTACCGGCACTATTGCCGCGGGTATCGAACTTGGACCATACGGAACCTTAACTCTGCGGGTTGTACGCCCCTGGGTAATCAATGGAAAAATCAAGGGCTACCTGGAACTCGGCCGGGAAATAGAGCACATTACTACGGAATTGAGAAACATCCTCGGCGTGGATCTTATCTTCCTGATCCACAAAGAGCACCTCAATCAAGAAAAGTGGCTGGAAGGAATGAAGATGCTTGGTCGCAGAGGCTCATGGGGCGAAATCGCCGGACATGTCGTCATTGACAGCACCCTTCCCTCAATACCTCAACCAGTAAAAGAATACATATCCCTTTCCCATAATAAAAAGGAAACACTTATCCGAGATGTCAACATTGGCAACAAGACATACCGGGCTGGTTTTCTTTTTCTTAAAGATGCCCAGGGTAAAAAAGTTGGAGAAATCATAGTTCACCATGACTTCACCATCGGCACCGCCGAACACCAATTAGTCCATTACATGCTTGGCTTATGCGTACTTCTGGCACTTGCCGTGTACGGCTTTTTCTTCATCTACACCGGCCGACTGCAGAAGAGTTTGCAATACGCCTATGACACATTGACAGGTGAAATAGCAGTCCGCAAAGCAGCAGAGGAAGATCTGAGGAAACATGAAGAACATCTCGACCAGAAAGTCAAAGACAGAACTGCCAGCCTCATAGAATCAAACCGGAAGCTGCAGATTGAAATTGAGGAGAGGGAAAAAACAGAAGATTCGCTGCGCCAACAGGAAACACAACTACAGCTGGCCAAGGAAGAGTGGCAAAAATCCTTTAACGCCATGGAGGAGATTGTCACCATCCAGGATGCTGACATGAATATTATCCGGGCAAATAAGGCCGCATACCAGCTTTTTGCACCAGACGAAAGTGGCCTGGTCGGCAAAAAATGTTACGAGATTTTCCGTGGGACAAGCAACCCCTGCCCACACTGCCCGGTTGTTGACAGCCTCCAGAACAAACTGACCCACAGCGAAATGATCACCCATGAAAGGCTTGCCAAAATATTTCATGTGTCTGCCGCGCCAATCTATGACAAGGAAGGCAACCTTCAGTATCTTGTTCATGTGGCCCGGGATTTCACGGAAAAGAAAAAGCTTGAAGAGGACCTCTCCCAGGCCCATAAAATGGAGGCAATCGGCACTCTGGCAGGCGGCATCGCCCATGATTTCAACAATATCATCTCCGCTATCCTTGGTTTTGCTGAACTTGTCAAATTAGATGCTGCAGAGGGAAAAGAAATAGACGATGACTTAGCCCAGGTCATTACCGCAGCATTGCGGGCAAAAGATCTGACAAAACAGATCCTGACATTTAGCCGTAAAGGGCCAAACATCCTCGTCCCCGTAAATCCTTCTCTTGTGGTAAACGAATCAATTAAGCTCATGCGGGCATCTCTGCCCAGTAGCATTGAAATACAACAGCATATTGATGCTGATACCGGAAACATTCTGGGAGATTCCGTCCACATACAACAGATTGTCATGAACTTGTGCACCAATGCCCTTCATGCCATGGAAAATCAAAAGGGAATATTATCTGTTTCGCTGGAACGAAAAGAACTGAGTACTAAAGACCTGTCAGACCAACCTGATATCTCTCCCGGACCCTTCATCAAGCTCACTGTCAGCGATACTGGCCATGGGATGAATGAAGCCACCCTTGCACGAATATTTGAACCCTTTTACACCAGCAAAGAAGTAGGAAAGGGTACTGGGATGGGACTGGCGGTGATATACGGTATTGTAACCGGGCATAACGGCTTTATCAAAGTGACAAGCAATCCCGGGCAAGGAAGCTCTTTTGCTGTATACCTCCCGGTTTTGCAGGAGAAAACACCAGCCGCTGCAGATTCTCCTCATGACGCATCAGAACAGCATCTCCCTTTGTTTTCCGGGATCCAGCGCATTTTAATCGTTGATGACGAACCACTCCTTGTCAAAATCAACCAGAGACTTCTGGAGAAACTTGGGTATGCCATAACTGCAACAACAGACAGCACTGAAGCCCTGGAGATATTCCGGGCACACCCGGAACAGTTCGATCTGCTCATTACCGACCAGACCATGCCGAACCTTTCAGGCTCGGAACTGGCAAAAGAAGTCATGAAGATAAAACCCTCCCTACCGATTATCATGTGTACCGGGCACAGCGAGACGGTTTCCAAAGAGGAAGCCCTTTCCATGGGTATCAAAAAATATGTATTCAAGCCAATTCAGGGCGATGAGCTTACCAGCTCAGTCTGGGAACTCCTGAACGAAAAGGAAAAACCTGTCAACTAACAGCCTCTGTGCCTCTGTGCCTCTGTGCCTTTTGCCTTTTGCCTTTTGCCTTTTGCCCTCTGTGCCTTTGTGCCTGTTCCAACGAATCCAGCTTGCAAATTCTCAGATAACATTTATTCTTGACACACACACACTTCCCAGGACTATAACCATGAAACACTCTCTCTTACTTTTTTATTTCCTTTTCAGCTGCCTCTTCCTAATGACAGGCTGCGGCATCCCGGACCTTCCCGGCCCGATCGGAATCCCGGGCATCTGATTGAACAGAAACAGCATTCTCATAGTTGATGACGAAAAACTGATCATCAAATCCCTGAAAATTAATCTCTCCCGTGAAGGCTTTGATGTGTCAACAGCGGAGACTGTTGATCAGGCTCTGGCCATCATCCAATCAAAACACATTGACATAATCCTGTCAGACTATCTTATCGGAAGCAATACCGGGGCATACCTGACAGAAAAGGCCAAAGAAATCCAGCCGGATGCCAGAATCATCATATTCTCAGGCCATAAGGATCCTCCTGCTATCGAAAAAACACTGGCTCTCGGCGCAGACCTTTTCATATCAAAACCCTTTGACCTGGAAACCCTGCTTAAAATCATTGCCTCACTGCATGAATAGTCTGAAGGCAACCTTGAAAAAACGTCACCACGAAGAATACGAAGTGCATGAAGTTAAAAGAAAAAAATTTCGTGTCCTTCGTGAGCTTGTGGTAGAAAATATTTTATAACAACCCAACAAGATATCTCTGGTCAATATGTAATCCTTTGAGTAAAGGATATTGAATATACTTACACTCACAGGACACCTTGAAGTCATAGGAGAAAGACATGAGCGGACACGACCATCATCACGAAGAAGACTCATCGGTTCCCATGAAAGTAGGGATCATACTCATTTGCACCTTTCTTGCCATCGCCTTTATCGCTACTCTCTAGAAGTCCTTTTCGCCCAGCAGTTGGGGCCGGCACTTTTTGATACTGAAATTCGCGCCATTGCTGTGGGATGATTCCCCATAGTTGCAGCAATGGCGAAGTTTACCCTTCTTGCCGGCCTATTGAAGGCAGATACCACATTCCGGCAATTCATCCACTATTATCAGCACTTCCGTCTCACTCCACCCTGTTTTTTTTCACTGCCAAAAAAAGAAAAATGCGGTAAACAGTTCTTTCTTGACTACCACTCTTATCCATAAATGCGCGCATTCATATGAGGTCCCCATGTTACAGAAAAAAAATATACGCCTGAAAGACTGTTTCAAACACTACACCCTTGACCAGGACAAATTCTGCTCACCCACCGAGACAGTGGAACGATTTCAAAAACGGCTGAAGGAACTGAAACTTGACATCCTGGAAGAAGTGAAGCGCATAGATAACGGCCGCCTGGACATACCGATTTATTTCAGTGTCTGCGGCAAAGACGCCCTCCATATCATCGGCAACAAAAAACAGATGGGAAAAGGCAGTACTCCTGAGCAGTCCCGTGCCAGTGCCTGTATGGAGCTGGCAGAACGCTTCAGTTTTTTCAGCTTCATGAAAAACCCGGACAATTTCCTGTATGACACCTATGCCAATGTCAAAAAAGAAGGCTATCCCCTTCTACCGCTTGAGACATTGCTCCAGTCTGTCCATGATGACACAACTTCGCCTGAAACCCTGGAAAAGCTTATCGCCAACATCCCCATTCAATGGATATGGGCAACCAATCTGACACGGCAGGAAGAGGTGCTGATTCCGTTCAGCTGGTTTTATGCCATCAATGAATTCAACGGCCCTTCTGCCGGAAACACCATCGAGGAGGCCATCAGCCAGGGATTATGCGAAGTGGTGGAAAGGCATGTGTCAGCTGTGATCAGCCACGACAAACTGAAAGTCCCGGCTATCAATCTCTCCTCCGTGAAAGACCCCATGGCCCGGGAACTCATCGCCAAATTTACCGCCAATTCCATTGAAGTCTATCTCAATGACTTCAGCCTCGATACCGGCATTCCAACGATAGGCGCCATGGCAATCGACCGCAGCACATTTCCTGAATCAAGTGAGATCGTCTATACCGCCGGCACAACACCGAATCCTGAAAAAGCGCTTATCCGCGCCCTTACCGAGGTTGCGCAGCTGGCAGGGGATTTCAACTCCAATGCCAATTATGTGGCAAGTGGTTTGCCAAAGCCTGCCTCCATGGAAGAAGTAACCTATATTACCAACCCGGGGAGCAGCATCAAAATAGACGAGATGGCAGACCTGACAGACGACAACATTCGTGTGGAAATTAACAACTGCCTGGAGGCCCTTTCAGCGAGGGGTATGGATTTCTATGCCATTGACGTCACCCACCCACAACTCCAGGTCCCTGCGGTATATACCATCATACCCGGCGCCCACTTCCGGGAACGCTCCCGTATTAGCAATGTCGGACTTTTTGCAGCCAAACTGATCGCTGAAAAGATTGAAAATCCCGCCGAATCCAGCAGGCAGCTCAGAGCCATGCAGGAAATTCTTCCTGATGCCTACTACCTGGAGTTTTACCTGGGCCGCAACCTTATTGATCTCGGCCAGCTTGAAGAGGCAATATCCCACCTGGAACACTCCCTGACCCTCAATCCGGAAGCCGAGGACATCCCCTATATCCATTCCTATATCGGCGACTGCCATAAGAATCTCGGCGACTACGACAAAGCCATTGCCGCCATCAACCAAGGCCTGACCCACGATGAAGAACGGCCGGACATGCACAATATCATGGGTGTCTGCTATTTTAAGAAGAATGACTTTGAAAAGGCAATCGACCATTTCCACCGGGCCGTGGAACTCGCCCCGGCTTCGGCCATCGATTATGCAAACCTCGGCGTAAATTATCGCAAAACTGGCCAGACAGACGAAGCAGTCAAGTATTTTGAGATTGCCCTGTCTATTGACCCTTCAATTGATTTCGCAAGGCAGCAGTTGGAGGAGTGTAAAGGGTAAAGACGGTTAGCGGTTCACGGTTTACGGTCCAAATCTGATCTCTTTTTTTTCACCACGAAGAACACAGAGAACACGAAGAAAAAAATGTCAAAAACTTCGTGTTCTTCGTGGTTGAATACTTCCTTGCTACTGTAGGTTGGGCTAGCGAATCAATCGCAATAATCGTTGGGCTACGCTGATGTTGTTCTTCGTATAGAACTTGGAGATATACATAATTGAGCGTAGCCCAACAACTTTGACAGTCCTGCCCCGCTAGCCCAACCTACAAATCTACAAATCTAGCCCTGCAAACCTACTATTTATTTGATTTCAAAAAAAAATTTCCGTACCATATAAATAGACTGTTTTCCACGCACGGGGTCCTTGTCGACCATAACCTGGAAAACGAACTTCTTATAACTCATAGCTTCCGTGTGTAGATAATAATTTTCACACAAACCTATTTATATGGACATATTTCACATCACATCCATCGTAATGATCTGCATTGGAGCAGGGTTCATGTTCGCTTCAGTCCTTTTCAGCCTCAAGATTCACCAGCACCTTCCGGATGATTTTGCTCACCGGTGGCGTATTCTGACTTTTTTCATAGAATTCTTTCTGGTCGGCTACATCTTTTATATCCTTCTCCTCTATACCAAGGTCAATATCCCCCTCGAACTTATTGTCGGTGTCATTTTCCTCATGGGCGCCTTTTTTGTTTTCAGTTTCATCAGTCTGACAAGAAAAACTTTGGGGAAATTGCATGACAGCGAGCAGCTGCTTCTTAAGGCAAATGAGGAGCTTGAATCCCGGATTGAAAAACGCACACAGGAACTCCTGAAATCAACCAGGCAGCTGGATAAGACACTTTCAGAACAAACCCAGATATTGGACACGGCCGCGTCGGGTATACGTGTCGTTGACACAAACTATGTTATCAGAAAAGCAAACAAAACATTTCTTAACATAGTCGGCCTGACCCGAGACAAGGTAATCGGCAAAAAATGCTACGAGGTTTTCAGCGGTTCCATCTGTACAGGTCCGGACTGCCCCCTGGAAAAAATTCAAAAAAACCCGGGACTGATTAATTACGAAACTGATAAGATACGTCTTGACGGCAGAGAGATACCCTGCATGATCAATGCGGCTCCATTCTGGGGTCAAGATGGAAAACTCCTGGGAATAGTTGAAGACTTCAGGGACATCACCGAACGAAAACAGGCCGAAAGATCATTACAGGAAAAGGAATCCTTCTACCGCTTATTAAATGAAAAGGCTCCGGTCGGCTATCACTCCCTTGATAGAAACGGGCATATCTTAAATGTAAATGAAACCTGGCTTGACTCTCTTCAATACACAAAAGACGAGGTAATTGGAAAACCTCTGAAGGACTTTCTATACGAAGATGCGACAGGTACTTTCGAAGAATCTTTCCAGAAATTTAAAGACGAAGGCGGTGTTTTAGGTGTGGAGCATGTCCTCAGGAAAAAAGACGGCACGCCTATCCATATTCTTATTAACGGCCGCGTTGTCACTGATGAGAAAGGCAACTTCCTGCTGAGCCACTGCATGTTCGTTGATATTACCGAACTTCTCGAGACAAAAAAAGACAAGAAACTCCTTCAGACCCGCCTTGTTCAAGCCCAGAAACTTGAGGCCGTCGGCCAGCTTGCTGCCGGTATCGCCCACGAAATTAATACACCTACACAATACATCGAAAGCAACATTGATTTCCTTGGCGATGCCTTTAAGGATATTACAGAGCTTATGGCTCAATATCACATCCTTCTTGAGAACGCCAGACAGGGTAGCATCTCCCAGGAACAGGCCGAGGCCGCAGACAATGCGCTTGAGAAAGCCGACTGGGAGTATCTCAGGGAGGAAGTTCCTACTGCAGTGAACCAGGCCAGAGAAGGAACCCAGCGGGTAGCGACAATCGTCCGGGCAATGAAGGAATTCTCCCACCCCAGCTCGAAAGAAAAAGTACCCTCCGACCTTGTCAGGATAATAACCAACACAACAACTGTCTGCCAGAATGAATGGAAAAACATAGCTGATCTCGAGACGGACTTTGCCCCAGACATGCCCTCAGTCCCCTGCATTGCCGATGAGATTGGCCAGGTAATTCTCAATGTAATGGTCAACGCCGCCCACGCAATTTCCGACACCCTCGGAGACAACAGTGAAGGGGAAAAGGGTACCATAAAAATTACTGTTAGAACAAACGGCGAAAACGCTGAGATTCTGATCCGGGACAGCGGCTCAGGAATTCCAGAGGACGTCAAAAAACATATATTTGACCCGTTTTTCACAACAAAAGTGGTCGGGCGAGGCTCCGGCCAGGGGCTGGCCATTGCCCACGATGTAATAGCCAATAAACATGGCGGTTCAATCAATGCTGAGAGCAAACCCGGCGAAGGAACAACTTTTATCATTCAATTGCCACTGGCTGCATAGTAAGATTCAGGGTACCATATGGTGCATACGAACAATTAAGAGAAAAACCTGAGCCCCTCTGCCTCCGTGAAAGATAAAAGAACAAAGTACACATTGAGCTGTTTTGCATTGTTGTCCTTGGGAACATTGCCAAACCTTTTCATAAACCCCTTTCAATACTTGATAGGGCTAGTTTTCTGCTTTTTTATTTCTGCAGCCCTGTCCAGGACCCTTCTGTAAAAGCGACCAGCGCTCTACTTGAATTGCCTGGCATAAGTGCATATATTTTTATATATTTTCAGACAAAATCAAAATACTCGCCAATGACATTTTGGAATAATTACAGCTAACAGCTTATTTGACACGGAGGCTCACTGATGGAAATACCACAGGTAAACGGCAACACCGGCATTGAAAAAACAATGGGAGTACAGCCCCAGGAAGGACCACAAGCGGCAAATACCAATCAAACGGCCCAGGACCAGAATGATGTTGTAACAATCTCACAGGAAGCCCGGGACATCAACACCAGAGCCGCTGAAACGCCGACTTCCGTTCCGCCGGCAAATACCGCTGAAGCAACCCGGGAAAGAGATGTTGAAAAGATTGTTCAGGAAAACCTGACCCGGGAAGCCGCTGACAACAGCCAGCCGCCGACAGAGGATAACGCCGTTAACAAAATCGCCTAATTTTTGTAACGGTTCAGCAGCACCCCATCCGGAGTCTGCGCTTACCTGAAGCACTGCTGAACCGTTACAGTTCGGTGGTTTTCGAAGCTATAGGCTTTTTCGCTGCATAGCTACTGCTTCTTTTCATACACAACAGACAATATGCTGCGATTTTCTTTTCACTATTCATTCGCGATTCTCGCTCTTGTCTTCCTGATCGGGAGCTGCGCTCCCGGCTCATATGGCCGTCTGCAGTGGTCCGATGAAGCTCTTGATCTCTTTGAATCATCCCGCCTTCTTGAAGACCACACCTACTATTATTTCGGCCCGGAGATGAAACCGGAGGCCATTATTGCCATTGACAACAAGTATGTTCTGGCTACAAGCCTGTGGAAGAAAATTGATCTCACAACACAGGAACTGAGCCAATGGATGGAGCGGATTGACAACAGGCACCGCTTTCTCAAGGAAAAATACAGGGGGGCCACTATCGTCGATGAACAAGGAAATCGACTTGGCATCTGGTATTCGCAGATTGACTGGACAGTTATCAAACGGGGCGCAGAGAACGAAGTCATCATTTTCACCCCGGACACATCCCGCTTTCATCGCGACACCCGGGACAGAGATACTTCATCGGCAACAAAATAGCCGATTATCGTCTAAAGTCGATAACGTGTGGCACAAAGGCAGCAGGCACAAAGGCACAAGGTTTTTTTTTCTCTGCGCCTCTGTGAGCTCCGTGAGAACCGTTCAGAATACCCCACATCAGCTAATCCCTATTCACTGCCTCCGCGAGCGGCTTATATTGAAGATTATAAAACATCTCTAGATATCGCTGGGTCTCTTTGCGTTCCAGATTCGTGGCAAATTTCCAGAACCCGTAAACGCAGGACAGTGACATAAGCCTCCTGGCGTACAACTTCCATGTGTACCGCTGCTTCACTCTATTTAATGCACCCTTTGACAACGCCTGCCAGTACTGCGGTTCTGCAGCACATTTATCGAAGAAATCGGCAATAATTTCGGCAACCCGTTCTCCGTGGTTGGGATCAATATGAAAACCAGACACACCATCTTCAATGATTTCCAGCGGTCCTCCGTATCGAGTTGCAAAAGTCGGAAGCCCTGACCCCATAGCCTCTATAACGGTCAAGCCGAAAGCTTCAAAAAAAGCGGGCTGCACAAAAGCCCCCCTGCGATCTGCCAGAA
>JACNJZ010000048.1 GCA_014382295.1 Candidatus Desulfobia pelagia | reverse complement strand
ACTCCGATATCAAACATATGCCTGTGGTAAAATTTTTCGTACGCCTTGATCTTGAATGAAAATCCTAATTTTTCAAAGTACCCTTGAGTAAAAATCCTTCGCGTATGATCAAGTCATACCGCTGATCCATTGCGTGAAGTGAATTCATGAGCGGGGTAGTTAATACTGGCCCATATGAATAGTGTCACATTTGTCAGCAGGGGTCAAAAACAGTGGATGATGAAATTTCTTTCTTATCCAGTTAAGTGATTTTAAAACAGAAGGAATTTGTACAATGCGGGAAAGCAGGGTGTGTTTTCCCGGAAAGTTGAGCATTCCAATACCTATGGCAATGGTAAGAATTCCCTGCCCTGGCAATACCAGCATGACGATTCCTGCAATGAAGAGCAGGAGTCCTATGCTGTTTTTAAGAAGAAGCAGCAGCAGGAAAAGGGCCGGATGATGTCGTCTGGCACCGTTCCAGATGGTTTTTGGTGTTATGAAGAAATCACTTGGCAGCCGGGTAATTATCCATGGTATTGCAATAAGACTTACCACGAAGGTGAATACTGAAGAAACCGCACACCATTTTAATATTTCACTATTAATCTCGGTAAAAAATGCCATATGAGTCGACTGCATATTGCAGGGTAATGTTTTAGGGGCAATGACTGTTGGTCCCGGTGCTGCAGTTCTGTAAAAGGTTTAAACAGGATTCGGGAACAGGCTGCAGCAGGTTTAGTCGTCGACATTGTAGCAAATATTTTTAACCAGGCTACTAAAAAGAGAATTGAAGAATGATTGGTGTCAAAATAGTCGTTATGGATGCAGGTTGATTTTCTTTTGAAATTAACACAGGAAAAAGAGTATTGAATGCGGTAAAAGGTGAAATCTGACGAAAAAAGTGGATTTTATTCAATAGTGTCTTATTTTATCCTGATGTGTTTCAGGAGTTGCGTCATTTTGTCTGTTATATATGGAGAGAGTCTGTAACTCCAAAGTCATTCCCGTTTTCACGGGAATGACTCGCAAAAAGGCTGAGTTTCGGTGGTAATAAGAATTAATTATGATCAGTTATAAAAATTTACATACTTTAAAAATCTATCAGGAGGATTTCAAATGAGTAGTTCATGCGGAAGCAAAAGCAACAGCAGCAGCTGCAGTAGCGGCACCTGTGGTTCTCAGGATGCTGCAATTGCCAAACAGGATAATGCCATTACAACATCACTTGGCAAGATTAAGCATAAAATTTTGGTAATGAGTGGAAAAGGCGGAGTCGGAAAGAGTACTGTTTCCACCAACCTGGCACTTGGTCTGGCTAAAAAAGGCTATATGGTTGGCTTGATGGATGTTGATATCCATGGACCTGATATTTGCCGTATGCTCAATCTGAACGAAAAACTTCACGAGACACAGACTGCCGGCGGAGGGTTGATTCCTCCAATGAAATTTGGAGAAAATTTAAAGGTTATCTCTCTGGAATATATGATGGAGGACAGGGACGATCCGATTATCTGGAGAGGTCCTCTGAAAGTGCAGGCCATTCGCCAGTTTGTTGCCGACATTGACTGGGGCGATCTCGACTATCTTATTATTGATGCTCCTCCAGGAACCGGAGATGAACCTCTTACGGTTGCCCAGAATATTAAAGATGCCCAGGCTATTGTTGTTACTACACCACAGGAGATCTCACTGGCAGATGTCAGGAAATCCCTCAATTTCTGTAAACATGTTAAGATGAAAGTTGTGGGTATGGTCGAAAATATGAGCGGTTTTGTCTGCCCTCATTGTAGTGAAGCAGTAGACATTTTTAAGAGTGGCGGCGGCGAGAAAACTGCCAAGGAGTTTGGCGTTGATTTTCTTGGCAGTGTGCCAATCGCCCCAAAAGTTGTTATTGGCGGCGATGATGGCAATCCGTATCTCAGTTCAGATGAAGACAGTCCTGCTGTAAAAGCTTTTGCCAGTATTGTCGGAAATGTTGAGAAAAATATGAGCACAGCAAAAGTTTCATTAGGAAATATGGACAGTGACTGTGCCTGTGGACCAACATGCAATCCAAGCAAGTGTGCGTGTTAATGTAACTATTCAGCAGCACCGCATCTTCGTCCGCTTAGGCCTTCTCAGATAGAGGGCCTATCGGAGTCTCGCAAGCTCGCTTACCTCCTCGAAGGCCCAAGTGAACGAACCTGCAGCACTGCTAAATAGTTACAGTTATTTGAAAAGTTTAAGTTTGTGGATGTGACTATCTTATTATTGGATTTGTATGAAAGCTACTTTATCCAAACCCAATAAACTCAACAAACCCAACAAACTCAACCAGGAAAGAGATATGCTTATTAAACAGATGACTGTTGGGAGTATGGCAGTCTGTTGTTATATTGTAGGATGTGAAGAGACAGGAAAGGGAATTGTTATAGATCCTGGTGGAGATGATGAAAAAGTTCTCGGCATGATAGCGAAAGAGAAAATCGATATAGAGTATATTGTCAACACCCACGGCCATCCCGATCATGTCTGCGGGAACGGCAGGCTGAAGCAGGTGACAGGCGCCCCCATTGTTATGCATGAGGAAGATATTGCTTTCTTTGCAAGACCTGACATGGTGAACTATTTTTCAATGCTGGGTCTTCCTGCTTCTCCGCCTCCCGATAAATCGGTAAAGGATGGTGATGTCCTTAATGTCGGCAATCTTTCTTTCCAGATTATTCATACCCCCGGGCATACGCCCGGTGGTATGTGTCTCTATTCCAAACCCAATCTTTTTTCCGGGGATACCTTGTTTGTCGGAGCTATCGGCCGTACTGATTTTCCCGGCGGCGATATGCCTCTTTTCATGCAGTCTATCAAGGAAAGATTGCTGACCCTGCCTCCTGACACCATAGTATGGCCCGGTCATGGCTATGGCGGTTCGCAATCCACCATTGGAAAGGAAAAGAAGACCAATCCTTTTCTTGATGGAGACTTGTAAGTATGCGGGAAATTGTACTGGGAACAGCCGGACATGTAGACCATGGGAAAACCAGTCTTGTTCGTGCCCTGACAGGTATTGATACGGATCGACTCAAGGAAGAAAAAAAACGGGGAATTACCATAGAGCTTGGTTTTGCCTATCTTGATCTTCCCTGTGGTCACCGTGTGGGTGTTGTCGATGTTCCCGGTCATGAACGATTTGTGAAAAATATGGTGGCGGGTGCCGCAGGAATAGATCTTGTCGCCTTTGTTATTGCCGCAGATGAAGGCATCATGCCTCAGACTCGTGAGCATTTTGAAATATGTCATCTGCTCGGTATTCAGAATGGTTTTATCGTTATTACCAAAGCTGATATGGTTGAACCCGAATGGCTTGAGCTGGTGCAGGAGGAAGTAAGAGAGTACTTTGCCGGCAGTTTTCTTGAAGGAGTGCCAATGGTTACTGTTTCCTCCACCAAAGGTACCGGTATCAGTGATGTTCGTGATCTCCTGGATAAAATGGTTTCTACTTGGGAATTTACCGAAGCCTATGGCCCTTTTCGGCTTTCCATAGACCGAATCTTCAATATGAAAGGCTTCGGTTCCGTTATTACCGGGACCTCTCTGTCAGGTCGTATTGGTATTGGTGATGATGTTCTTATTTACCCCCAGTTAAAGCAGGGGAAAATCCGCGGTATTCAGGTCCACGGCAAAAGTGTTGATATGGTTGAAGCCGGAAATCGTACGGCAATCAATCTGCAGGGACTTGAAAAGGAAATGATCAACCGCGGCGATGTCCTGGCCTCTCCAGGCTGCCTGCGGTCTTCTTACATTCTAGATGCCGGTTTTCTGTATCTTTCCACCAATGAAAAGCCCCTGAAAAATAGAACCCGGATACGGGTCCATCTGGGTACCAAAGAAATAATGGGACGAGTTGTTCTGCTGGAGGATGATGAGCTTACTCCCGGCAAGGAAACAAATATTCAGATTCTCCTGGAAGAACCTGTCAGTGTCTGGGCTGATGATTACTATGTTATTCGAAGTTATTCTCCTGTGGCAACCATAGGTGGCGGGAAGATATTTAATGGCTGTGCCATTAAGAGGAAACGATTCAGGGAACAGAATAAGCAGGCCTTTCAAATATATCGAAAGGGGTCTCTTGAGGAGCGCATTCAGTTCCATGTCATGGAAAGTGACATCGCAGGTATCACGGAAGACGACCTCGCTGTCAGAATGGGGATGTTTGGAAATCGTTTCAAGAAGATTCTCAGTGGTCCGATTTCTGCCAGGAAAATAGTGGTTGTCGACTCAGACCAGCAGCTGCTTGTTGATGTGGAGGTATATGACCGAATACGTGAAGGTATCTGTGAGCAATTATCTTCATATCATACCAAAAGCCCACTTAAACTTGGCATGGCAAAAGAGGAACTGCGAAATCTTGTTAATCCGGGGCTCGGCGCCAAGCTTTTCCAGCTCTGTCTTAATGATTTAACCAGAAAAGGAAGAATTGCCCAGGAAGAGGGGGTGATTCGTCTGGCGGAGCATCAGGTTTCCCTGAAGGCCGATGAAAAAGTTTTGCGCAAAGACATGGAGAAGCTGTTTTCTGATGCAGGACTGACCGCTCCGACTATCAAAGAAGTTTTAAGCAGGTTCAGTGATGCACCCAAGCAGCTTGTGCGTGATGTCCTGAGTGTGCTGGTAAAAGAGAATCTTGTTACCAAGGTAACGGATGATCTTTATTTTTCCACTTCATCACTCATGAAACTTGAGTCAGACCTCATCGGTTTTCTTGAAAAAGAAGGCGAAATAGATGCACCTCGTTTCAAGGATCTTACCGGTCTTACCCGAAAATTTTCAATTCCCCTTCTCGAATACTTTGATAAGATAAAGTTGACTTTGCGTGTGGGCGATAAGCGTATTCTTCGAAAAAAGAAATAGTTCATTCTGACGTAAATATTTTTATTAGGAGTAAGTAAAATAAGCAACATAACAGGGAATACTGGCGGTCTGAAACCAGCCCAGATGAAGAGTCTGGATCGTCTCAGCAGGCGTCGGGTGCCAGCTGAACTCATCATTTCGCCTGAGATGGCCAGAGAAATTTCTGCCATTTCATCAGAAACAGGTCGTCAGATAGGTGTTCTTCTGACCCGCAAAGGACAGGTCGAAACCGTTATTGTTGGCGATCATAAAAAAATCGTCATTCCCGTTCTTTCACAGATTCGTTCATCAGGCGGCCGGCTGAAAGGACTTCGCTGTGTTCATACGCATCTTGCAGGTGAAGATCTTACTGAAGATGATATGATGGACCTGCTTTTCCTGCGTCTGGATTTAATGGCGATGATAAAGGTCCAGCCTGATGGTTTTCCTGAAAAACTCTATGCCGCCCATCTTCTTCCCGTTAAGGAAAATGAACGTCACTGGCGATTTTTGCCGCCGGTAGTTCCTTCCCAGCAAAAAAGTGATTTTCAAGAACTGATCAGCGCCCTTGAAGGTGAATTTTCCCGCCTTAGGCCTGTGAAGAAAGTTGATGAAGGAAGAGACAGGGCTCTTCTGATAAGTGTAACGACAGAATCAAAATTACGTGCCCAGGAATCAATTGATGAGCTTATAGAACTGGTTCGATCAGATGACGTCCTTGTTCTCGATACTATCATTCAGCGCAGGGACAGGATAAATCCCCGCCTGATAATGGGTAAAGGAAAATTGGGCGAAATCATGCTGGCAGCCCTTTCCTTGAATGCCAATCTTATTGTTTTCGATCAGGAACTTAATCCTTCCCAGATCAGATCTATAACCGATCATACCGAGCTCCGCGTTATTGACCGCACCCAGCTGATACTCGACATCTTTGCACGGCGGGCCTTAAGCAGCGAAGGGAAACTGCAGATTGAAATGGCGCAGCTTAAATATCTTCTTCCTCGCCTTGGTCAGCGTGATGATGCTCTTTCCCGTCTTACTGGCGGTATAGGCGGCAGGGGACCCGGCGAAACAAAGCTGGAAGTTGATCGGCGCCGGATAAATGATCGTTTGACCAAACTTGGCAAACGTCTCAAAAAGGTCAGCAAGGAAAGGCACCAGAGGAGAAGCCGTCGCCGTAAAAAGGATTTACCGGTCATTTCCCTGGTTGGTTATACCAATGCCGGCAAATCTACCCTGCTGAATAATTTAACCAACAGCGATATTTTTGCCGAAGATAAACTTTTCGCAACACTGGATCCCACGAGCCGCCGGTTGCGGTTTCCTGAAGATGTCGAGGTTATTATCACCGACACTGTTGGCTTTATCCGTAATTTGCCCGATGAATTGCTGCAGTCTTTTAAGGCGACTCTGGAAGAGTTGTATGAAGCAGACCTGCTTGTTCACGTAATTGACATCAGCAACCCGAGATTTGTCGACCAGATGAAGGTTGTCGATGATCTTCTGCAGGAACTTGATCTTGCCTCCATACCCTGCCTGAGAGCTTTTAACAAAACAGACAGAGTGGACAACGATTTTATTCAAACGCAGCTGAGATATTATGACGGTATTGCTCTTTCTGCCCTTGATTCCGCAACTTTTGGGCCATTTATGCAGGAAGCACGGCGCCTTGTGATGAAAAAATGGGATGGTGTTACATGAAATCTTTGCCCTTACGCTGCAGCCATTGCACTGTTTTAAAAAACGATGTGCCGAATAAAAAATGTCAGATCTGTGTTGATCAGGCTATGAGGGAGTCCTTCCTGTGTGCACTGCTAGCCAATCAGAAGAACCAGGAAGCTTTCAAGTGCCAGGTGTTTCAACCGTCTTTAAGTCTGGTCGGCGATGTTAAAAAAAAGCGCGGAAAGGCTATTGCCACAGTCTGTGAAGACAAGTCCACATATTTTTCAGAGGTCGTAGATAATATCCTTTACGGGAAGTGTTCCCGGAATGGAGGATGCGGTGCATGTGGAGATAAGTCATCAGCCGGAAATGGGAAAAATAAATTTCATGTTGCCTGGAGCGTTCGCGAGAGGGCAAAACTTTTTGCCAATAGCGGGCAGTATCTTTCCTATCTCCATGACGCTTTCCTCACCTGTGGCACACTGATGTCCGGGAAGGCTGTTCTTCTCTGGCTTGCGCCTGACCATCTTCATTTTTATCTGGAATTACCTGAAAAAGAAAGCGTTGGCGAAATTATTGAAGATCTCCAGGGTCTTATTCATGATGCCCTCGTAGATAAATATCCGGAAGCCCGCAGTTTTGCTTCACCTGATAAACTTCTCTGGGAAACGTCCTATTTCCTGGAGTCCATTGAATGACAGAACAGGGATCTATGCTTCGAAATGTGTGTAATACAGTAAAAACAGCCTGCCTGGTTTTTGTTTTCATCTTCTGTGCGGGGTCAATCGTCCATGGAAAAGAGGATGCTTCGATCTACGATATGGCAGTTATGAATTCAGATCAGGATCTGTTGCTTTATTTCCGGATTAAAGATGCGTTCACTGAAGAAATGGTGAAAGGTATTGAGTCAGGTATCCCTATTACTTTCACCTTCTATATTTCATTTTTTCAGAACAGAACAAACCTGACAAAGACAAAATTGGTTTCTTTTGATTTTGACCATACGCTTTCATATGACACCCTGAAAGAGGAATACCGGATTCAATTTGACGAGGACGGCGAAAGAATCGTTACGGTCAAGAGTCTTGAGGAAGCGCAAAAGCTTATGGCAGAGGTCAATGATTTACAGATCACCGATCTGGCAAGTCTGGGGACGGGTCACAAGTATGGTGTCGGTGCCAAAGTACGGCTGGGAAAAAAGATTTTGCCGCTTAATTTTCATTATATTATTCCTTTCAGAAATTTTTGGGAATTTAACACTGAATGGACAGAAATTGAATTTGTCAGGTAATCTTTAGAAATGGAAACTCTGCACAGGCAGGAACATGACACCACCAAACAGCGGCGCATCAGGATTATCATCCTGGTATGTCTTGTTCTGGTTGCGTTTCTCGGCTTTCTTGAGACTAAGGTGTTTCAGCTTGGTGTCGTTCCATTTCCGGTAAGCGGCAATGTTCTTGTCTTTGTCCTGATTAATTTCAATATTCTGCTGCTGCTGCTCATAGTGTTTCTGGTCCTGAGAAATCTTGTCCAGCTGGTGTTTGAGAGAAAAAGGAAAATCCTGGGAACGAAGCTTCGTACCAAGCTGGTCATTTCTTTTGTTTCTCTGTCTCTGATACCCACGGCGCTCCTCTTTTTTATATCCCTCCAGTTTGTTTCTACCAGTATGGATTACTGGTTCAATATTAATGTTGAGCAGTCCCTTGTGGAGTCTCTGGATATCGCCAGGGAAGTATACAAAAATGAACGAAATGAAGTACAGAGGCTGGGGAATACGACAGCCGGTCAGCTTGAATCCAAGAGGTATAAAAAGTTAACCGACAACTACCTTGATCTTTTTCTTGCCGATATTCTTGAAAGTCATGGTCTTGCGCGCCTGGAAATTATCAGTCCGCAGCGAGTGTCAAAGGTTCAGGTTATTAGCAGCGAAATTGAGGATATTGCCGGTGATTTGACGGTTCCTGCCGATCAGCTGCGTCTTGTCCTGGAGGGCGCGGAAGATCTGGTTTTTATTCAGTCCATTACTGGCGGGGAGCTGGTTCAGGCCTTAACGCCTGTGGTTATTGGTATTGGCAAGGAAAACCCCCATGTTCTTGTCACGTCAAGGCTTATTCCTCAGGAAAAGTTGGAGAGGATGGCCCTCATCACCAGCGGTCTTGAAGGGTATCGGCAGTTGATGCTTTTGAAACAGCCCATTAAAACCAGTTTCCTGGTGATGCTTCTTATCGTCACGCTTCTTATTGTTTTCTGTGCTATCTGGTTCGGGTTTTATGTGGCGAGGGGGTTGGCTGTCCCAATTGCAAAACTTGCAGAAGCGACAGGAAGGGTTGCAGATGGAGAGCTTGATTTCGTGGTTGAAAAGGATTCTGGCGACGAAATGGGCACCCTTGTTGACTCCTTTAACAAAATGACCCGCGATCTTCTGACCAGTCGCGAAGAGTTGAATTATAGTAATCTGGAGCTTGACAATAGAAGACGGTATACTGAAATTATTCTTCAGAATGTTCCTGCCGGTGTTATCTCTCTTGATGCTGATGGTCGCATTGTCACTGTGAACAGATTTGCTGTTGATTTGCTGCATATTGATACTGCCTCGGTCCTGAATCAGGACTATCGAAAAATATTGCACCGGGAACATCGCGCTGTTCTGGATAATTTTTATATAGCACTTGAGAAATCTGGAAAGACTTCAATAGAGTTGCCCTTGCGTCTGACTGTCGGGGATGAATCATTTTCTCTTCGCGTTAATATGACACGACTTGTTGATGATGAAGGCAATGAACTTGGTGTTGTCCTCGTTTTTGATAATCTTACAGAGTTGGAGAAGGCCCAGCGAATGGCCGCCTGGAGAGAGGTGGCCCGGCGAATTGCCCATGAAGTGAAAAATCCATTAACCCCAATACAGCTTTCGGCTCAACGACTGCGGAAAAGGTATCTTGATACCCTGGCTGAAGAAGGGGAAGTCTTTGATATCTGCACCAAGACAATTATCAACCAGGTTGACGAGTTGAAGCGTCTGGTCACTGAATTCTCAAGTTTTGCAAGGATGCCTGCTGTCCAGAAGGCTGTGAATAATTTTGAAGAAATGGCAAAGGATGCCATGGTTCTTTATACTGAAGGCAATAAAGGTATTGATTTTACCCTTGCATGCAGCGATGCTGTCCCTCTTTTTTCTTTTGACCTCAAGCAGATCAAAAGAGTTTTGATAAATCTTCTGGATAATGCTGTCGGCTCTGTGAGTGAAAAAGGGGGTAAAGGGCGTATAGATGTCCTTATCTCCCTTGATGAAGAGCAGAAACATGTTCTCCTGGAAGTGAGGGATAACGGCCTGGGTGTCAATGATGATGATAAACACCACCTTTTTGAGCCATATTTCTCAAGAAAAAAAACCGGAACCGGGCTTGGTCTGGCCATTGCAAGCACCATAATATCAGATCACGGCGGCTATATCAGGGTCAAAGACAATGAACCGGAAGGCGCCAGATTCATCGTAGAACTGCCCCTTGTCTATAGTTGAGGTGTATCCTGAATTGCCGTTAACCACGAAGGACACGAAGGTCACGAAGAACACATTTTTTAAAACAAAAAAATAAATGTTTTTAGCTTTTTCTTCGTGCACTTCGTGTCCTTCGTGGTAGATAAAGACCTAATTCCGAGTTGTTGCGATTCACTTAGATATGGCCGTGGGAATTATCATATGTCCAAAAGAATACTCATAATAGATGATGAAGAAAGTATCAGGGTTACAGTAGCCGGTATTTTGTCTGATGAGGGTTTTGACCCTCTGGCCGTTGGTTCTGCTGAAGAGGGGCTACAGGTTCTTGAAGAGGAGAAGATTCACCTTGTTCTTCTGGATATCTGGATGCCCGGAATGGATGGTATGGAAGCTCTGCCAATTATCAAAGAACAGTATCCGCATCTCCCCGTTATTATGGTATCTGGACATGGAACCATTGAAACAGCTGTCCAGGCGACCAAAATGGGAGCTTTTGATTTTATTGAGAAACCTCCCTCCTACGACAAGATTGTCCTTGCCATTAAAAATGCTCTTCAGCTCGCCGATCTCCAGCAGGAAAATATCATACTCCGACAGAAAAATGTCTACACTACAGGATTTTCAGGGCAATCTCCGGCAATAACCTCGGTTAAAGAACAGCTAGCCCGTGTAGCTCCCAGTGACGCCTGGGTTCTTATCCGTGGAGAGCATGGAACGGGAAAAGAACTTGCTGCCCAGATGATTCACCGTCTTTCTACCACGTCTGATAAACCAATGATCGAGGTGAATTGTGCCGCAATTCCCGAGGAGCTTATTGAAAGTGAACTGTTTGGTCATGAAAAGGGATCGTTCACCGGTGCAACATCAAGCAAGCGCGGCAAGTTTGATCAGGCAGACGGAGGTATTCTTTTTCTTGATGAGATAGGAGATATGAGCCTCAAGACCCAGGCCAAGATTCTGCGGATTCTTCAGGAACAGAAATTTGAACGTGTCGGCGGCAATAAAACCATTGCCGTTACCGTCAGGGTATTGGCCGCAACCAATAAAATCCTTGAGGAAGAGATAGAAAAGGGTACCTTCAGGGCCGATCTGTTCTGGCGTTTAAATGTTGTGCCCATTCATCTTCCACCTCTAAGAGACCGGCTTGAAGATCTTCCTGCACTGGTCAGGGATTTTCTTTCACAGTTTTCCAGAAAGGGTCTGGGCCAGAAGGAATTCACGCCGGAGGCAATCCGCGTTATGGCAGAACATAACTGGTCTGGCAATGTTCGTGAATTGCGAAATTTTATAGAAAGAATTGCCATCATGATTCCGGAGGAAGTTATTTCGGCAGACCTTATCAGGCCTTTTCTTCCCGTCGGGTCCGACCATTCAGGAAATGTGTCCGGGATATTTCAGGGGAAAATGGAAGAGACAGGGGCAGGTGCTGACAACCTCCTGGCCATTGAAGGAGAGGTGACGTTTAAAGAAGCCAAAAAAATATTTGAAAAACAATTTCTTCAGTTGAGTCTCGACAGAAATAAAGGAAATATTTCCCAGACAGCGGAACAAGTAGGCCTTGAGCGGAGTCATTTACATAAGAAGATAAAAAATCTTGGAATCGAGGATTCATAAGATGTCTGATGATACACTCCCGAATTTACCTGATCAAAAGGAACTCGAAAAAGAAATAGGGGATTACCTGAGCCGTAAATATGGCAGTCAGGTGAAAATTATCTCCACAGGACTTTTTCCTTCAACCAAACCCGATGGCGAAAAAAAGACCAAGGTGAAAAAGGAACCGGTACTTGCTTTTCATTTTGATTTGAAGCCGGAGGACCTGGTTGCCTACCTCGACGAATATGTTGTGAAGCAGGATGAAGCCAAAGCTGTACTCTCCACTAAAATATGTACCCATTTCAATAGAATACGGCACGATCAGGAAAGAGGCGGAAGGGCTTCAGCCGGCCAGATAAAAAGTAATGTCCTGCTTGTCGGGCCGACAGGAGTCGGAAAGACCTACCTGATCAAGCTGATTGCCAAAAGAATTGGCGTTCCCTTTGTCAAAGGGGATGCGACTAAATTCAGTGAAACCGGATATGTTGGCGGCGATGTCGAAGATCTTGTCCGTGATCTTGTCCGTGAGGCAGATGATAGTATTGAAAAAGCCCAGTGCGGTATTATTTACGTCGACGAAATTGATAAAATTGCAGCAAGTCCTCACCGGATAGGTATTGATGTATCCCGTACCGGGGTCCAGAGAGCCTTTCTCAAGCCAATGGAAGAGACCGAGGTCGAACTGAAAGTTCCTCATGACCCGATCTCCCAGATCCAAGCAATGGAGCATTACAGGGCCACCGGGAAAAGGGAAAAGCGTGTTGTCAATACCCGGAATATCCTCTTTATCATGAGTGGAGCATTCACCGGTCTTGAAGAGACGGTCAGTAAGCGCATACAGCGCCGCTCCATAGGATTTGAGCAGCATATAGCATCTCCGGTACTTGATTATCATGTTCTCAAGCAGGTCAAAGCCCAGGATCTGATTGAATATGGTTTTGAGAGTGAATTTGTAGGGCGCCTGCCCGTTGTTGCTGTACTCGACGAACTTACTGAAGATGATCATTTCCAAATACTGATGAACCCCAACAGCTCTGTCGTTGTTGCTAAAAAACAGGATTTTGCCGCCTACGGGATTAAGCTGCAGTTTGAGGAAGCAGCTCTGCGCGCTGTTGCCAAAAAAGCGGTCAAGGAAAGGACAGGAGCCAGAGGGCTGGTGAGTGTTATGGAGCATACCTTGCTCCATTATGAAATGAAACTGCCATCCTCTGAAATTCGGCATCTTGTCGTAACCAGTGAAATGGTTGATAGTCCTTTGATTCATCTTACCCTTCTCCTTGAAAATAAAGAGATACAGGAACAGCATGTCAGCCGCTACGAAGAACTCAACAAAGAAGAACTTGAAAGGCTGAAAATTTTTATTGCCGAAAAACATACGTATTCCTTTACTTCACATGGGCTGCCACTGTCCGAAAAAAGGCTTAATCTTATCGCATCACAGTGCCAACAGGAAATTATGGATCCCTGGGAAGCATGTCGCGAATGTATCAAGTTGATTAATCATATCAAGCAATATGCTGAAGCGGCTTCGGATGAATATAATATTCTTATAAGTTTCAATGACGCTGCCATCGATCTCATTCTTGACAGGCATCCCCTGAACTTTGAAGCTGTGGACAGAATTTGTGATGAAATTTTATCAGCTTTTGAATATGGTTTACGGCTGATAGGTCAGAAAAGTGATACAGGTGTGGTTGAGATTACAGAAGAAGGGGTTGCGAATCCTGTTCAGTTTATAAACAAAAAAGTAAACGCAATTTTTAAAATAGATGATTAAATAGAGGTACAGTTTCAAGTTTCAAGTTTCAAATTGCTGGTTTCCTGGTATTCTTCAACTCAAAACTGAGAACTTGTAACTCAAAACTTATGTTTTTTTCAGGAGGGAGTAATGGTTTTTCCAGAGTATCGTCCCCGCCGGTTACGGCGGAATAAACAGCTTCGATCATTAATCAGGGAGACCCGTTTGTCGCCTGAGCAGTTCATTTATCCACTCTTTGTCCTCCCCGGGAAAGGAATTCGAGACCAGGTATCTTCAATGCCGGGAGTGTTTCGCCTGTCTGTAGACCAGCTTGCAAAAGAAGCTAAGGAGTTGATCGGTCTCGGTATTAATCATGTTATCCTCTTTGGTCTTCCTGAGAAAAAAGACAGTATGGGTTCCGGTGCTCATGCCAAGGACGGTATTATTCAGAAGGCCATTAAGGAATTGAAGAACAAGGTTCCTGAATTGATGGTGACCACCGATGTCTGTCTCTGTGAATATACCAGTCACGGCCATTGCGGTGTGTTGATCAACAAGATGGTTGATAATGATGCCACCCTGGATATTCTTGGCCAGGTTGCTCTGTCTCATGCCGTTGCCGGCGCGGATATTGTCGCACCTTCCGATATGATGGACGGGAGGGTTGCTGAGATCAGGGGTATTCTTGATGAAAACAACTTTGATCAGATTCCAATCATGGCCTATGCTGTGAAATATGCCTCGGCCTTTTACGGACCTTTCCGCGATGCAGCTGCGTGCGCTCCACAGGAAGGAGACAGGCAGGGCTATCAGATGGATCCTGCAAACGCCAGGGAGGCGATGCGTGAAGCTACTCTGGATGTGGATGAAGGTGCCGATATCCTCATGGTAAAACCGGCTGTAGCCTATCTTGATATTATCAGCAGGCTTCGCGATGAGTTCGATCTTCCAATAGCTGCATATCATGTCAGCGGCGAGTATGCCATGATCAAGGCGGCGGCCGCAAATGGCTGGATAGATGGGGAACGAGTCATGGCCGAAACCCTGCTTTCCATTCATCGCGCCGGAGCTGATATTATAATTACCTATGGGGCCAAGGAAGTTGCCAAGATGCTCCAGGGCTAATGATTACCTTCTCTTGCAATCCTCACCGGGTCTGACTGCTTTTCCCGTTCTCTTTCAGGCCCTGTGGGGAGCTTTTCATCAGTACCATATCCCCCGTCTTCACTTCTTTTCCTGAAAGCTCCGTGATGTGATTCCCGACAATAGGGCATTTCACAGTAAGGAGGAAGTAGATGGGTCTGTTCAGTTCTGATAACGTTTCGAAATTGCCCTGCCCTTTGCTGATGATAATATCAGCGCTGTTGAAATAATCCAGAAACTCCTCTGAGCAATCGTCCAGCGGTGTTCCGGGGCATTGTGTGCCGTTGCTGATTACAGAACATTTTGTGTCCAAGCCGCAGGCGATTGCATCCTCACGAAGGGCATCATTAATAATTGGCCCTTCCTTCACCGCAAAGACCACTTTTTTGTCAAGCTGTTCTATGACAAGACCGTCAAAGACTATCTCTCCAGCATTATCCCCCAGATAGAGTATTGATTCAGCTTTTTCAATATCGTTTTTGAGCAGTGCATAATCATTGATTGTCAGTTTTTTAGAAAGGCATTCTTTTACAGCTTTGTCTGCGTCAAAATGCTGTTGTGATCCATAGTCGATGATGTTGCCTGCAATGGAAAAGACAATGGCTGAAAAAAGGGGATCTTCGGCCTGCCCGATGGTTTTTCGGGCTTCAGTGCTGAGTACCATGGCGAAGTCATTGCTTACTTTTTTGAGAGCTGCGAAAGGATCTGTGCACCCTGAAAGAGCAGCAATCTCGGAATATACTCTTATGGAGTTATGTGGCGGGCTGATATTGAAATCGAGTTCAGGCAGTATCGCTGACACACTGTTCATGATTTCTTTCTGCAGTGCGATGGAGGAAGTGCTGAGGCGGGCAGCATACAGTGTCTGCCTGAGAAAGCATGGCATGCATTCAAGAGCTGTTTTCATTTGGTCTTTTTTAACATATAATCTGCGCGGATATTGGACAGGGCTGAAAAAATATTCCCTTTGATATGGGAGTCATTTTGATAGAGAGGTCCGAGAAATTCTCTAACGGCATCTCTTCTTGTTGTTCCGTCCAGGGGGCATGGGTTCGTGGTTGCCTGCAGGTCAAAATTTTCGGCAACCTCCATTACCTGTTTTTTTTCAAGGAAGGCAAGAGGGCGGATGACAGTCAGGTTGCCTGAAAAAAGTGGCTGACTGGGTACCATGGTGCTGATATTACCGCCATAGAGAACATTGATGAAAAATGTTTCTATAATGTCATCTTTATGATGGCCAAGGGCAAGTTTGGTGCACTTTTTCTCCCTGGCCAGGGAGAAAAGTCTGGTCCGGCGATTTCGTGCACATTCGAAGCAGGCATTTTGCTTATCAGCTGAGGTAACTGCATTCTGTCCGAATGAAGTCCGTTCAATTTCCAGAGGAAGTGAGATTTTTTTTAACTGGGAAGAGATAGCATCGTGGTTGCTGTTCGGAAAGCCCATGTCCAGATGAACAGCTGTTAATGTGTAATCAATCGGAGCTTTATGTTTCCAGCCCTGTAGTATTGCAGCAAGGACCAGACTGTCCACTCCCCCTGACACGGCAACAAGGATATGATCCCCGTCCGACAGCATATCATAGGTGTGCATTGCCTGGCCAATAAGTCGGTTGATGGCTTTCGGGAGTATCAAAAGATTGTTATTTGCTTAGATATTGGCAGTCGCTGAATTTATCTTTAAGTCCTTCTTCGGTAAACTCTCGTGCGGTAATCCATTTGAATCCCCTTTTTGCGGCCTGTTTGAAGGAAAACAGATTGGATGAAAGTGCTTCCTGGGTTTCATCAAAAAAACCAGTGCAAAGGGTTTTGCCGGTTTTGACATGAATAAGGCTGTATTCAAAGGAAACCGATGCCGGCTGGTTTACAGAATATGTTTTTCCTTCTCTGTCAATGTAGCGATGTAAGGTTGGAATAAGAACAGCGTCAGTTTCAATTTTTTTGCCGATGAACACAGCAGCTTCGTTCCTGCTCCCATGGAAATTTCCGAGAAGTGATTCCTGCTGTCCTGAAAAAAGATAGGAAACCCGCTCTTTATCCTTGAGCACCTCTTTTATGGTAGAGGTCAAAACAAGAGAGCCTTCCTGGAGTTGTTTTGAGATGGTATGGCTTGTATCTTTGTCTGCCTGTGCAATTTTTACCGGAAGTACTGTTATGGATTGAACAGTGAGCGCAGCACTGTCTTTGTCAGTATTTAATGGCACAACTTTTTTGGAACAGGAAGCTGCTGAAAAGATGAAGGCAGCAAGTACGAAACAGGACAGAATTCGCGGGAAAAATTTCAAAGTGGAACCTCAAGTAAGTAATGTTTATTCGTATTATCGACTATATTAGTCGACCAATGATCCTTTTGACGACAGAATACCCGTGACCCTGGCATTAACCTCTGAGGCCTGGGACAGTGTTCGGCCAAGTGCTTTGAAGATCGCTTCAAGGACGTGATGGGTATTTTCGCCGTAAGGGACTTCGATGTGCAGTGTCATTCCGCCATGGAGGGACAGGGCACGAAAAAATTCAAGGGCGAGAGCGGTATCAAAGGTACCTACTTTCTGATCGAGTTCGATGACATCATAATGCAGATAAGGCCGATTTGAAAGGTCAACGGTAACACGGGCAATGGTTTCGTCCATTGGAAGTGAGCAGTGGCCGTATCTGTTAATGGATCCAAAATCAGTGAGGGCTTTTTTGAAAGCCTGCCCAAGGCAGATGCCGATATCCTCAACGGTATGATGATCATCAATCTCAACATCACCATTAGCTTTCATGGAAAGATCAAAAAAACCATGAACTCCGAAGAGAGTGAGCATGTGGTCCAGGAAGGGCACACCTGTTGCAATCTCAACTTTGCCGGATCCGTCCAGGCAGAGATCAAGAACAATATCTGTTTCTTTCGTTTTTCGCGTTATCGTGCTGGCCCGTTGTGATCCGATGTCCATTTTTAATTACTCCAGGTTATTTCTTAAGGCAACCTTGAAAAATTGACTTTTTGCTCGCTAGCGGTGTCATTGCCAAAATGAAAAGTGCTCACATACCCAGGTATGCTGCGCTTTTTAATTTTGTCATTCCTTGCTATCAAACAAAAATCCTAATTTTTCAAGGT
>JACNJZ010000021.1 GCA_014382295.1 Candidatus Desulfobia pelagia | reverse complement strand
TCGAAACTCGAAACTCGAAACTCGAAACTCGAAACTCGAAACTCGAAACTCGAAACTCGAAAAACAATACAATCAACTTAATTTAATTGCAATTTTTATACCTCTAAAACAGGGGGAGGGTAGATTTAATGAAGAATATTCTCTGTTTTTGTCTCGGCGCTGTTATCCTTGCCGGTCCGCTTGCTGTACAGGCCCAAAATGTCCAGGAAGATGAAATGCTGCTGGCCATGTACTTCGATATGAATCAGTATCTGGACCAGAAGATCGAAGTTGCCACCAGGGCGCCTAAATCTCTCCGGCAGATTGCCGAGAATGTTACGGTTGTTACCGCTGAGGAAATTCAGCGCATGAATGCCCATAACCTCAACGAGGTGCTCAACAGGGTGCCGGGAGTCTTTCTCCAATTTAATGGACAAGGATTTAACCAGGGAGATGGAGGTCTCTATTTCCAGGATTCGGATTACGAGCACGTTCTGGTCCTCATTGATGGCCTTCGCTGGAATGACATTAATGCAGGCATGGCAGTGATAAATTCCATCCCGGTGGAGATTATTCACCGTATTGAGGTCATTAAAGGGCCTGCATCCTCCACCTGGGGTTCAGCCTTGGGGGGGGTTGAATATCATCACGAAGAAGACCGGGACATCCGAACGCCCAACCGGCAACATCACTGCCTCTTATGGAGAGGCAAACTCCCAGGAGTATAATGCCACTATGGCGGGCAAGGCAGGGGCAGCCCGTTATTTTCTTGCCCTGGGCAGTCAGAGCTCTGATGGCTTCCTGCATAATCGCTATTACGACCGGGAAAACTTTTTCGGCAAATTTAGCGTTGATCTTCCCAGTTCAACTGTTCTTACCCTGTCTTCCGGCTATAGTGAACCGGAGATACGTTTTTTTGACTCTTCTGGTTGGGGTGTCGGGACAGAAGGCCATGACCGTAATTTCTGGAGCAACATGACTCTTGACACCAGACTTACCGACATTATCAACTTTAACGCCAGCATTTTTCGCTATGAACAAAAGTACATCAGGGACTCCTATTTATACCCTACCAAAACAACATATTCTTATGAAGTGAATGACAATACAAATACTGGATTCAGCAGTCAACTCACTGGCCGCTTCGACTCCAACCTGGTAGTACTTGGTGGAGAATTTGAACGATCAAACAATGGCTTTAATGACACCAACCGTAATTATGATGAAACCTGGGCTCTTTATTTGAATGACACTTTCACTTTAGGCCCTGTTACTGTAACCCCTGGTCTTCGCTATGACCATCTTTCTCTCACAGATGACATCGTCAGTCACAGCCTGGGAATTACCTGGCAGGCTGTCGACCATACACTATTCCGCTTTCTGGCTGCCGAGGGTTTTAGAAAACCATATATGTACTATATTGAAAATGCGGAATCAGGTCTTGAACCTGAAAAGATCGCATCGTATCAGGTTGGTTTTGAAACTACTGTCCTGCCTGCTTTCCGGCTGAAGGGCACCTTTTTTGAACATCGCTTGAAAAATGTATGGGCTGGTGAATGGATTTTTTCTGATGATTGGAAATACAATTACTATAATGCCGACAAGTCCAAACGGTACGGTTACGAACTGGAACTGACGACCATTCCCTGGCATTATGTCAGTGCTCAAGCCAGCTTCACCTATGTCTATACAGACTATTACGGCGAACAGGACAATGATGACAGTTACAGTGGCAAACTCACCCTGCTCTATGACAATCCCCACCTGTTCACTGCCGAGTTGTTTGGCCACTATATGTGGTGGAATGAGGACAGGGCCGCTGCCGATAACCCTGCTGATTACGGCACCATGATCTGGGATCTGAGCTTGACAAAACCGCTGCAACTCTGCGAACACTCCTCTGTTGATATATTTTTTACGGCCCACAACCTCTTCGATGGTCGAGATTACTGGATAGATGTCTATGACAACGCCCACCGCTGGATAGAAGGTGGCCTTCGTTTTCATTTTTAAATTGACATCATTTGTTTGTTTGCAGTATGTTTTTTTATCAAAAGATTAAATCTATCTAATGGAGAGTATGATATGAAAACGAAGAAGATCATAGTCCTGAAAAAGCCCAACGATATAAATAAATTAGCGAACACCATGGGCTGTTGTCCAAGTGGCCCAAGCCCGGTTAAGCCGGAAGAATAATAAAAAAGGGAGCCGAGGCTCTCTTTTTTTTCCATTTGCATGCCCCTCTCCCATTACGCCCACATTTTCACCTGGCCCGCTGATCTAGGTCAGCGTATCGTATACTCAACCCGTACTGGGGCCACTGCCCTCCTGCCCACTGAGACACTTGATGATATCAGTGCCTGCCGTTTAGATGATGAATCTAAAAACACCCTGAAAGAACTGAACCTGCTGGTTGATGATCTGCAGGCCGAAAGAAATGAGGCCATGAAGATGGTCCGGCAAATTAACGATCTCCGGCGGGCTATAAACATCTCGGTCATTGTCACCATGCAGTGCAACTTTCGCTGCCGATACTGCTACGAGGGCAGCCAGAAGGGCCATGACCTGATGAGCGAAGAGACGACGGAGCAGCTTGTCACTTTCGTAAAAAATAAGTTCACACCTGACATTGAACGTCTGACCTTGGACTTTTATGGCGGCGAGCCCTTGCTTGCGGCGAAACGCATCGAGCAGATTGCCGGAGCGCTCAAAGATTTTATTGAGAGCCAAGGCGCAATGTTTGAGTTCACCCTGGTCACCAACGGCTCACTGTTAACCTTGGAAATGGT
Source organism: Candidatus Desulfobia pelagia (assembly GCA_014382295.1). Classification (GTDB taxonomy): domain Bacteria; phylum Desulfobacterota; class Desulfobulbia; order Desulfobulbales; family SURF-16; genus Desulfobia; species Desulfobia pelagia. The sequence continues at coordinate 650 of JACNJZ010000021.1, read as the reverse complement.
CCAACGACTGCTCCCCTTGGGGCTGAAACGGGCAAAGATCACCATTGACGGCCCGCTGGAAAACCACAACTTCTTTCGTCCTTACAAATCCGGTCAACCTTCCTTTGACACCATTGTCCACAATATCAAACAAATCTGCGGCCTTATTCAAATCGGCGTAAGCGGCAACTATACCAAAGATAACTTTCGGCAATTTCCTGCCCTATTTGACCATCTCGAGACCTTCAATATTGGCCCGAAAGATCTTCACCGGCTCACTTTTGCACCGGTCCTCCAGACAAAAGACGAGTTCTCTGCCGGATTCTGCGGAGGCTGCGCCTCAGTCAACGAAAAATGGCTCGGTGAAGCAGTGCCCTTTTTACGGGGAGAAATAATGGCCAAAAGATTAAAAACAGATGCTATCTCCGTCGCCCTCTGCATGGTGGACGTGGACAACAGTTGTGTCATCCATCATGATGGCTCACTGTATAAATGCGTCGCCATGATCTGCCACAATGAATATGCCTGTGGGGATATCCGGTACGGAATGTATGACTACAGCCAACAATACCAGTTGGCCCACTGGCAAAAGGAAGAAAAATGCCGGGAGTGCACTTATCTCCCCCTCTGCCTCCGCGGCGGCCGCTATATGGCCCTCCCACGGGACGGTC
>JACNJZ010000022.1 GCA_014382295.1 Candidatus Desulfobia pelagia | reverse complement strand
TGTATTGCCTTCATCGTACTCCCATGAAAACTTGATCCCGGCACCCCAGATACTCTCCTGCATCTGTATCAGGTATTCTTTTTGCTGATCACCTTTGAAGTCATCTTCCATGGTCAGCAGGTTAACTTCTACCTCTTCATCATCAGGTTTTACTTTGGCGATAGTTTCCAGTAGCTCCATGAGGTTTCTTGCCTGATGAAACAGCCTGATATATGGGTCAGTGATTGTAATTTTTGTTGCCCCTTTCAAGTACGGGCCGAAAAGGTCATCAAAACTTATGCCTTTCTGGTTTTCCTGGATAACGAGATGCTTTTCTTTCAGCATCTCTTCTTTTATAGGCATCTCCTGTGCGGGCTCGGAGTCTGTGAAATCTTCAGGATCACCATCATCTTCTTCAATACCGTCCTTATGGTAATGCTGCGGATACTGTTTCTCTTCCAAGGTCTTTACTCGGAGCGGTTCTTTTTCTCCTTGCCGGGTGTATCCAAATCGCACAGGTTCATAGGTTTGGTCAATACGCATCAGCTGATCTTTAACCCGCTTGCGTCCTTCAATAGCAAACTGCAACAGCTCTTCAATGTCTTTCTCTGAAGCCTCTTCATGGGGGAAGAGTATCTTCATAAGTCCGGAAAACGTTTTATTGATAGCATCACGATCTCTTGTCGATATATCGCTTAGAAGGTTAAAATGATCCACATAGAGCTGGGAGAAGTCATGGTTGCGGAGTGTTCTCAGGATCTCCGCCAGATAGTCCACCACAAATCCATATCCTTCGGAAAACATCTCGCCACGGATAATATCCACCTCCCAGCCTGGTATGTAAAAATGGAGCCGATCAAGAAATGCCGAATCATGATAGGCCTCAGGAAGCTCATCAAAAAGATCCGTGTGTTTGAGCATGTATGGTAGGGTATGCTGTGTATTGCCGACAAACACCATAGAAGCCTCAGCTCCCAGTGTTTCAACGCCACGGGAAAACGATTTGTTGGCCATATAGTTTTTCATGATGTCCACAAGTGCCTTATTCGGCCTCTTTTGCTTGCCGGCAAACTCATCAAAAGCAACCGCATCCCAGTAACCGACCAGTCCAAGTTTCCCGGTATTGTTATTGACAAATAACTTCGGCACTGTGACTTCACCGCCTGATATCAGTATGCCATGCGGTGAAAATTCGGAATAGATATGGGACTTTCCTGTACCTTTAGGGCCAAGTTCAATAACATTATAGTTCCTTTCACAGTAAGGGATCAGGCGGACAAGCTGCAGCAGCTTACTGCGCTTGCCAAACATCTCGGGATTAAAGCCAATGCTCTGCAAGAGCAGGTCAATCCATTCATCCGTTGTAAACTTCTTTCTGGCTTCAATGTAGCCATCATAATCAAAATGGGATAACTGGATTGGCTTAATGGAGCTCAGTACCCAGGGGGAGGCATTAGGATCATCCAAAACCTCATACTCTAAATCAGCGATACACCAGACACCGCTTACTAGAAGTTTGGAATGTTTTTTAACGGTGTTTGAGTCCACCAGGATTTTCTTCACACCAAGGTTGGAAAAGGCTGCTTCATATACTCCAGCCTTATCATTCAAGGCGACACTGATCTTATCAATAACCTTGTGACGTCCTTTTTCCTTGATAATCGACTTAACAAGACCAGCCTCATTGCGATGAACATAATGCTTGCGCAGAATCTCCTTAACCGTTTCGATTCCGCTTTTAATTGACTCTTCGTCAGCAGTGGCACAATATTGACCCAGCAGATACTCAAGCACGTATGAAGGAACAATGGCATTTCCCTTGACGATTTTCACCAGATCCTTACGGACAACCAATCCAGAGAAATGCTCGTTAATTTTTTTGTCTAAGTTTTCAGTCATCAGTTCTCAGTGTTCAGTTTTACGGATTTTAATAGTCCCACGAGCATTGCCGAAATTTCTCTGGTTTCTTGCACCCATGTTTTGCCGGTTTCAGGTTTGATGTATTCTATTTCTACACCAATATATAGTTGTGTCCTTAATTCTCCACAGGATCCTTTCGCGTATTGGAGAAACCGTGCAAATTCTTTTTGAGAATCACGCTCTACACCTTCAGCAATATTACTCGGAATTGATAATGCCGAGCGTGTAATCTGATCACGAAATCCAAAATCTTTCGTTTCTCTAAAATACTTATAAAGCTCTGCACATAAACGAGATGACCTCTTCCAAACGTCCAGGTCCTCAAATTTCATAATTGCCTCCAAAACTGAAAACTGATTTCTGGGAACTGATAACTTCCTTCAAAAATCAAAATCTGTGGTGAATGATCGCTGCATGGTATAGCTGACAGACTTATAGTCCTTGTATTTTGCAGTTCCAGGCAGTTTTTCTTCCAGTTTCAAGGTGACTGTCTGCCCGTTTACGTCGTCAGCGTTTCTGGTCAGAAGAAAACGGACCTGTATCTCCCGTTCCCTTGATTTATCAGAGGTGAAATCAAAGATCAGTTCATGGCTGTCTGAAATCAATTCACCATCTTTGTTATATATTCCAGCTCGTAATGTTCTCGACTGTCTTTTCCCTGTAACCGGATCAATTTGATAGAAAGCAACCGACAGCTGACTGGAGGTGATCACCGTGCTGCCACTGCGTAAAATATCCACGTTCACACTGCTCACATCACTTTGGCGTTTCTTATTTACCTGAAGGACTGGCAAAACAACCTCCTGCAAGGATGCGCCGCCGTGAACATAGCGGCTGCCGGAACCTTTCAGTCTCATGCGGTTAATAGATTTGGATATCTGAATCTCCACATTGCCGGCAAGACTAAGCTCTTCTGCTGTGAAATAACGCAGGCCTGGGTGTTTCTGTAACCCTTTCCCCACAATGAAGCGACGATCCCGGTGTAAGATTATCTCGCCTTGAGGTTCTGCGGAGGTAAAATCAGACTTATCAAGCGGCTTGTTCTGATAGATAAAGCCGTGGTCAGTGGTGATAAGCATGTTGGTAGCATTGGCAGCAGCGAGTTTCTTTATCACCTTGATCAATTCCTGCAGTGTTTCCTCCACGGCCTCAAAGACCTGCTCTTCCGACTGTTTCTTGTCCCCTGTGGCATCGATACGGTTATGATAGATATAAACTACACTATGCTCACGGAACAGCTCTCGAGAGTCATCTCTGTTCATGGTAAGAAAATCATCCGCCCGGATTGCCGTAGCGCCATCTGCAACATAATTACTCAAAATCTTGGACCTGTTGGCTGTCCCCAGAGAGCTGGCATCATCAACGAGGATGGTTGCAGAGTCTTTATCTGCAAAACGCAGTTCTCTATTGGGAAGGAGCGAAGCCATGCCGAGCTGGGTAAAACTCGGCAGCATACCAAGCATTGGCTTTAACTCGGCTTCATACCTATCTTCACGGCGGATTAACTGCAGAAGCGCTTCTCCAATTTCATA
>JACNJZ010000224.1 GCA_014382295.1 Candidatus Desulfobia pelagia | reverse complement strand
TTGGCAATGACACCGCTAGCGAGCAAAAAGTCAATTTTTCAAGGTTGCCTAAAGTCGATAACCTCAGGCAGAAGGCACAAAGACACAAAGGCGTAAAGTTTTTAACAACAACTAAAGAGCAACTTATAGTAAGAGATCGCAACTATGATAAAAATATGAGAAAATTTCAATGCATCCAGAAAATACTGCCAAGTTATAGGACAGTATAGTATTATTCTTTTGAGGAGATTAACATGTCTTAGTATGTATTCCACGTAATCGTCGAACATGCTGAAAAGACGCAACACAGGAGGGACCTATGAATAAAAACTGGAAATTCAAAGTTCTGATTTTGAGCTGCAGTATGTTTCTTATTACCGCCGCCAACCAGGCGGTCGCAGAAGAAGCATGCATCACCTGTCATGAAAAACTGACCCCTGGTCAGGTCCAGGACTGGCGGGTAAGCATGCACGCCGAAAATGCCGTCACATGCTCTTCATGCCACGGCGAGGAGCACACCACTGCAGAAGATGCCAATAAGGCACAATTCCCCGACGAAAAGACCTGTGCTGAATGCCATGAAGACCAGTTCAACCAGTTTTCAAAAGGAAAACATAATTATGGCTGGAGTTCCTTGAATGCCATCCCGGCAACTCATCTTGCACCCGACGAGTTAATGGAAGGCGGCGGAGGCTGTGGGGGCTGTCACAACATGGGCATCAAGACAGAAGCCCAGAAAAAAGAACAGCGTGACAAAGGATACCGCTATCAGAACAACTCCTGTGATGAGTGTCATACAAGGCATAGCTTTTCCAAAAAAGAAGCCCTGAATCCACGGGCCTGTCAGCAATGCCATATGGGATATGACCATCCCCAGTGGGAGATGTGGTCAAGCTCCAAGCATGGTGCACGATACCTGGCTAAAGAGGCCGGTGATCTTCCCGAGGGCGCTGCTGCACCAAAATGCCAGGATTGCCATATGGCAAACGGAGATCATAACAACCATACCGCCTGGGGATTCCTTGGCGTTCGTCTGCCATTGCCGGAAGACGAGCAATGGGCCGCCGATCAGGTCACCATTCTCAAAGCACTGGCAGTTCTTAATCCGGAAACCGGTGAACCAGGACCTGTCCTTCCAGCAGTAAAAGAGCTCGATCTGGCGCGACTGACCAAGGAAGCATGGCAGAAGGAACGCGACAAAATGATCACAATCTGCGCCGGCTGTCATTCTGAAAGTTATGCCAGAGAGCGTTTGGCTCTGGGTGACTCCATGATGCCAAAACTTGACCGGATGATGGCTGATGCCATTGAAACTGTTGCCGCTCTCTATAAAGACGGCCTGATTCAAAAACCGGCAGATTACCCCTTCAACTATCCATTCCTGCTTACCTTCATGGAAACAGGTGGTGCTGAAGGCCGAAAAGACTTCAACAAACTGTCTTTCATTGACCAGGTTCTCCTGCAGATGTACATGAAACATCGCATGCGCGCCTACCAGGGTTTTTTCCATATCAACCCGGATTACGCATACTGGTATGGTTATTCAGAAATGACCAAAGATCTGGGTGAAATCAAAGAACTGGCCAGGACCATAAGGGCTACCCATCATAAATAAAGACAAGGTTTACGGTATACCGTTTACGGTTTACGGTTAAAGGTATAGGGGAATATCGTTTTTTGCCCCCTATACCTTTATACCTTGATGCTTTCATCTTGAAACTTGAAACTCGAAACTTGAAAATGCCCCATAGCCAAACCTCCCCCTCCTGTTTCGGCTATTGCCAGTGCTGCGGACAGGAGCATTTTCTTTTCTCTGCTCTCGCCGAAAAACATTGCCTGGAGTTAATGCGCAGCCTCCAAGAAAAAAAGCGGATAGATATTTCGGCTTCAAATGAAGATGCCGATCCTCATTTTTCCACTGAATATCTTTTTGGACAGGCACGGGGTAAAATGTTCGGAATCCTTGTCTGTAATGATCAGCAAGGTTCTTTGCATCTGCTGAAAGCCTTCTCAGGTCAATATAATGGAATATGGGAAGTCGACGGCTGGGCCCCGCCTCTTTTTAAAACAGAGACATTTCTTGATATCAGCCAGGGCATAGAAAAAAAAATCAAACAACTGGGTCGAGAAATAGAACTCCACCCCCACAACTCCGATACAAAAAATTCATTAACCAGGGAAAGAAAATCATTATCTCAAAACCTGATGAAAGACATACACGCCTTGTATGCCATATCCAACTTTTCAGGAGAGACAAAGTCACTGGAAGAGATCTTTAACGGAACCGGTATTCCAACAGGAACAGGTGACTGCTGTGCCCCCAAGCTGCTCAATTATGCAGCCCGCAACAATCTGACCCCATTATCCCTGGCAGAATTTTACTGGGGAAAAGAAAATCTTTCAGGAACACGGAGGCAGGGGCAATTCTATGAATCATGCACCGACAAATGCCAGCCGATACTCGGTTATATGCTTTGTGGGATGTAGTTTGTTGAGTTCTTTGGGCTCATTGGGTTCTTTGAGTGAAGGATTCAACAACACCATAACTCAACGAACCCTACGTGGTCGAGACGAATCAACCTTCAGGTAAATAGATAATCTCACCGCTGTACTCTGTGACCATCGAGTTGTCTTCGAGTAACCTCATCTGAAGGCCGCCATCATCTGCAATCCCGAGTACATCGGCCTGATATTGGGGCTCTTTCTGCACATCATAGCCAAACAAAACCCGGCGGCCTGCTGAATCACTCAAATTTTGCCACTGTTCGAGCAGGAGGAAATGATGTGTTTTCTGCTCATCTGTTACCAAAAGTCGCTGTTCTTCCTCAAAATGAAGCAAGCCAATATTCCAGACAAGTTTGGCAAGAAGATCTGTGGCCACAAGATTCACATCATATTCTCTGCCGCCGAGTGTCCTCAGTGATCCTGCAGTATCGGCCAATTCAGGAGGGAATTTTTCATTGTTTACATTCAGGCCAACCCCTATAAGAATATACTCTTCCCCGGATTCCGGCCCGACCATGGTTTCAGTGAGAATCCCTGCCACTTTTCGTCCATCAACATGAACATCGTTTACCCATTTTATCTTACCGGGAATTCCATTTTCAAGAACGGTTTCACAACAGGCAACACCGGCAGCAAGAGGAATAAAACGGCTGATTTCAGGCAGGAGTGTATTGACCAGGACCATTGTCAGCCATATACCACCAGACGGCGCATACCAGGAGCGCTGAAAACGACCCTTTCCGGACTCGAGTCGTTCTGCAGCGACAACCTTGCCACTGGGAAAAGAGTTGCCCTGCTTCTCGTAATCGGTAATCATTTCCCGGGCCTTTTCCATGCCGCGGCTGAGAAACGGAGAATAATGGATTGTTGAGGCGACGGCCCCTCCATATCGAAAGATGCGACTGACCGGCTCGACAGGAAAAAAAAAGGACCGCCGAGCAATTTCCCGC
>JACNJZ010000223.1 GCA_014382295.1 Candidatus Desulfobia pelagia | reverse complement strand
CCATGTTTCACGTCATCAATGCTTTCACGAGGGCTGCACAGGAGCCTGCTCTCACAGCTATTGACGCATACAAGCTGGAAAGGACTGGAGGGCAAATATTGGCGTTGGTAAAAGGCTAATTTGTCATTAGCCCCCTAAGAGCCCGGATCGCCTTTCAAACAAGGTGGTCCGGGTTTTCTGCTTTTAATTACTGACAATGAAAGGAATTCTAACGCTATGATTGAATTAAACAAACAGCAAAAGGAGGCTGCTGAATTCATGTTCGGGGTTTCCTGCGTGATTGCGACTGTCGGTTCAGGTAAGACAACAACCATGACATACAGAATTGGTAATTTGGTCAGAAACGGTATCCCCCCTGAAAGCATCCTGGGCCTTACATTCACACGGAATGCCGCTAAAGCCATGAGGGAAAAGCTCAAGCTGGTGTTAAATGACGATGCTTCAAAAGTAACCCTCTCGACAATTCATTCATTCTGTCACAGGCTTCTGAAACGAGAAGATATAAGATTCGATATTCTGTACGGAAACAAGCAGGTATGGTTGATCCGCAAGGTCATAAGCAAACTTCGAATTAAGGACATTCTCACCCCCGTAGCACTGAGAGAAATAAGTCTGGCCAAAAGCAGGTTGATAACCCCTGATAAATTCCTGGAGCTACATAAGGATAGCGATTTCATGGTTTCATTGGCGGAAATCTATAAAGGCTATGAGCAGGAAAAGAGAAAAGGACTGCTCCTTGACTTTGACGATCTCCTAATGGAATCCCATGACATTCTTACAAGGTCGGAAGATGCTCGAATCAGATACCAGCAAACATACCCGCATATCTTGGTTGATGAATTTCAAGATACTAATCCAGCGCAGGTGAGCCTCATCAAGTTATTGGCCGGTGATCCTGATCAGAGTAACTCCCTATGGATATGCGGGGATGATTGGCAGAGCATCTACAGTTTTATCGGTGCCTCCGTAGAAAACATTCTGCATTTTGCCAATGATCACGAGGGGAGCACGCAATTTATCCTGGATCTGAATTACAGATCTACAAACCAGATCCTTCAGGCTTGCCAAAACCTTATCAGCCATAATGACCGTAAAATCGACAAAACGCTAAACACAATCAACCCAGACGGTGACACTGTAATTGTATTTAGTGCGACCACTGAAGAAAAAGAGGCCGCAAAAGTTGTCACAGAAATCAAAGACCTGGTTCATCGGCATGATTACAAGTACAGGGACATTGCCATTCTTTATCGAGCAAACAGTCAGTCCAGGGCAATTGAGGAGGAGCTGTCTAAGAACGAAATCCCTTTCTGGATTGAGAACAGTTCTAACTTTTATGAAAGGTATGAGGTTGCTGGACTCCTAAATTACCTCTGGCTCATTCATGACGCAAACTCTGATCGGGGTGATACCGCTCTCAAAAAGGTCATCAACACCCCAAATCGTTATATCGGGGGGCGCTTCATCGGCGATCTTGAAGCTTACGCAAAATCGAATGGGTTGAATCTCTACGAGGCACTAAAATTTATGCCGGTGGATGTTCCATATTTAAGAAAGAACATCCGGCAGTTCACGGATTTTATCGATCAACTCATTATAGATAAATGGGATTGGGAGCCGGTGGACCTGATTTATCTGATTAGAACTGAGCTCGATTACGATAAATATATCGCAGACGAATCTGCCGAACTTTACGATGACTCCAGCAACATCATAGACCAGCTACAAATAGCCGCAGGTAGATTTTCAGAACTCCACAAATTCCTGGAATTTACCGAAACGGTTCGAAACAGCTCAGGTGGCGACAAGGAAGGCGTTTCCCTAATGACCATCCATAAATCGAAGGGACTTGAGTTTCCAGCGGTGTTTGTGATCGGTATGATCGAGGGCATCTTGCCCAATATTAAAGGTGAAATTGAGGAAGAGCGCCGGGTTTCCTTTGTGGCATTATCACGCGCGATGAAGCTTCTGTATCTGTCCTATTCGCATATTCATATGGGCCGACCGGCACAGAAATCTTCATTCCTCGATGAAATACTGAAAAAAAAGGAGGTGGTAACGGAATAGCATTTTAACAGTCAGTCGCAGGTAAGTGCGAGCCCCATGACCTTAACCGGGTCATTGGGCTTTTTTGTTTTTAACGACAGCATGAAAGGAGCGATTCAAATGAATGACAAGGTGAAACAAGTCCTGAATGTAATTCTGGACAAGTTTAAAAGCGGGGATATCCCGGAAGCGGTTGCATATTCTTTGTACCCTATTCCGGAAATCCCCAGTGCAAAGTGGTCGCTGACAAACCGCACGTTGATGTTTCTTTCAGGAACCATGGACGGGCGCGGCTACAAACAATGGCGGCAGGTGGATAGATATGTCAAAAAATCGAGCCGGGCATTCTTTATCCTCGTTCCGTTCATCAAAAAGGTTGATGGTGAGCAAAGCGGAGGAAAGGAGATCCTCGTCGGGTTTGGGTGTCGCCCTGTATTTCGGGTGGAAGATACTGATGGCAAAGAGCTGGAATATGAAAACATGGAACTCCCGGACCTGCCATTGCTTGATCGCGCCGAGGAATGGGGCATAAGCGTTCGTGCGATCCCAGGAAATTATCAGTATCACGGATATTATTCTTTTAATCGGAAAGAGATAGCTCTGGCAACGCCGGAGGAGAAGGTGTTTTTCCACGAATTATCACATGCTGCACATGAAAAGGTCAACGGCAGCCTTAAAAGAGGGCAAGATCCTTTACAGGAGATCGTAGCGGAGCTTTCTGCAGCAGCTCTCTGCAAGCTCGTAGGCAAGCAGGTCAACGGTAGGGATGGGAATTCTTACAGATACATCGAGAAATATGCCGAGAAAATCAAGATGAGTCCCTACAATGCCTGCTTAAAGGTCATGGCTGAGACAGAAAAAGTGCTGCATTTAATATTAAAAACTGAAGGCGAAAGGATATTGCAGCTTTAACCACAATCAAACGATTACACATATCCATAGTCAATAATCAATATCAAACAATTTGAGGCTCTCCTGGGTGATCCGGGCGAGTTTTTTGCATTTATAGGAGGACATAAAATGAAGCACCAAGCGACATTCTGGAAAGACCTTAAATCAGGGCACTTCGTGTCAATGGTCAAGGAAGCATCCCAGGGACAGACACTTTCCAATTCGCAGCAAGTTTTCAATGTGATGAAGCCTTTGTTTGCTGAAAATGACGATGTAGAGGCTGTCTATTGCATCTTTCTAAATGCCAAAAACAGAATCCTTGCCATCGAAAAAATGTTTACGGGCACGATTTCAGCGTCCGCAATCTATCCTCGTGAATTGATCAAGCGAATTTTGGCGCTCAAATCCTCTGCGATTGTTCTAACGCACAACCACCCCTCGGGATGTTTAGTGCCATCTGCTGAGGATAAGGCTATTACAATTAAAGTCGCAATAGCAC
>JACNJZ010000050.1 GCA_014382295.1 Candidatus Desulfobia pelagia | reverse complement strand
CAGAAGATGATCGTTTGCTTACTTAAAGATTAAAGAGATGTGCAGGGCGAAGTCTTTACTCTCACAGAGCACACAGAGGCGCAGAGAAAAAAACTCTGTGAACTCTGTGTGCTCTGTGAGAGACTTTCATAATTAACTTAAAACTTTCATATTCCATGAATAATAAAAAAATAAAAATAGGTGTTATCGGAGTCGGATACCTCGGGAAATTCCATGCCCAGAAATATGCGGCCATGGATGATGTTGAGCTTGTCGGTGTTGCTGATGTCTCAAAAACACTGACGCGGCAGGTAGCTGCCTCCTGCAATACAACTCCATTTGATGATTACATGGAACTTCTTGATCTGGTTGATGGCGTCAGTATCGTTGTCCCGACGCCCTACCATCATAAGGTCGCCTCGACATGCCTTAATCGGGGTGTAGACGTCATGCTTGAAAAACCAATGACCGTCACACTTGAGGAAGCCGATGACCTGATTGCCATAGCTGACGCCAAAAATCTCATCCTCCAGGTGGGGCATCTTGAGCGTTTTAATCCCGCTATTGTTGCAATGGAGGAATACTTGACCTCGCCCCTGATAATTGAATCACAGCGGGTCCATAAATTTAATCCACGCGGTGCCGATGTTGATGTTGTCCTTGATCTTATGATCCATGATATTGACATCATTCTTAACGTTGTTCCTTCACCGTTAAAGACAATACAAACCATTGGCGCACCTATCGTCACCAGAGAAACAGATGTTGCCAATGCCCAGCTTACCTTTGAAAACGGCTGTACCGCCAACGTTACCGTCAGCAGGGTTGCCCATGATAATGTCCGCAGTCTGCGTATCTTCCAGCCGGGAAGCTCGATAACCGTTAATTATGCAACCAAGGAAATTACCGTTATAGAAAGAGGTGAAGGACTGACAGAGCAAGGCTTTCCACAGGAAACGATGAAGAGTTTCTGCTTTACAGATAAGGATGCCCTGCAGGATGAGCTTATCGATTTCGTTCAAAATGTCCGCACCCGTCAGACTCCCCTGGTATCAGGCCGTGATGGCCGCCAGGCCCTTGCTGTAGCTCTGCAGATTATCAGTCAGATCAAACAGCATATTAGCTCTCATCAAGACCTGCTTGGCAACAGGAGCGTGTAGCGCAATGTCTACCCCTCGCATAATGGTCGTTGCCGGTGAGGCTTCCGGAGATCTTCACGGCGCCCATCTGGTTTCGGCAATCAAAAAATATCTTCCCCATGTGTCAGTATGCGGGATGGGTGGCACAGAACTGCGTCGTCAGGGTATGGAAATCCTCTACGATGCGGCAAAGATGGCTGTGGTTGGCCTAATAGAGGTAATCACCCACCTTAAAGATATCCGGCAGGCACAGAATATCCTTTTTCATGAACTCAGGGACAATCCCCCCCAGCTCCTGATTCTTATCGATTACCCGGACTTCAATCTCATGCTTGCCGCCAAAGCGAAAAAACTTGGAATTCCTGTTTTTTATTATATCAGCCCCCAGGTCTGGGCCTGGAGAAGCGGAAGGGTGAAAAAGATCGGCAGACTTGTCGACCGTATGGCTGTCATTCTGCCATTTGAAAAACAATTTTACCAGGATCGCGGAGTAACCGTTGACTATGTGGGGCACCCTTTGATGGATTCTGTCAAAACGTCTCTTACCAGGGCAGAATTCAGGGAAAAACACTCCATAAAAAAAGACGCCGTCGTCGTCGGCATATTACCGGGAAGCAGAAAAAAAGAAATCAGATCCATGCTTCCCATTTTTCTGGAAGCCGCAGTACATCTGCAAAACAAATACGCAGACATTACCTTCCTGCTTCCCCAGGCATCTTCAATTAGCCGCGAAGATCTCGATCAGGCAGGGTTATCCGACTGTCCTGTTACAGTCAAAGTCATTACCGAAGATCGTTATAACCTGATGGCTTCCTGTGATCTTGCCATGGCCGCCTCAGGAACAGTGACCCTTGAACTGGCAATTCTGAATGTTCCCATGGTGGTTTCCTACCGAATGTCCTCTCTCACCTATCTTCTTGGCAGAAGGCTTATCAAGGCAAAGTACGCCTCTCTGGTGAACCTTGTAGTAGACAGAAAGATTGTCCCCGAACTCCTGCAGGATGAGGCCACTGCCGATAATATTTTTGCGGCCCTGGAGTCTCTTTGGCCCGGAAGCAAGGAAAGAGAAACAATGCTCGCCGGTTTGTCAGATGTCAGAAAGAATCTTGGGAAGGGAGGAGCCTCGGATAAAGCAGCCAGGGTAGTCTTTGAGACAATGGGATTGTCGCAGAGGCAGTAAGATGGCCTCGCACTTGAAAAATTGCTACGCCTTGTATATCAAACTTTTTACTTAGCCATCCCGAGACTTTTTACGAGATTGTCAAGTTTGTTCTTACAGCATATCTATCGCTGATTGTTAAGCCAGTCGATCCTGCTCCACAGCCCGCGAAGAATACGGGTCTCTCTTTCATCAAGGCCTGCTCTTCCGAAAATACGTCGAAAAGTTCTCAGAATGTGATCCGGATTCTGAGGATCGAGATACTCGATATCCGTTAGCGTCCGCCGCATATGCTGAAACATCGCCTCGACATTTGCCGAGTCAGCCAGCATCCGGGAACTGCCTTCTGCACTGCCGAGATCAAGATTTTTACTGCATTCATACAGACAGACACATACAGCCTGGGCAAGATTCATTGAAGACAAATCTTCACTGGTGGGAATAGTCAGAAACTGATGGCACATGTCGAGTTCGGCAGTTGTCAGGCCACTGTCTTCACGGCCAAAGACCAGGGCAATACGGCTGCTGTCGTCAAGGGCGTCTGCTGCTTTGGTAATATCTTCCGGATAGATAAAATCCTCACGGTACTTCCCATAACGGCGGGGTGTGCCTATTGCAAAATGACAATCTTCCAGGGCTTCAGCAAAGCTGCCATACACGGCAGCCTCCTGCAGCATTTTCTTGGCCTTGACAGCCATATCCATGGCCTGCTTGTCAAGATGATCCGCCTCGGGCGTCACCAGGCGAAGGTCTGAAAACCCGAAATTCATCATCGCCCGACAAACAGAGCCAATATTCATGGAGCCCTGCGGTTCAACAAGAACCACAGCGCATTTTTCAGGATTCATCATGTTAATGGGTTAATTCAAAGATGGGATTAGAACCATGAAGGACACGAAGAGCACAAAGTTTTTTTTATTTTTTCTTCGTGAACTTCGTGTCCTTCGTGGTGAATCAATGTTGTTTATCTCAATAAACAATTCTGGCGATAATGGCTTCGCCCATGGCTTTGGTGTTGACAGCCTTGCTTCGATCAACAGCAATATCAGCTGTATGGATGCCGTCCTCGAGGGTTTTTGATACTGCGTTTTCGATGGCAGTCGCTGCTTCTTCAAGGTTGAAGCTGTAACGTAGCATCATTACTGCTGAGAGAATCTGGGCAATTGGATTGGCTATTCCCTGGCCTGCAATATCCGGAGCTGAACCTCCTGCCGGTTCATATAAGCCGAACTTGTCTTTATTGAGGCTTGCGGAGGCAAGTAACCCCATTGACCCTGTTAGCATGGCTGATTCGTCTGATATGATATCGCCGAACATGTTGCCGCAGAGCATGACATCAAACTGGTGGGGATCGCGGACAAGCTGCATGGTGGCATTATCGACATAGATATGATTCAGTTCAACATCGGGGTACTCTTTGGCAACTTCTTTTACAACTTCACGCCAGAGGACCATTGTTGTGAGGACATTGGCCTTGTCTACAGATGTTACTTTTTTGCTTCGGACCATGGCCGCGTCAAAGGCCATTCGGGCAATGCGGTCAATTTCACCACGGGTGTAGACCATAGTGTCATAGGCTTTTTCATCCGGACCGCTTCCTTCACGGCCTTTTGGCTGTCCAAAGTAAATGCCGCTGGTTAATTCACGGACAACAAGAATGTCAAAACCGTCACCGACGATATCAGCTCTCAAAGGGCAGGCCGCGGTCAGCGATTTGAAAACCTTGGCACGGCGGAAGTTGCAGAACAGATCAAAATGCTTGCGAAGAGGGAGCAGGGCGGCCCGCTCTGGCTGATCCTGAGGAGGAAGACTCTCCCATTTTGGTCCGCCTACTGAACCAAACAGGATGGCGTCGCTCTCTTCACAGGTTTTCAGGGTATGCGCAGGAAGGGCAGTGCCATGATTGTCAATGGCGCATCCTCCAACATCTTCACATTGATATTCAAAAGAGAAAGAAAATTTCTTCTGAGCAACATCAAGAATCTTGATGGTCTCCTCCATAACTTCCGGACCGATTCCATCACCGGCCAATACCGCAATTTTTTTCATTGTTGTTTCCTGTATATGTGTAGTTTTAAAGGGGTTTGATATAGATTGAATTTATAACCACAGAGATCACAGAGGACACAGAGTTATCTTCTTTTAAAACAAAATGTGCCCCTATAGGAAACTCAGCTGAAGATTCCTTTTTACTTTTCTGCCGCCTATGGTTACTGGATTCCCGCCTTCGCGGGAATGACATTAAGTAAACGTGGCGTCACTCCCGCGAAGGCGGGAGTCCAGAAAGGTTACAGCTGAGTTTCGTTAATAGCCACTAAACAAAAAAACTCTCTGTGATCTCTGTGGTTAATTAAGTTAATGCACTTTACTGCTGTCTGTATGGTTTCATCCTTTCAGGGTCAGCAAAATACTCCTTGGTGGTTCTGACGATAACTCCGCTCAGGAAGATCAGTCCTATCAGGTTGGGCCAGGCCATTAATGCGTTAAAAATATCAGATATGGTCCAGACCAGGCTTACCTGGAAAGAGGCGCCTACCGGCAGTATGAGACAGTAGAGCACACGGTATGGCAATATGAATTTTTCCCCTGCCAGATACTCGACAGATCTGTCCCCGTAATATGACCAGCTAATCGCGGTGGAAAAGGCAAATATCATAATGCCGAACGCTACGATATAACCGCCGATTCCCGGCAGTCCAATGTTGAAGGCACGGGCTGTCAGATCGGCACCAGTCAGTCCTTCCGTATAGGCACCGGTAAGTATGATCACCAGGCCTGTCATGGTGCATATGACAATGGTATCGATAAACGGCCCGAGCATGGCGACCAGTCCTTCCCGTACCGGCTCCTCGGTTTTGGCAGCGCCATGGGCAATAGGGGCGCTTCCCAGTCCTGCTTCATTTGAAAAAACACCCCGGGCAACACCAAAACGGATAGCCTGGGCAACAGCAGCACCGGCAAAGCCGCCAGTGGCAGCAGAACCGGTAAACGCATCATGAAAAATAAGAGCAAAGGCCGCAGGCAGGCCCTCTATATTGGTCGCTATAACGGCGAGAGCTCCAATAACATAAAAGACAGCCATAAAGGGAACAAGCTTGCTGGCAACTCTGCCGATTCGTTTAATACCGCCAATAATTACAGCAAAAACCAATACCCCTATAACAATGCCGGTAATAATTTTTGGAATGCCAAAATAGGTTAGAACAGGCTCCGCAACTGAATTGGCTTGAACCATGTTTCCTATACCAAAGGAAGCGACAGCGGCAAAAAAAGCAAAAAGAAGTCCAAGCCATCTCTGGCCCAGTCCTTTTTCAAGATAATACATGGGACCGGCACTGATGGAGCCATCTTCATGAATTGTTCTGTATTTCAGGGAAAGAAGACACTCTCCATATTTTAAACCCATACCAAAAAAGGCAGTAACCCACATCCAGAAAATAGCGCCTGGTCCGCCGAGAGCAACGGCAGTGCCGACACCGGCAATGTTTCCTGTCCCTATTGTGGCGGAAAGCGCAGCTGACAAGGCTTGAAAATGAGTAATCTCACCCTTGTCTGCAGGGTTGTCAAATTTGCCGGTAACGAGTTTGATCCCGTAAAAGAATTTGCTTACCTGAATGCATCTGATCAGGTAGGTGATAAATATTCCCGTACCGACAAGCATTATAATTGTCACGGGCCCCCAGACAATAGAACTCATACTGTTAAGCAGATTTTCCATAATAGAATTGACTCGAATTATTGACGCGAATTAAGGATTAAAGGCTGTCTTGCATAGTGAGGGTGAATCGTAAACTCTCTACCAAGAGGCTGATAAACCGATCAAATATGCCATAGCAGACACCACAGGTAAAGGTAATTTTTGATAAATTAGCTGCTATAGAGGCAAGGCGACAGTTTGAGGATGATGGCCCAAAGGCAGACGGCACTGGGTTTCAAAATAACAACTGCAATGAATACCTGCAGGCAGGACGCATAACTACCTGTAATCAAACGAGATATGTCATCTTTTTCACTTTACCTCTCTGTGCCTTTATGCCTTTCTTATCCTTTTAAACCTTGACTAACCACCATAAATAACTATAAAAATATGCATTAAATCTTGCTCCAGGGATTCATTAAGAGCATTATAATAGAAACAATTTCATTTTTCATATACGGAGAATAAGTGAAAAAAAAGAAGGATTATCGAATCCTCATAGCTGAAGACAATCAATCCATGAGAAGAATCATGGAGACGATGCTTTCCGGTCTCGGCTATGACAATCAGGTGTCTGTATTAAACGGGCAGGAGGCATGGAAGAAAATTCAGGAAGATGACATAGATATCTTTTTCTGTGACCTGATGATGCCCGAACTGAACGGCCTGGAACTGCTTAACCTGATCAGGGAATCAAAAAAATATTTCAATATGCCTTTTGTTATGGTCACCGGCGTGGACAGCAAAAGCGAATTCATGAAAACGGTAAGAGCCGAGGTTGATTATTATATAATTAAACCATTCAATGCTCAAAAACTTGAAGAAATGCTCGACAAGATCATCAGGAGCATTGCCAAACCGACAGGTTATGAAAAAGCTGTTTTTGCCGGAAAATATTATCTTCTCAACAACGATCTTCAAAAAAGTCTTCAGAGTTTTGAGATTGCCGGAAAAGTAAAGCCCGGGTCTGCCCAGCCGTTCTTCTATACCGGTCTTATCCATGAAAAAACAGGTGACATTGACAAGGCAGAAGCTAATTACTGGAAAGCTCTTTCCATTGAAACTAATTTCATCAATGCACTGTCCGGTCTGGCAACAATCTATCGCACAAAAAAAGATTACCCGAAACTCATCGCCTGCCTGAAAAGATCTGCTGAAATAGCTCCCGCCAGTTTTAATCTTTCACTGAATCTTGGCATTGCCTGCTCTGAGACCAATGATCCCGAGGGGGCGCTTCTCAATTTCAAGGAAGCTTTACGTCTGGCCCGAAATAATATCGACAAATTGAATGAGCTTCTGGAAGCCTACATGAACGCCGGCATGATAGACCAAGCCGACGACCTTTTTGCCAGGAAATTTCAGGATGATGATGACGGAAAAACAGTTGTTTTCTGGAACAGATTGGCCCTGCAGAGTATACGCCTTGGCCAGCACGACAAGGCACGAATTTTCTTTCTGAGTGCATTGAAGCTTGAGCCTCAAAACAAGAAAGTAAACTACAATCTCGCAAATTTACTTTATCAGCAGAAGGATTTTGATTCTGCCCAGGCGTATTTGCAGAAGATTATCAGGCTTCATCCTGGCTTTAAAGAGGCTGGGGAACTACTGAAGAAGATAGTATCAAACTGACCGCTTTTCATTTTTGCTTGCATACATAAGCTTGTCCCCCTGGGAGAGCAATTCTTCAATGGAACTTGGACTGGCAGGGTCATAGCGCACTACGCCATAGCTTATTGATAACGAGAACCTGTCATCGCATTGAGTATTTGCCTGTTCAAGAAGGTCTCCGAATCTTTTTTCAATGTGAGCCTTGCTTTCACTATCCTCATTACCAACAACAAGAATAGCAAACTCATCTCCCCCCAATCTGCCAACGATATCAGAACTCCTGACTGAAGATAAGATTTTCGATGCCTGAACAAGTATTTTGTCGCCGGCTTCATGGCCAAAGGTGTCATTGATCCATTTCAGATTATCAACATCGGCAAACAGGAGATACAATGGCTTTTGAGAGCGATCAGCAATTTTCAGCTGCTTTTTTGCCATCATGAAAAAACCACGCCGGTTCAATAATCCAGTCATATCATCGGTTATCGACTGGGTTCGCAGTTTTTCTTCAAGGACTTTCTGTTCTGTGATGTCTACAAGACTTTCTACGATATATTTTTTATTGTTGATCTTGCAGGATGTTGCTGTTTTATGAACAAAAAGATCTGATCCGTTCCTGCCGACAAGAGTCTGGACTGTTTTATACCGTACTTCATCGTTATCGAGAATAGGACAGTCGCCAGGGGCCTTTGGGCAGGCAAAGTCGTAACACCGGCGTCCGAGCAGTTCTTTTTTCTCTAAACCGAACATCTCAAGGGCAACAGGGTTTGCATCAATAATTGTACGGGTTTCGGCATCGACAATAAAAATGCCTACCTGGACAGAAGCAAGAACAGAAGCAAGATAATTTTTTATTTCTCTCAGCTCATTTTCCGCCTCTACTTTTTCCGTCATGTCACGGAGTATGACAATAATGGAATGTGTTTCCCGGGAGCTGATAGGTATAAGCTGCAGTGTCACATGTTTTTTATTAAGAAGCAGTGTTTCATTCTGCTCTGTTGTAACAGGGGCATCTGTGACATTTTTAAGAATTTCACAGAGCCTCTGCTTGTCATCTCTCTGAAATAATTCTGTGAAATCAATTGCCAGTAATTTTTCTTCCGGCAGCCCAATAAGATCAGATATGGCTCGATTGGCAAAAATAACCCTGTTGTCTCTGGTGATCTCCACCATGCCGTCGTTCATGTTCTGAAGTACAACCTTGAGGTGGTGGTTGGTGGCAAGAAGTTCCTGGGAAACTTCGCGAGGGTATACTTCATCTCGACCTGTAACTTCGGCCGTCGTTTTATAGGAACCGGAATCGAGCTTCCTGACTATTTCAAGGACAAATGTTTTTAAATTGGGGCCCTTGGCAATACAACCGTCTATTCCTTTAAGGTCGCAATGCTTACCGGCTTCTGCGGCTACTCCGGAAATAAGAATAACAGGGGTGTTTTGCAGGCTCTCCATGTCACACATCATCCGGCTCAATTGTTCGCCGTTGATATTGGGCATGATAAGGTCAAGAAATATAATATCAGGGACATGATGCTGCAGAATATCAAACGCCGTCAATCCGTCGCAGGCAGTCAGGACATCGTATCCTTCATTCTCGAGGGTTGAACTGAGCAATTTCAGGATGACGGGGTTATTATCTATAATAAGAATTTTCTTCATAATCTTGTATCGGTATAGTCCGTAGGGGGTAGCAACTTGTGATTATTGTTAGATACAAATCATATCATGTCTAAAAGGCTAGGTAAAGCCGATTTAGAATCTGAGAAAAACGCCTGGATTTATTCCTGCTGCCTGAGTGCCTCGTATAGAATTATGCCGGCAGACATGGCAAGATTAATACTGCGTATATTCGGGTTTGACATTGGTATAGTATAACTGCGGTCACTGTATAGTTCGAGGATATGACCGGGGAGCCCCTGTGTCTCCCTGCCGAAAATAAGAAAATCGCCAGGCTGGTAGGAGGCGGATGTATACGATCTGGGAACTTTTGTGCTGAAAAAGTAAAGGCGGCGTTCATCCTGATGCTCAAGGAATGATTCAAGGCTGTCCCAGTAGACGATATCGACGAATTTCCAGTAATCCAGGCCGGCACGTTTCAGATGCTTATCTCCTGTACTGAACCCAAGGGGCTTCACAAGGTGAAGAACCGAATCGGTGGCACCGCATAACCTTGCAATGCTTCCTGTATTCGGTGGGATTTCCGGCTCAACGAGAACGATATTGAATGGAGGCACGACCCTGGCCATTAGAGAATGGAAAGGGTCTCTTCAGGCTGAACGATTTTCTGCTCTACCGACAGGATATTCTGTTCTCTGTTCACAAGAAACAGAGAGGTGCTTTCCGTTTCTTTCAGAAAAGATGCGAAGGTCTCTCCGGACAGAATTGATCTGGGCTTGAATTTAGCGGCAAAGGGATCGAGAAACTGATTGCCGAGTTTCAGCCGGTAATCCAGGTGCGGACCGGTTGAAATGCCGGTTGAGCCGACATAACCAATAACCTGTTTCTGTTTGACCCTGGATCCTTTCTTCAGACCTTTGCCATATCTGGAGAGGTGACCGTAGTAGGTCCTGTAACCTCCGCTATGTGAAAGAATAACCTGCTTCCCATAGCCGCCATTCACTCCTGCAAATTCTACTTTGCCATCGGATGCTGCTATAACAGGGGTCCCGGAAGGGGCTGCCAAATCAATACCAAGATGTGGTTTAACAACACCTGATATGGGATGTTTCCTGCGCCAGGTAAATCTGGAGGTAACACGGCCCATCGGCAGCGGTGATTTGATGAAGAACGTTCCCAGTTCTTCACCATCAAGGTTGAAATGGCCATCAATGCCATCTTGTCCCCTATAATAGAAGCCTTCGTGAACAGATCCGTCCTGCTGCTCATATTTGGCATAAATAATATTTCCATAGCCGATGAATTCATCATTCTTGTAATATTTTTCGACAACTCCTTCAAAACGATCATATTGTCGTGGTTCGGTGTTGAAATCTATCTGTGATGCAAAAATATCGGCAAAAGCGTACACAAGTTTGGAGTTTTCTTTGATTTCCTTGAAAGCTTCAAAGAGTGATGACTGCATCTCCCCGGCAAAATGAACTGTTTTAACCTCCAGCGAGATAGCTTCCTTGCGGCTGACAAAGGCGTCTGTTTCACCAGCATCCTTTTCAACGACATATGTTTCAAGAGGCCCGGCTTCATAGGTGCATCGCACCAGATTGTTTTCTTCGTCAAGCAGAACCTTGTATTCATCGCCGGGTTTTAACTGCCTGAAATCAAGACAGGCCGACAGGCTCTGTATAATCTGCTGTTTTACCGGGGATGAAATCTGTTCCTGCCTCGAGAGTGCCTTGCTGAAGGTGTCGCCATTCTTTATGCTGCCGTTGATTTCGACATACTGCGGTTCAGGAAATACAGGAATAATCTCCTGCACAACAGACAGTGGGGCAGTCTCCGGATATATCTCGGGGACTGACGCTATCGCGGGGGTAGGGGGGAGTTCTTTATCTGTCCCTGACTGCTGAGACAGGACATTAATAATAAAACCGACAACAAAAACACATGCAATGACACTAACAATTCTTGATAAACGCATAGAAATTCACTATAAAATGGATAATGATTACTAAATTTAAAATAGACCTGCCATTCCTCTATCATATATGACAGGTATTACAAGATTTTTTAATTAAAAAAAGTAGTTCTTCAACACTTTTCTTGGTAATATTGTTCGCTTGTAAAATCATTATAGGTAAATATTCATCGATATAACAGGGATTATTTCACATTATGGCTATTATTGTACAAAAATTCGGTGGCACATCCGTTGCTAATCCGGAAAAAATCAAAGCCGTTGCTGAAAGAGTTATGAAACTCCACCGTCAGGGCAACAAGATGGTTGTTGTTCTCTCGGCAATGGCTGGTGAGACAAACCGCTTTGTTGATCTTGCAAAGCAGATGCAGAAGATACCCGACCCCAGAGAAATGGACGTTCTATTATCCAGCGGCGAGCAGGTAACGGTTTCCCTTTTTGCAATGGCAGTGAAAGCCGCCGGGCTTGACTGTGTTTCTCTTCTTGGCGATCAGGTTAAGATTAAAACCGACACCATGCATACAAAGGCAAGAATCAAGTCAATTGATACTGACCGCATGTGCCGCTATCTTGACGAAGGTAAAATCATCGTTGTTGCCGGATTTCAGGGAATCACCGAAGACAATGATATAACAACCCTGGGACGTGGCGGATCCGATACCACCGCCGTTGCCCTTGCCGCAGCACTTAAAGCTGATCAGTGCGAAATCTTTACAGACGTTGAAGGGGTTTACACAACAGATCCCAATGTCTGCCCGTCAGCCCGTAAAATTGACCGCATTACCTATGATGAAATGCTCGAACTTGCCAGTTTAGGCGCTAAAGTTCTTGATATCCGCTCAGTTGGTTTTGCTAAACGATATAAGGTTCCGCTCCATGTGCGGTCAACCTTTACAGATACAGAAGGAACATGGGTAGTCGAGGAGGATAAATCTATGGAATCCATGCTGGTTTCCGGTGTCACATATAATAAAAACGAAGCACGAATAACCATTTCCAAAGTACCTGATACCCCTGGTACTGCTTCACGTATTTTTACTCCGATCTCGGATGCCGGGATCATTGTAGATATGATTATTCAAAATACCAGGGCCAGTCATCTCACTGATATGACTTTTACCGTTCCCCGTACAGATTACGACAAGGCCATGGAAATCGTTGAAAAGATCGCCGGCGAAATTGGTGCTGAAAGCGTCACCGGTGATCAGCAGATTGCCAAGATATCTATAGTCGGTGTCGGCATGAGAAATCATTCCGGTATAGCAACCACCATGTTTCATATTCTTGCCAGGGAAAATATTAATATCAGCATGATCAGCACCTCTGAAATTAAAGTCTCCTGTGTTATTGATGAAAAATACACAGAACTTGCAGTTCGCGCCCTGCATGATGCGTTTAATCTCGAAAAAGAAAACCAACCGGAAGAAGTATAAAGGCAACATTGAAGATTTGTCACTAAACCCACTAAACAACACGAAAATAAAAGCTATGCTGGATTTGATCCAGTATCCCCAAAAGACCTTTTTGTTTGAATAGAAATTATTTTAGTGTTCTTTCGTGGATTTCGTGGCTGAAAAAACCTTTGCTTATAAGGTAAACTTAGGACACATTGATGGCAACACAACTGACGATATACGATACGACCCTGAGAGACGGGACACAGGCTGAGAATTTCAACTTATCCGTTGACGACAAGATACGGGTGAGCCAGAAACTCGATGAGCTTGGCATAGATTTCATCGAAGGCGGCTGGCCCGGAGCCAACCCGACCGCAACGGAATTCTTTGAAAAGATTCAGGGCTATACTCTTAAACATGCGCAGATTAACGCCTTTGGCAGCACCAGGAATTTCAAGAATCCTGCCGACAAGGACCCGAATCTGCTGGCGCTTGTGGCCGCAAAAACTCCAGGCATTACCATTTTTGGCAAAACATGGGATATCCATGTCTATGATGCACTCCGTATTGAACTGGAGGACAATCCCCACATCACAGAAGATTCTCACGCCCACCCCAGACCCCATGTGAAATATCTTTTCTATGACGCCGAACATTTTTTTGACGGGTTTAAGAAAAACAGGGAATATGCCTTGGCAACCATTGATCGTGCCATTGCCGGCGGTGCTGAATGCCTAGTGCTCTGTGACACAAACGGCGGTACACTACCCACTGAAATTCCAGAGATTATGGAAGCCGTAAAATCTCACATGAAGGCCGGTGGCAAAGTGGTAGATCTTGGAATCCATGCCCATAACGATTCAGAAACAGCTGTAGGAAACTCGCTAATGGCTATCGGTCATGGTGCTGTGCAGGTCCAGGGGACAATAAACGGTTATGGAGAGCGCTGCGGCAACGCCAACCTTACATCCATTATCCCGGCTCTTGGCCTCAAGATGCAATGCCAGTTCGAAGCTGCAAAACATCTTGACCGGTTAAGCGAAACATCGCGCTACATTAACGAACTTGCCAACCTTCAGCACAACCGTTACCAGCCATATGTCGGAAGTTCTGCGTTTGCCCATAAAGGCGGCATCCATGTCGCAGCAGTCAAGCGCAATCCTCTGACCTATGAGCATATTGAACCGGAAAAAGTCGGCAATATCCGCCGTATTCTCATTTCTGATCAATCGGGTAAATCAAATGTCCTGCACAAGGCAAAAAAATATGGCCTTAATCTTGAGAGTACAGATCCTGTGGTCACCTCTATCCTCACAAAACTGAAAACTCTCGAAAATGAGGGGTTTCAGTTTGAAGGGGCAGAAGCGTCATTTGAACTGCTTATGCGACGCGCCCTTGGATCACAGCGCCGTTATTTCGAGCTAAAAGGCTTCCGTGTCATTAACCAGAAAACAGAAATGGACCAGCCTCCCCAGGCGGAAGCGACCATCATGCTGGAGGTCGGCCGCGAGATGATTCATACCGCAGCCCTGGGTGACGGCCCGGTAAACGCTCTCGATAATGCACTGCGAAAAGCCCTCACCCATTTTTATCCCAATCTTACTGAAATGTGGCTCGATGACTACAGGGTCCGCGTATTAGCCAGTGAACATGGGACAGGTGCCAGAGTGAGGGTCCTTATTGAATCCCGCGATCAGGAATCAGAATGGGGAACAGTGGGCGTATCGCATGATATTCTTGAAGCAAGTTGGCAGGCCCTGGTGGATGCCATAACCTACAAGCTGATGAAGGATGAACAGAAACAGGCTTCATCCTGATAACACTCTAGCCCGGGACAGGAAGGACTATAAAATCCTTGTTCTTCTTGTTCTCGGTCTTAGTATCCTTTTCTGGAGCAGATTGACGGTGCTCCCATCCTCATATCACGAGGATGGATACAAATCCCTTTTTGAGCATCCTGTTCCCCTCGAACTTCGTCAGCTTTTCTTTCATCCTGTCCCAATAAATTCCGCCAGCCGCCAATTGCTGGAATCAATCCCTGGAATCGGCCCTCATCTCAGTGGCCAGATAGTTGCTCACAGGCAGGAGCACGGCACATTCACACACTTTCAGCAATTACTCGAAGTCCCCGGAATCGGCCCCAAAAAGCTGTCACTCATTCAGAAACATACGACATTATAAATCTGTTAATAATTCACCTGCTCGAATTTTTCATCAATTTCCAGTATGAGCAGATGCAGTTCGTCTTCAGAGAGATCAATAAAGTCAGAATACCTGTCATCAAGGGGATAATATAACGTATCCGATCCAGTTCCGTAGCCGGCCATCATCGCCAGAATGTCGCCAAGATGCACACAGTAGACAATCGGTTTGAACATTTCCGGTGCTTCCGAAGGAGTATGGTGATAACGGATTATGTTTTGCAGTATCTCCGGCAGATTCCAATGACGTGCCACCTCGAAACCAACCATGGCATGATCAACGCCCAGCAGCCGCTTCTCCGCCTCATGAAAATCCTTTACAACTCCACGGTCAATTGCCTCCACAATCTTCTTGCTGACATCACCGAGATACGATGAAACTATGGCTTTCCCTATGTCATGCAGCAGGCCTCCAGTGAAAGCAATTTCCGGAGAAATATATATCCTGCCGTAACTGGCTATTTTGTGGGAAGCGATGGCAGCGCGGAGGTCGTGTTTCCAGAATTCACCGGCAACACCTTTATAGCCTGTCAGTTCCTTCTCAAAAACATCAGAAACACCGCTCCTCAATGCAATACGAACTACTTCGTCTATTCCTATAAGGGGGACCGCCTGATCAATTGAAGAAACTTCGGACCGAAGACCATAAAATGCTGAATTAGCAGCTTTGAGAATGTTTGCAGTAAGAGGAGAATCATTTCTGATGATATTCACCAGGGCAGCAATACTGGGATTGCTGCTGTCTATAATTTGAAGAATTCTGCCGGCAGATGATGAGAGAACAGGAACTGTTTTAACAGCATTCAGAATTTTTCGAGCAGTTTCTTTCGGGTTTTTCATAACTTCCATTCTTCTCTTGCCGGAGAAGTCACGCTGATTTTTTCTGATCCAATTACAATGGAAACCGTGCGGCTGATATTTCCGCCAATATCTGCGGCGATAGGGTTCAGTCCATAAGAATCAAGAATGTTTTTAATCGCATACACATTCTTCCTGCCAATTTGAAAAATATCGCTGCAGGAAAGGACACTAGCTCCCCCTGCAATTTTAACACTGAACTGACTTTTGGAAACCGGCCCCACACACCCCATAGACCTCATGTGTTTCAGAAGTGTAGGAATTCCTGTATCAGCAAAATAACCTGGTTTCGTCTTTGCTTTGCCGGTTCTGCTAATGGAGGAATCGGGCAGGGCGACATGGACCATACCTATAGTCCCAGTGCTTTTATGAGAAATAATAACAGCGACGCAGGAGCCGAGCGCAAAGGTTTTCAATGTGTCCCCCGTGCTGTTTGAAGCGCCAAAATCTCCAATACCAATAATTTTAATGGGATCACCTGTTTGAAGAAGAATACAAAAATTTATTTCTATAATAACCTCATACATTCATACAGAGGTAAATAATCTTATTTTGACCAAAAGGCTAATTATTCATGGGGTGATTTTATCCCTTGACTTTATCCAGTCTCGGGCTTATTTATTAACATATGCACAAAATAAAGTGGTTTCATTACCCTTGAAGTCTCAACAAATAATACAAATTGCGGAGGTGTAAAATGTGGCAAGTAGAGATTGATAAAGACAAATGTACCGGTTGTGAAGAATGTGTAAATGGCTGTCCGGCAGGTGTTTTAGAGATTGTTGACGGAAAGTCTGATCCCGTCAATATAGATGAATGCCTTGGGTGCGAGACCTGTGTTGAAGTATGCCCGGAAGGTGCCATTGTTGTTTCAGAAGGGTAAGCAGGATACATAAATCGCAGATCGTACAGAGACAATTTTTTATAATAAATACATCTCTGTACGCTCTGTCCCTAAAAAATGTTTCCACAGATTATCAGCAAGATAATCAGGAGCTGTAGAAATGAAATTATGCGTAACATCAACTGGAAACTCATTAGATTCAAAAGCCGACCAATCATTTGGCAGGGCTCCTTATTTTATAATCATAGACACTGATACCTTATCTTTTGAGGCTGTGGTCAACAGTTCAGCTGATGCATCCCAGGGCGCAGGTATTGCAGCTGCCCAGACAATCAGTGATCTTGAAGCAAACGGCCTCCTTACCGGATATGTCGGGCCCAAAGCACTCATGGCCCTTGAAAATACAGGGATTACCATCTATGAGGGAGTTTCAACACAGGATACTGTCGGGGAAGCTGTAGAAAAATTCAATGCGGGAACATACAAGGTAAAAGATAAGGAGGCTCCTTCATCTGCAAAGGCTTCAGGAAAGTGTCGTGCCGGTAGAGGTACCGGTGGAGGTATGGGTCGAGGTCGTGGCGGCGGAAAGGGAATGGGCCGTGGATTTGGACAGAGAGGAGCTCAGTAATGAAGGAGTTGCGGCCTGAAGTTATTCGTAGTTTTCATGATAAATCTTTTTCCACTCCTGTGCTTGGAGTAACCGGCGGGAAAGGAGGTGTTGGCAAAACAACAGTCGCTGTAAATATAGCTGCCGCTCTTGCCGATATGGGCAAAAAAGTGGCTCTGGTTGATGCAGATGTCGATGCCCCAAATGTTGCCCTCCTGCTCAATCTTTCCCTCAAAAACAAGGAAGCCGTTACTGTTACCTCACCGGTTTTTGATAATACAAAATGCAGCGGTTGTGGGGAATGTGTAAAGGCCTGTCGGCTTAACAGTCTTTTCCTTCCAAAAGGAAAAACCATGGTTCTTCTCATGGGAGAATGTAACGGCTGTGAAGCCTGCTTCCTTGTCTGTAATGATAAGGCTATTACTAAAGACCTCAGAGTGGTAGGGCACACGTTCAAAACCACTGATAACAACCTAACTGTATATACAGGCAACCTGCAGCCGGGTATGCTGGAAAGCGCTTTTGTTGTCAATGCATTAAAAGAAAGAGTCTTCAATGAAGCTGATCAGTTTGACATCATACTCATAGACACATCACCGGGAACCCATTGTAATGTCATCAACGCCCTGAAAGGTGTAGATGATGTCATAGCGGTAACAGA
>JACNJZ010000051.1 GCA_014382295.1 Candidatus Desulfobia pelagia | reverse complement strand
TAGTTCAGTTGGTTAGAACGCCTGCCTGTCACGCAGGAGGTCGCGAGTTCGAGTCTCGTCGCTCCCGCCACTAGAACATGATATAGGAGTTATAGTCCTCACGGATTATAACTCCTATTTTCATTTGAGGGTAAAGGAGTGTCATATTTTTTCCTTAAAAATGAAATCCTTCAGCATCATAATAGCCCTGATCCTGATCGCCTTTGGTCTCTACTTTATTACTGGGGGCTTCTGTTGGTTCCTGTCGGGTTGAAAACGAGCACAATATCCACATCACCCTACTGGGGTAAACCACCCAACAAAGCATCAGTTGTGCTATATGCCCCTCCGGTTTCATGTGAATTTCCAGTCAGTTGCGTCTTGGGCAATTAAGCCTTGTCGGTTGATATTGAAGTCAATACAAAACTATTGCTGTTCCTTCCTTGCAGTTGGATTGGGAATTGCATTCGAAAACAGTACGGCTTTAATTTTAAAGCTCAACCCTCCTATGGGCAAGGCTGGCATACATATTATGTGTGTTGGCCTTTTTTTATTGCTGGCCTACAGCGCCGATCTGGAAGTCCTTTATTGCCGTTTACAGCTGCAAAAGCATATTCTGCGCCTCATTCCAATTTTAAAAATAGTATTAAACTTGCTGCTGGTATTGTTCTTTTTACTAAGAACGTATACAATTTTATATCGTTTCAGAATTACAGGAACCCAATATAAAATTACCAGGAAGTTTTCATGATCGACTTTTTTCTACAATTCAATCCCATTACCCAGGCGTTAATCGCCACACTCTTCACCTGGGGTGTAACTGCTGCCGGGGCAGCACTTGTATTTTGTACCAAAACCATAAATCAGAAGCTTATGGATTCCATGCTTGGTTTTGCCGCCGGCGTGATGATTGCGGCAAGCTTCTGGTCTCTTCTGGCTCCAGGCATAGAAATGGCTGAGCAGTTGGGACATATCCCTTGGATGACTGCAGCTATAGGGTTTATGAGTGGTGGAATTTTCATGAGACTGACTGATAAATTCCTGCCACACCTTCATCCGGGCCTGAGCATTGACAAAAGTGAAGGGGTTAAGACATCATGGCAGAGAAGTACTTTACTGGTACTTGCCATTACCCTGCATAATATCCCCGAGGGCCTGGCTGTCGGCGTTGCTTTTGGCGCTGTAGCAGCCAATCTTCCTTCTGCAACAATAGGCGGAGCCATTGCCCTGGCAATCGGCATCGGCCTTCAGAATTTCCCTGAAGGTACGGCGGTATCAATGCCCTTGAGAAGGGAAGGGATGAGCAAATGGAAGAGTTTTCTCATGGGGCAGGCATCCGGCATGGTGGAACCAATTGCCGGGGTTCTCGGAGCGCTGTTTGTTCTTAAAATGCAGCATATTTTACCATATGCTCTCTGTTTTGCTGCCGGCGCCATGATTTTTGTCGTAGTTGAGGAACTCATTCCCGAGTCACAAAGGGAATACGCCAATATAGACCTGGTAACAATGACAACAATGGCCGGTTTTTCAGTAATGATGATCCTCGATGTGGCTTTGGGATGAAAAACATCTCCTTTGTAAACATTGTGTTGCCACTGAACCTACGAAACCCTCTGAAATAACAACTAATCTTATACATAATATGAAACCTAAAATACTTATTGCAGAAGATAACAAACTCACATTAGCCCTCTACACTCAGGGACTTCCTTCAAATTTATGTGACCTGAAGATTGTTCGGGACGGAGAGGAGGCATTAATTGCTTATAAAGAGTGGAAACCCGATATTATTCTTCTTGACCACAATATGCCTGTTCTCAATGGTTACGAGACGTTAAAGACAATCAGGCAGACACTGAATGACAAAACAACTATCATTATCATGGTTACCTCATCATCTGACAAGGATGATATTATTGCCTGCGGAAAACTCGGGATTCAAGGGTATGTCATGAAACCTTTCAAAACAGATGAAATAGCCCTGAAAATATTTACACTCTATAAATCTGCAAAAAAGGCTGCATCATAGGTTAAATGATCAATCTACATGACTTTTTCGCTCTTATTTTCGACCTTTTTTGCGCCCATTTTTTATTTTCTCTTTTCTTGTCAAAACCCTAGCATATTGATATGCTTATCTAAACGGTTTGAACCTGTATTCAGTATTATAGGAAAATGATTTTGCCATGAACGACAATAACGATATTCGCACAAAAGAGGAAGCAGACGGTCAGCAGACCGCTTTTGATCTGGTCAAAGTCTCTGAAATTGCAAGACATGCTCTTAAGGATCTGATCTCTTCCAATAAACCGGCTATTCCGACTTTTTATGAAAAGTCTTTCTATAATATCGCCGGGAAAATGGGAGAAAGTGAGCTTGTTGACTACCTTAACAGTTCACAACCATCCACTAAGCAAGCGGCTCTCATGACCAGCGGAGTAGCTTCAATTATTTCGGATCTCAATTCCGAGCTTCGTCAATATCGTTCAGGACTTGATAGTCATGGGGGGGAAATAGAAAATAAACATCAGAGCATAAAGCAGAATGTCTCCCCAGAAGTCTGGAAGGTTCTTGAGAAAGATCTTCTTGGTCTTCAAAAAGCCAATGCACAGATGCGCTCACAACTGCAGACCACTGAGAACCGCCTGGAAAAACAGGAAAAAGAAGTAGTAAAGCTGCAGCGAAAGAGCCGAAGAGATCCTTTAACCGGGGCAATGAACAGACTCGCCATGGAAGAGGATCTCCCCAATGAATTCGCCCGCAATAAACGGTACGCCCGGACGTTCAGTCTTGTGATGGCCGATATTGATCATTTCAAGAACATAAATGACACCTATGGCCACTCTGCAGGGGATGAGATTCTCAAGGCTTTTGTCAGTCTCATGCAGCAAACTCTGCGAGAGGTGGATGTGATTTACAGATATGGAGGTGAAGAGTTTCTGGTCCTGCTGCCGGAAACCGACGCCAAAGGCGCTCTCCTCGCTGCGGAACGACTGCGAAAAGCTGTCGATT
The DNA here is from genome assembly GCA_014382295.1 of Candidatus Desulfobia pelagia. Classification (GTDB taxonomy): domain Bacteria; phylum Desulfobacterota; class Desulfobulbia; order Desulfobulbales; family SURF-16; genus Desulfobia; species Desulfobia pelagia. The sequence goes on along the minus strand of JACNJZ010000051.1, from coordinate 14,772 downwards.
CAAAGGTGCTGAAGCATCGTGATACCCCCAATGTCAAAATACATGTCACCTCCTCATTTGGTGTATCGATTAACAATCCGGATGACGACAACCATTTGGATATTATAAAAAGAGCAGATCAGGCTTTATATAAGGCAAAAAATAACGGCCGTAATCGAGTTGAAAGCCTTCTGAAATAACACCACCCTCTGTGTCCCACCCTGTAGTCTCCCCTTGTGTCTGCGTCCTAAATCCCTATTCTTTACTGGTTTTTTACTAACAACCTGATTATAGTATCAGTCTAGTTCTATTGCCTGCAAATCTTAAGGCAACCTTGAAAAATTAGAATTTTTCAAGGTACCTTTAACAGAGTGTGGAGGTGTTTAATGAGCTGGACCTGTCCCAAATCATCTTTACCCTTTATCACTGCCTGTAAGACTTGCTCCCCAAAGCTGTTATTTGCTTTTCTCTTTCACCTTCTTCTTGTATTCCCTTTACCCGTTATAGACAACCAGGCCTTTGCTGCTGATTATGCAGTTGTTCAGCTTGAAGATTTCGGTTTATCTTCTGACAGGCTGCAACGTATTGAGGATCTTATTCATTACCATACCACAGAGAAAAAAATAGCGGGGGCAGTTTTGCTCATAGCCCGGTATGAAAAAAGAAACAATTTTCAGGGTTGTTTCCATGACCAAACCTGTCTCCAGCACAGCGATTATGCTTCTTTACGAAGAAAGGAAACTACTGCTGCCTGATCCCGTCTCAAAATTCATCTCTGAATTTGCTAATCAGAATTAGAGAAGCCATTTGAATTGGAAGAATTGGAAACCCTTATTGGGGAACTGTTACAAAACCACTGATAAATGCACATTCTGATCGTTGATGACAATGCAGATGCCAGGATTATTCTTGGGGCCACCCTTAAAAAGGATGGTTATATGGTCGTGTCTGCCGCGATGGTGCGGAAGCACTGAAAATTGCCCATGAAGCCCCACTGGACATGATTATTTCAGACATCCTCATGCCGGTTATGGATGGTTTTCAATTATGTCGGATGTGCCAGGAAGACGATCGTCTCTCCAGTATCCCGTTTGTATTTTATTCGGCATCCTATACGGAAAGGCAGGATCAGGAATTCGGGCTAGGCATGGGTGCCGTCAGGTTTATCGTCAAGCCCATGGATCCTGATGAATTTCTGAAGACAATTCGGGAAATATTAAAAGATTATGAAAATGGCCTGTTGCTCCCATCTGCTCTTCCGGTGGATAAAGATGAAGACACCTTTCTTAAAGGCTACAGCGGCCGCCTGATCCGGCAGCTTGAAAAAAAAGTCGAAGATCTGGAAGAGTCGAACAAAGCCCTGATGAAGTCGGAGGCTGACCTCAAAGACCTTTTCGAGTCTTTTGTAATGGCAATGGTCAATGCCCTTGAGGCAAAGAGCAGATGGACCACTGGTCACTCAAGGCGTGTGGCCCATTACGCAGAACAACTCGCCCTTGAAATAGATCTTGGCCCTGCTGAAATAGCAGAGGTCAAAATGGCAGCACTGCTTCATGACATCGGTAAACTCGGACTGAAGGACAACATCCTTGATAAACCATCTCACCTGACTGAAGAGGAGTTCCGTACTGTGAAAGAACATGCTGCCCTGGGTGCTGAAATTCTACATGACATCAAACCACTCAGGCATATAACCCCTTCAATCAGGCACCACCACGAAAAGTCCGACGGCAGCGGTTATCCTGATGGAATTACGGGCCGGGATATCGGCCTTTTTGCCGGTATTCTACATATTGCCGATTCCTTTGATGCGATAACGTCTGACAGGCCTTACAGATCTTCTCTCAGCAAAGAATACGCTGTAGAAGAACTGAAAAAGTTTTCAGGGAAGCAGTTTGATCCTGTGCTGGTTGATGCGTTTCTGCGGGTACTGGATAATGGATTCAGGTGCATTAAGTTCAATACAATGAGAATAATGATTCAGGGTTTGATGAAAGTTGAAAAAATATAGAGACAGGTTAACCTTTCTGTAAACACAAATTTATTATTATATGTTCAGTCAGCAGTGATGCTCTAAAGGGAATGGAGAAGACATGGTTCAAAGTTCAGACACTAAACTCAGAAATATCCCCGTTCGCAGAGGAGCAATTCTTTTCGCATTATTATGGACTGTTATTATATCAGGGTCCCTTGTCTGGAATCTGCACCAGGAACACCAGGCAATTCTGAATCAGGCAATCAGCGAAGGCAATGCCAATTTTGATAAGGATACCGTATACCGCCGCTGGTCAAGTCTTCATGGCGGGGTGTATGTCCCCGTCTCTGAACACACCCCACCAAGTCCCTATCTGTCACATATCCCTGAACGTGATATCACGACACCATCCGGCCGCAGACTTACCCTTATGAATCCGGCCTATATGACCCGGCAGGTCCAGGAGTTAAGTGAACTCCAGTATGGCGTCAAGGGCCACATTACAAGCCTGAGAACTCTCAGGCCTGGAAATGAACCAGACGATTGGGAAAAAAAGGCGTTGCAGTCTTTCCATGAAGGACAAAAAGAGGCATCGGAAGTTGAAATTATGGACAGCATTCCCTACCTGCGTTTTATGCGTCCTTTTTTCACAGAAGAGGGCTGCCTTCAGTGTCATGATCACCAAGGCTACATCCTTGGTGATCTGCGTGGCGGGATAAGCGTATCCGTTCCTATGGATAAATATTATGCGCTGCGTAAAGCCCAGGCTGTTACGTTAAGCATATGGCATCTGATCCTGTATTTTATCGGACTGTCAGGTATCTTTCTAAGTGCAAGACTTCTTCATAAAAGGATTATAGAAAACGAAAAAATAAATGAGAACCTGGTATTCGACCAGGAACGTGTCAACTCATTGCTCGCTCTTTCAGGGAAATTTAATCTGCCGGAAAATGAACTTATTGATTTTGCTCTTGAGGAGGCCGTCCGGATCACACATAGTGATGTGGGTTATTTCCATTTTTATGATGAGGACAGCGCTACAATACATCTTTTACGCTGGAGCCGGAATGTAATGGCCAGCTGCGCCGTCGCAGAGTCAGAGAGCGCATATCCACTTGAAAATGCAGGCATCTGGGCCGACTGTATCCGGCAGCGAAAGGCTATTGTTCACAATGATTACGCAATGTTGGCTAACAAAAAGGGGCTTCCCGATGGCCACTTTTCCATCAAAAGGCATATGAGTGTTGCCATCACAGACGGAGATCATATTGTCGCCGTTGCCGGTGTTGGCAACAAGGACCTTCCATATGATGAAGGAGATGTTAATCAACTTACACTATACATGGGCCGGGCCTGGCAGATTATTAAGGATAATCGTTCAAAGTCAATTTTGGAAGAAAGACAGGATCAATTAAAATTGTTTCGACAACTTATTGATCAGTCTAATGATGCTATATTTATTGTTTCAACTGATGACGGTCATTTTCTTGATGTCAATGGCCGTGCCAGTGAAATGCTTCAATACGACTATCAGGAACTGATCACTCTTGGAGTTCAGGATATTGACGTAGGGGTTCCGGAAGAATTTACATGGGAAGGTCATATTGCAGAACTTCGAGATCTTCCTCATATGCTTTTGGACAGTGTTCACAGGCGGAAAGACGGATCAACTTTTCCAGTCGAAATAAATGTACGACTATTCAAACAGAATAACTCAGAATATATGATCGCAGCTGCCCGTGATATTACTGATCGTAAAAATATTGAAAAAGAGCTGTTAGAGCACCGCGATAATCTGGAAAGAATTATTCAGGAGCGTACGGATAACCTGGCGGCTAGAACAAAGGAGCTTGAAAGATCACAAAAAGCGCTTCAATACCTGCTTGAAGACGTTAATGAAGCTAAGGAAAAGCTGGAAACCGCAAATGTCAAGCTTCAGGAACTGGACCGCCTTAAATCCATGTTCATTGCTTCCATGAGTCACGAATTGCGTACTCCTCTTAACTCTATTATCGGTTTTTCCGGTATTATACTCGGAGACATGGCTGGCGAAATCAATGATGAGCAGCGCGATATGCTTAGCCGTGTTTCCCGGGCAGGAAACCATCTATTATCGCTTATCACCGATATCATTGATATCGCAAAAATAGAATCAGGGAAAATAATTCCTTATCCGGAGAAATTTCCTCTTGATATGCTTATTGATGAAGCTGTTGGTCAAATCAAGGCCTCGGCAATGGAAAAAGGAATTACGGTCCTCAAAAAAATGCCTGATATGCCTGTTGTTATGCACACTGACAGGCGGCGACTGCTGCAATGCCTTCTAAATTATTTGAGTAACGGTGTCAAGTTCTCTGAAAAAGGGACGATTACTGTGGAAGTGACAAGTACAGGAACTAAGGCAGAAGGCACAGAGGCACAGAAGGAAAAGCAAGCGGGTATACCTGAAGGATGGATCGAAATCAGTGTCACAGATACTGGTATGGGCATCAGGGAAGAAGATATGAAACTTTTGTTCGGCTCCTTTGTCCGTCTTGATTCTCCGATGAAAACAACCATTCCCGGCACCGGACTTGGCTTGTACCTGACAAAAAAAATTACTTCTGAAGTGCTCGACGGAGAGGTCGGAGCAGAAAGTAAAGAGGGAGAGGGCAGTCGGTTCTGGTTAAGGATTCCATTGGTTTTGCAACAGGTGTAGTGGAATAATCGCCTTCTTGCTCTGATAGAAAAAAAGGATACAATATGCCAAAAGTATTAATTATTGAAGATACCCCAGACAACATGGAGCTGATCAACTTCATTTTAAAGAAAAACGGCTATGATACTGCCTGGGCGAAAACCGGCCAGCAGGGCATTGATATGGCCCTGGCTGATCGACCTGATTTTATTGTTCTCGATATACAACTGCCGGACATGGACGGAACTGAAGTTCTTAAAACCATACGTCAATCTGACATTAACAGCAGTATTCCAATTATCGCCATGACATCCTATGCAATGAGTGGGGATCGGGATAAGCTTATCGCTGCAGGCTGCAATGGCTATATCGAGAAACCCATTGATCCTCTGACTGTGATGGCAGAAATACAAGAGGTTTTGGAAAAGGCGAACAAAGAAGGGAACTGAAAAATGAAAATTCTCATAGCAGAAGACACCCCTGATTCACGATTAGTTTTGAAGAAAATGCTGGAATCTTCCGGTCATGAAGTCATTGAGGCCATAAACGGCCAGGATGCCCTTGAGAAGGCACGGCTGACTTCCCCCGAGCTTATCGTTTCAGATGTTTTGATGCCTGTCATGGACGGTTTCAAGCTCTGTTATGAGGTGAAACATGACGACGCTCTCCGAAATATTCCTTTTGTCTTCTATACAGCTACATATATCGATCTTGAAGATGAACGCCTTGCCATTTCACTGGGGGCATCCCGTTTCATCATTAAACCCATGGAGCCGGAACGCTTTGTGGAGATTATGGCCGAAATCATCAGGGAGGTTGAAAGAAAGGAGATTGTCATTCCCGAAGAACCGATTGCCGAACCTGTTGATATTTTCAGGAAATATGATTCACGCCTTGCCCAAAAACTTGTGGACAAGGTCCTGGAACTGGAATTGTACAATAGGGTTTTCGATAATTCCCTGGATGCAATTGTGGTTGTTAATAATTATCGGCACATTGTCAGGCAGAACAATGCACATAGGCAGATGCTTGGGTACAAGGATGCTGATTTGTGGGGGAAATCCCCTTTTGAATACCTCAACAAAGATACAGTCAAAGTAATTAATGAGTCACTTGAGTCTTCAGGGGCAGCCCATGGCCAATGTGAAGTAAAAACAAAAACAGGACTCTTTCGCCCTGTTGATTATTCCATCTTCCCCATCAAAAACGAAAAGAGTGAAATCCGTGAATATGTCTGGATGCTTCGTGATATTTCCAGTCGGCTTGCCGCAGAAAAACAACTCAAGGCAGAAAAGCATAAACTTGAAAGAATCACCCAGAGCATCGGTGTTGGAATTGTCGAAATATCAAGAGAGTATAAAACAATATGGGCAAATGAAGTAATACAGAATATTTTTGGAGATGTTGTCGGAAAACAGTGTCACAGTAAGTATAACCAGCGTGACGCTGTCTGTCCTGATTGCGGAGTAAAAGAGGTTTTTGAAAAAGGGTTGAGCGAATCCACTCATGAACAGGTCGGTAAAAATGCCGACGGAAAAACAATCTGGTCGAGAATAATTGCCACGCCGTTATATGACGATCAAGGCAAAATCAATTCAGCCCTTGAAGTTGTTGTCGATATCACCGAAATGAAAGAAACTGAGGAGAAACTCCGTAAAGCTTATAATGAATGGGACAGAACCTTTGATGCCATTACAGATGTGGTGACGATTCAGGATACAGAACTGCGAATTGTCAGGGCCAATAATGCCGCCTGCACAATGTTTAATCTGCCAATGGAGGATATGTCGGCAAGCGCTGTTACGAACTTTTCCGTGGATCATCAGTGCCCTGTGAAGGATGCCCTGTGCCATCTTCAATAGAAACACTTTTTCCCTATGCTGTCGAAATAGAACATTCTTCTTTAAATAAAATTTTCGATGTTTCAGCAGTTCCGATTTACGATGAAGCTTCAGTTATTAAAGGGGTAGCCCATTTTGCAAAAGATATCACTGAGCAAAGAAAGCTTGAGGCTCAGTATTTTCAGTCCCAGAAAATGGAGGCACTTGGCAGGCTTACAGGAGGCGTTGCCCATGATTTCAACAATCTGTTGAGCGCTATTCTCGGGTACAGTGAACTAGCTGTTATGCAGCTTCCTGAAGGCAGCAGCATAAGAAATGATATTGAACAGGTGCGCAAAGCCGGTGAGCGTGCGGCATCCCTTGTTCGACAAATGCTTGCTTTCAGCCGGAAACAGGTCTTTGACATGAAGGTCATTGAGGTCAACACTGTTATTGATTCCCTGCTTAAAATGATTCAGCGTGTCATCAGCGAAAAAATAGAAATGGAGATTCTATGTGAAGCATCTTCATCAAATATTTATGCTGATAAGGGTCAGATTGAACAGGTAATTATGAACCTGGCAATAAACGCAAAAGATGCAATGCCTGACGGTGGTCATCTCTGCATAAAAACAGAGAACAGGGAACTTGATGAAAATTTTGTTCGAAATTTCAATAAACTTGATGTCGGCAATCATATTGTAATTTCCATCAGCGATACAGGCATTGGAATACCGCCTGACATTCTGCCCCATATTTTTGAACCTTTTTATACAACCAAGGAAGTTGGCAAAGGTACAGGCCTCGGCCTGGCAACAGTCTATGGTATTATTGAACAACATAATGGAACTATAAACGTATATAGTGAACCTGGTCATGGGACTACCTTTAAAATTTACCTGCCGGTTTCAGAAAAAGGCATAGATGAAGATGGAAAAGGAATGACGCCGTTTCATCTTAATAAAGGCACAGAGACAATTCTTGTGGTCGACGATGAAGAACCCGTAAGAAGTGTTGTGCGAAGCGTTCTTGAATCATTGGGGTATACAGTTATCTTGGCTAAGAACGGCAATGAGGCATGCCGCATCTTTGAGGAGAACAATGCTAACGTGGATATGCTCCTTACTGATATTATCATGCCAGGAATGAGCGGAGTGAAACTGGCAGAAATCCTCAAGTCAAAAAAAGCCGGGCTGAAAGTGCTGCTCACTTCCGGGTATGCAGAAGAAATTGTCAGGAAGAAGGATCTCTTAAAACCTGATGTTGAATTTTTGGAAAAACCTATTATCCCCAGTCTGCTCACTCAAAAAATCAGGTGCATGTTCGATAGTGGGAAAGGGTAAATTCCTTAAAAAAGGTCCGTTTTAGCGGAATACAATCTAATGTACTATTAATTTAAATTGCACTCTTTTGGGTAACCTATTAATATTGAGGATGATTTTTAAATCGGCGTTAAGGTGTATTTTTTGCATGTCTCAATATAAGGTGCTCACTGGTTACTGTGGGTTTTTCCATGAAAAGGGGTGAAAAAGTATGTCCATTGAAACCACTTCAGCTGAACGAAGACGAGAGAAAAGAATAACACTGCGTGACGGGAGCGCCTACACTGTCATCAGGCCTCCGGCAAACAAAATTGGCGGTGTTATTGATATCAGTCTTTCAGGTCTTGCCTTCACCTACTTTTCCATAGACGGTAAAGTGCAGAAACCTGAGAAGATCGATATTCTCTGCAATGGTGATCTTGCCCTTGAAAATATCCCATGCGAAACCGTAAATGAATTTGCAATCCCAAATGAGCAGCCTTTCAGCCAGATAACCATGAGGCGCTGTTGTCTTAAATTCGGTGTCCTCACCCCCAAGCACATTGAACAGATAGAGAATATGATGGCCAATCATGGAATAGGTGACAATTAACAGTCTGGAGGTGTGCCATGATGAACAGAAGAGAGAACAGAGTCAATGTTGCCATGGAATCAAGTATCTCTGATGGGACTCATATGTTTAACGGTATCGTGTCCAATATTTCCAGAAATGGTTTGAAACTGATCGATATCCCCAAAAAATTTGATACATCCTCAGCATGTGTCACTGTCATCTCCGGCAAAGGAAGGCATTTCAAGTTTCACGTTTTGCCCCGCTGGCAAAAAGAGGATGCCATCTATAAGGAGATAGGCCTTAAAATTATCTCTCCGTCTCTCAAATGGCAAAGCTTCCTTAAAGATCTGGAATATTCTGTCATATGAAAGTTTTAAGTTGAAAGTATTAAGTTTTAAGTTGGTGGATGTGACTTATTCATTTTTTTACTGCTTGATTTCAACCTTCATACTCGAAGTCTGCGCTTATCTCGTTGGTCCCGATTGCGAGGATGGGGGGTTAGTTAAAAAGATTTTTGTTGTCATCAGAAGACGATCATCTGCTTTTTCTATTTGTCCCACCTGAAAAATATTCTGTGTATTTTTGAAGACGCAGTACATTGCCATAGCATACCTCAAAATTCCCAGCTTCAATTCTTTTGTCCTATAAGGTTGACAGGGTAAGAGCCTAATTGTATAAAAAATCGAATGATTACATAGAGGCAGATGCATCAGACAAACTTAAAAGAAGGCTTTGAACGATGGGGAAGAATTATAAAATCGCAGTGATGGGAGGGGACGGAACAGGACCCGAGGTAGCAGCAGAAGGCATAAAGGTTTTGCAGGCCGCAGCCGCTAAATTCGGATTCTCAATGTCACTTACAGATTTTGATTACGGTGGTGACAGATACCTCAGGACTGGTGAAGTTCTTCCTGACAATGCTGTTGAAGAGCTTTCCAAGCATGACGCTATTTTTCTGGGGGCTATTGGCCATCCTGATGTAAAGCCCGGGATTCTCGAAAAAGGTATTCTTCTTTTTCTGCGTTTTGCCCTGGATCAGTATGTCAACCTGAGACCGGTTATATTGTACCCTAATGTCGAGACACCATTGAAAAATAAGGGCCCGGAAGATATTGATTTTGTAGTCGTTCGTGAGAATACTGAAGGACTCTATGCCGGGGCTGGCGGTGTCCTGAAAAAAGGGACTCCTGATGAAATTGCAACCCAGGAATCGATCAATACCAGAAAAGGTGTTGAGCGCTGTATCCGGTTTGCATTCGAATATGCCCGGAAAAGAAACAAGAAAAAAAAGGTTACTTTGTGCGGAAAAACCAATGTGCTCACTTTTGCTTTTGATCTCTGGGAGCGTGCTTTTTACGAAGTGGCAAAGGAATATCCTGACATTGAAGCCGATTATGCCCATGTTGATGCAACATGCATGTGGATGGTCAAGAATCCGGAATGGTTCGATGTCATAGTTACCGACAACATGTTCGGAGATATCATTACCGATCTCGGCGCCATGATACAGGGCGGAATGGGAATAGCCGCAGGCGGCAATATTAATCCGGAAGGTGTCAGCATGTTTGAACCAATCGGCGGATCAGCTCCTAAATACACGGGCTTAAACGTGATCAATCCGATGGCTGCCATCGGAGCGGCCCAGATGATGATGGATTACCTCGGAGAAACCGAAGCGGCAGTGGCAATAGAAAATGCCATCAAATACGTTGTTGCCGAAAAGTTGGAAAGCCTGTCTGCCGGCAAAATGGGCTATTCGACAACAGAGGTTGGAGAGCTGGTTGCCGAGGCGGTTAGTCGGTAAACACCGGAAGGAAAATGAAAGGCAAAATTTTAAAGGCAAAAGGCAAAAGGCAAAAAGAAGGTGTTTTCTATTAGATATTCAATATTTTTGCCCTTTGCCTTTTGCCTTATCACTTTTGCCTTCATTTGTATTTTTCAATGTTGAAATCAATGACCTGAAAAACAGGGCGGCCGAAATAAAAAAGTTCCCTGTTGACCGATAGGTTAAATTCACGTATTGCTTTATCGCGGAGTGCCAAGTCCTTAGTTACAAGAGATGACAATTGTCCGATAACATCTTTGCGGTTGCCGGAAGAGTGCAGCAGGTCCAGCAATCTGTTTATTTCAGAATAAGGACAGAGCTCCTCATGGGCAGAGATGTATTTTTGCAGGGGGTCATCTGCAGGAAGGATATCCTGTCGTGTCAGACACTCTTTGCCGATCATTTCGGTCACCGGCGCTGTATTCCAGCACTCAAGGAGTCTGCACTCCAGAGGGCGGTTTTCGTGTATCAGGCAGGCTGGATTGGTAGAATCGTAAAAAAGACATTCCCAGGTTTTTCCTTTTCCGCCAATCTTGATGAATTCGTTTTCAGCGGGAACCACCTTGTCAATATCAGGACGGTAAGCAAGTTCATTTTTCCTGATTGTGACAAGATTATCAAAGGATATAATGGCTGACCTGATCAAGTGCAGATCTTCAGTATGCAGAACAGGGCCGCCCTTCAGACAGCACGTGCCGCAGCGTTTACATTCAGTCTGTGTTGTCATGATTTGAAAGTTTCAAGGTACCTATTAGTTGTTGTTAAAAACTTTACACCCCTCTGGGGGTGTTGAACTGAATGCCTTTGTGCCTCACGGCTATCGACTTCAGTCGATAGCCATGGATGACTTATTTATAGAATTTTCAGGCGCCACACCTTACCTTATTACTGTTATAAAAAAAGAAGAATCATCAATTTTTACGCAAAATAAAAGCCATGACCACTCATTGTACTGCCGACCCATCGACTCCTGACCTAGCATCTTCTCAGCCTGTATCCCAGGGACAGACAGGATCACACAAACATATTGACGTAACACGGCTCTGGCAGACAACCTTTAATGCTACAGACGATATCATGGTGGTCATAGACCGTGATTTCACCATAGTCAATGCCAACAAGGCGGCTCTTGAGTGCTTCCGCGGCAGGAATATTATTGGAGAAAAAAGCTTTCAGCTTTTTGACAATTCACCGCATCCTATTGCCGACTGTCCGGTTTGCAAAGTTTTTCATTCTGGGACAAAAACATCATGCAGCAAGCAGGAAAAAGAACTGAATAATCAATGGTTTTCCGTGTCATCCTGCCCCATAAAAGATGATCATGGTTTTGTCTGGCAGATTCTCCAGATATATCGGGACATCTCTGAAAATAAAAACCTGCATACCAAACTTGAAGAACTTCAAATAACAGACGCGTTAACCGGTTTATATAACAGACGACATTTTAATGAACTGTATGAACGCGAATTTTATCTTGCGGCTCGTAGACTCACAGGTCTGGTCACCCTTGTCGTCAACATTGATAATTTCAAGGATGTGAATTCCTCATGCGGCCATAATTTCGCCGACTTTGTGCTTTGTGAGTTGGCTGTTCTCCTACAGCACAGAGTGCGTAAAACTGATATCTGCGCACGCATCAGCGGTGAGGAGTTTGCAATACTTCTTCCTGATGCTGATCTGATAGAGGGGAAAATGATTGCTCAGAACATTCATAGGGTCGCTGAACAGTTTATATACGATGACGAGAATTTCAGCCGGCAGGTAACAATAAGTATAGGAGTTGCTTCCTACAACGAACATTCTCCCCAAACCATGAACGACCTGCTGTCCTATGCCGAAAGTGCGCTCTACGAGGCAAAAAGGGCAGGGCGCAACAGGGTGTGTGTGTACGAGCCGGTTGAATAAAGACAACTTAAGATTACACCACGAAGGAAAGATGTAAACATTCTAAAAGCTAATAGCTTAGAGCTAACAGCTTCTGTTTAACAGATATTCGTCGTCTCATTGAACTGGGTGAAAAAGTCCGACATGATGCCTTCCATATTCGCTTGAAAATTTGGGATGTCAGGTAGTATCATATTCTGTTCAATGAATTCCTGGACGTTAAATGCATAGTTCTCCGGAGACATTGAGCGGATGCCGATACTTTCGACCATGAAATTTGCAAGATAGACAATCCTGCTTCCCATATCTGCATTCTCCATATCCTCCGGAAGATGATGATTCCCAACTGGATCACTGATGTTTTCAGGAAGTCCCCATTTCTCAAGGAGAGCCTTGCCGACTTTGGCATGATTGGTCTGGAGAAGGCTGTATTCAAGTTCGACAAGGTTAGAAAATTTTTTCTTCGGCTTTACCTTGATGTTTGAAATTGCAATCTGCAGCGGTTTGTTCAGGAGAACCTTGCCGATGTCATGAAGCAGTGCAGCCGTATATATCGAACCGGAATCATGATATTTAGCATACTGACATATAACAGAGGAGAGAACAGCAGAAGCATGTGAATGATACCAGAGGGAGCCGGGTTCGAGATTGTAGGCCTCCTGGGGTGATTTCATTAAACCGACGGAAGCACTGGTGATGGCGAGAAGCTTAACGGTCTCCAGTCCCAGGCGGACGATGATATCCTTGACAGAGTTAATTGCCCGCATATGGCCAAAATATGCTGAATTGGCAAGACGCAGCATATTCGCTGTCAGATTTGGATCCATTTCTATTTTCTTTGCCAGCTCACTGAAGCTGCAATTTGCATTATGGGCCATGGACAGGACATCAAATGCCAGATCCGGTCGGGGAACCAGATTGTCAACATTCTGTATATATTTCTGTTCAGCCGGTATTTCGTTTTCTATATCCATATCCATTCCCATATCATATTTTCTCAGTATTTCAGGACACATGTTTTTGTTGCCAGATGTCACTCCCGCTTTCGCGGGAGTCCAGCAGAACAGGCAAGTTTTTCTGGATCCCCGCTTTCGCGAGGATGACTGAAAAAACGACTAAGATTCGATGGCAATATAGTATCTATAGGAGCAGGTTATCCGTTCAAATCCAGGACAACCCTTCCTTTAGTTTTACCTTTAAGTATCATGTCGATATAGCTGTTTAATTGCGATAATTTTATGTCAACGGCAAGCTCGCCAAGCAGGGAGATTTTCCACTCGCCGGCAAGTTTGTTCCAGACTTTTATTCGTGTTTCCATGGGGCAGGCTGCTGAGTCTATACCGGCCAGAGAAACACCTCGAAGAATGAAAGGATAGACAGATGTTGAAAGATCCGGAGAGGCAACGTTTCCACAGCAGGTGACGATTCCGCCATATTTTGTTGTCCTTATGCCGGTTTCAAGAATAATTCCTCCAACCGTATCAATTACCGCTGCCCATTTTTCCTTGAGAAGCAGGCGTCCGCTTGTATCCGTGGCTTCATCTCTTCCGATCACACTTTCAGCGCCAAGGCGCTTGAGCATGGCATGTTCCTCGACTTTTCCGGTCACACCAGTAACGCGATAGCCAAGATGGGCAAGCAGAGATACAGAAACACTGCCAACGCCTCCAGTTGCTCCGGTCACAAGTATTCTGCCGTCTTCCGGCTTGACGCCATGCTCAATAACCTTAAGCACTGATTGGGCTGCGGTAAAACCTGCTGTACCGAAAATCATGCTCTCATGAAGACTCAGACCGGCAGGGCAGGGGACAATCCAGTCTGCGGGAACCTTGACATACTGGCCAAATCCTCCAGGTATCTTCGTGCCAAGATCATAGCTGGTGACAATGACATTATCCCCCGAAGAAAAAAGCGGGGATCTGCTTTCCTCTACGACACCGGCAACGTCAACACCAGGGGTGTGAGGATAGCGTCTTGTTACCCCTTTATTCCCTGACGCCGACAGGGCATCCTTGTAATTAAGAGAGGAATATTTAACCGCGATAAGCACATCATAATCAGGGAGATCAGCAGTGGATCGGGAAGTCAGTTGACGGCTGAACGTTTTGTCTGCCTCTTCGCTTACCACTAGGGCCTGAAACTGTTTGGGGGGCATAAATAATCCTTTAGGCTACCTTGAAAAATTGTCTTTTCATCCAACCTCTGCGTTGTACTCAAAATTTTATCCTCGGAATATCAAACATATGCCTGTGGTAAAATTTTTCGTACGCCTTGATCTTGAACGAAAATCCTAATTTTTCAAAGTACCCTTTAATATAAGAGCATCATAAAAGATGAAGGGTGAACCTCGATGAACCTCTGAAATGTAGCACAGTTACAGGGAGTCGGCAACAATATGGTTCCACCGGCATCACTTTAGGAAAGTGTCAACATTGACGTATTCGCAAAAAGCGCTCATACGCCGTGTGAATCTCTTGTAACTCCCTGATATTATACTTGTGGCGATAATTCAAATTACGACTTTTCGCGAGTTTATCAACATTGACAAAGTATAATTTTGATATAGAGTGCTGTCGTAAATTCCTGAATCCTGTAGAATACAATCAACAACAGGAAGAAAAGTAATTTATAACCAAAGGAACAGATATGGCAGACACTCAATCACGCGCCCTGTGGGGAAGTAAAATAGGCTTTCTCCTTGCGGCAATAGGCTCTGCAGTCGGCCTGGGAAACATAT
>JACNJZ010000107.1 GCA_014382295.1 Candidatus Desulfobia pelagia | reverse complement strand
TCCTTTTTACTTTTCTGCCGCCTATGGTTACTGGATTCCCGCCTTCGCGGGAATGACATTAAGTAAACGCGGCGTCACTCCCGCGAAGGCGGGAGTCCAGACAAGTTACAGCTGAGTTTCGTTAATAGTCACTTACTTTTATATAAAAAAGGGGAGGACGATTTCCATGGGAATCGGTTTCCCCTTTTTTATTTCGACATTTTCTGTATTTCATCGACAATATTGTCGAAATCATAAGTGATGCTTATAGTGACATAATTGAGCAACAATGAGAAGAAACGGTATAACCATTAGCAATTTAAGTGAAAAGCTAAATACTATTTTCTTTGGCACCAATATTGAAAAGAAAACGAATTGAATATCACACAGTGCTTTTTTATTTTCTCTGTGCCTCTGAGCGCTCTGTGAGAGATTGTTAACATGTAACCAATTTATACTTTTTATACTTTTCACACAAGGAGATCATTATGAAATCAAAACGTATCAAACTGTCCGCACTTGTTATTGGGATGACACTGTTCGCAGCTCCAGCCTTTGCAGCTGATTATTCCGGATATTCCACCGATGAACTTGCTGAAATGCGTGGAACCATGCGGGATGTTCCGACAGAAGATCGCGACCAGTTTCGCAATGAATGGCAGAAACGTATTAATGAAATGCCGGTTGAAGACAGATCACGATACAACAGCCGCCCTGAAAATGCAGTGAGAGATGGTGAAGGAATGGGACGCGATGGCAAGAAAAATATGAATCAAAATCAAAACCAAAATCGCAACCAGAATAGAATTTCAGATGGTGAGGGTTCCGGTTATGGCGGAGGGAACGGCGGTGGTATGGGCCGCGGTGTTGGCGGTGGAGGCGGGCGCCGATAATTCCCTTGCACCACCTTTTGCATTGTACTACAACATAGCATAACTATTGAGCAGGGTTTGTTTTTTGTACGAACAAACCCTGCTTTTTATATCAGTATTATCCTTTTACTTAAAACTTCAGACTTAGAACTTAAAACTTCTTTTTCGAATGGATCCAATTGAAGTATTTATTATAGCGCTTGCTCTTGCGGTTGACGCCTTTGCCGTCGCCCTTGGAGCAGGCGTGTCCATGTGTAATGTCAGCTTCCGGCAGACATTCCGCCTTGCCTGGCATTTTGGATTATTTCAGGCTGGAATGAATATACTCGGCTGGGTTGCCGGGTTGACAGTAAGGAGCCTGATCGAGAGTGTCGATCACTGGATAGCCTTTGGACTTCTTGCTTTCATAGGAGTCAGGATGATTCGGGAAGCCATGCAGGATGATGATGATAAAAAATCAACTGACCCGACCCGGGGCAAGACTCTGGTTCTTCTTTCGGTGGCAACAAGTATAGATGCGCTTGCTGTAGGACTCAGTTTTTCATTCCTACATATATCTATCTGGATGCCTGCTCTTGTCATTGGTGTCGTCGCGACAATATTAACTGCGGCTGGACTCCACCTTGGTTGCCTGGTGGGCGCCAAATCACGGCTCGGAAGTCGGGCAGAAATAATCGGCGGCCTTGTGTTGGTTGCCATTGGAGTAAACATCCTCCATGAACATGGAGTATTTTAATAGTATATCGATCACCTGAAAAAGCGGTGCTGCTGAACAGTTACAGTAAAATATATGAAATTCCATAAGGGAACATTATGTCAGTTATCGAAGCCAGACAGCTAGAAAAAACCTATGTAGCAGGCGACATTACAGTAAACGCCATCCGTAAAGTCGATTTTACCATTGAACCAGCATCTTTTGTCTCTTTCATAGGGCCCTCAGGCAGCGGGAAATCAACTCTGCTCAATATGATCGGCGCCCTCGATCCGCCAACCAGTGGCACTTTGAATGTCGTCGGTCAGGAGATCACCACATTAAACCGTAAAGATGCTGCCACCTTCCGTGGCGACAATATTGGCTTTGTATTTCAGGATTTCAACCTTATTCCTGTCCTTACAGTGTTTGAAAACGTAGAATACCCGCTGCTCATGGTACAAAACTGGCCTAAAGAAAAGCGGCGCACCCGTGTTCTCGATATGCTTGAGGCTGTTGGCATGGCTGATCAGGCCAATAAATACCCCAGCCAGATATCAGGCGGCCAGAAACAGCGGGTTGCCGTGGCAAGAGCCCTTGTCACCAATGCCAAACTCGTGCTGGCAGATGAGCCAACTGCCAACCTGGACAGGGAAACCGCCAACAAGATTATCACCCTTATGAAACGTATGCGTGATGAATTCAAGACGACCTTTATATTCTCTACCCATGATCCTAAAATAGTTCAAAACGTCGAAACGACATTTACTCTTGAAGATGGCAAAATCATTACGAGTAACAATAATGCAGGAGGAAGCCATGTTTAATATAATAAAACTTGCTACACGCAACCTCCAGCGCTATAAACGCAGGACTTTTCTGACCTCCATGCTGATAACCCTCGGCGTTGTTGCGGTTCTGCTTTTCATTTCTGTCTCCGGATCATTCAAGGCAATGATGATCGGCCAGATCACCGACTCCATGCTCGGTCATATGCAGATCCATAAAAAAGGGTACCTTGCCTCCGTCGACAGTCTGCCCCTCAACCGTAATCTCAATGCCAAACAGATAAATAAAGTCAAAGAGATTCTCGGTGCAGAAGAGAGCATTGAAGCCTATTCCATGCGAATCAAGCTTGGGGCCATGTTCTCCAACTTTACCGAAACCACCAATATCAGATTGAATGCTGTACTTCCCAAAGAAGAACTCGGCGCAGCACCATTACTGACTGATCGAATCATCGACGGTGAGAAGGAAGGACTCATTGAAAAAGGTGAGATCCTTGTCCCTGAGCTTATTGCCAAGGGAATGAAGGTTAATGTCGGTGATACCATCGTTCTGGTTGCCAATAACAAGGATGGTTCGGTCAATGGCCAGACCTTTATTGTTCGTGGTATTCTTGAAGGCATTTCAGGACCTGGTGGACGGGACGGCATGATTCACCTTGATGATGCCAAATCACTGCTCCGAATGGACGAACCTGAAATCAGTGAGATAGCCATTCGTCTGAAAAATATCGATCAGCTGCCGGCTGTTTTTGCAAAAATGAAGACAGAACTGGAGTCTCTTAAAAACAAAGACGACAAACCGATTTTTGAAGTTCATACCTGGGAAAAAATATCACCATTTTTCAATATCGCTAAAATGATTGATCTGATGACACTTTTCATCAAAATTATGCTCGTTGCCATCGTCCTTGTCAGCATAATGAACGTCATGATCATGGCTGTCTACGAAAGGATTAATGAAATCGGTACCATTTCAGCCATAGGCACATCACCAGGAAAAATCCTCGGACTTTTTATTATCGAAGGATTTTTACTCGGAGTTCTCGGGACATTTATCGGCGTAGCCATCAGCCTCATAAGCATTACAGCCATGAATGCCTCACAGATCAGCTTCGATTTTGGCCGCCAGACCGGCCTGATGCTGTCCCCAACTATTTCGGCAGGAGAAGTGATTACAGTCGCCCTCATAGTTATAGGCATCTCAGTCGCAGCCAGTCTGCAACCAGCATACAAGGCATCAAAAATGGATCCAATAACCGCCTTAAGGCATGTATAAATACATCAGAGTAGGTTGGGTTGAGCGGTTGAAAGGTACAAATCATGTTGGGCTTGCCTTACTAACCACACCCCGGCAATACCCGGTGGCTAAAACGCCAGCGAAGCCCAACAAAACCATACAGAATCATCGGCAAAAAAAGGAAATATATGAACAATAAAATAACTTTCAATACGATTTTCACAACCATACTCACCTGTGCCCTGGCATGCGTATTTGCAGTGCAGGCTCATGCCCTTGACGGCAATGAAATCCTCAAACAGGTTGATCGTAATCTGCAGCCTGAGACTTACGAGATGTATCGTAAACTGATTAATATCGAGCCGGACGGCACCAAAAAGGAATTCGTCCTTTATTCTGTTAAAAAAGGCCAGGATAAAATGGTGGCCCTTTTCCTTTCGCCCGCAAGTGAAAAGGGCAGGTCGACCCTGAGGCTCAATGACAATATGTGGCTCTATATCCCCAATGTTGGCAAACCCATCCGCATTACCAGCCTGCAATCCGTAGTCGGCGGCGTATTTAACAACTCGGATATCCTTCGCCTGGATTACAGCGCTGAATATGATGTTACAACTATTACCGATCAGGGCGAAACCTATCTCCTCGACCTGAAAGCCAAAACCAACGCTATTGCCTATGATCGCCTCTCCATGCTGGTTGACAAAAAAAGCGTAACGCCAACCACCATAGAATGTTTTGCAGCCAGCGGCATGCTAATCAAAACCCTCTATTACAAGGACCCAAAGGATTTTGGAGACGGCTTGGTCCGCCCATCAGTTCTTGAGACGGACAGTCCCCTGTATAAAGGGTATAAGTCAGTAATGGTCTATGCCAAAGTGACCAAAAAAGAACTTGCCGACGAGATCTTCTCCCTGAATTATCTGCCCAGGGTTGATGAGCTGAGGTGATTTAAAAAAAAAAGGCACAAAGGCAGAAGGCACAGAGGCATTCAGCGTTTTGTTGGGCTCGCTTATTTTTTATACAAACTCGTTATGTTGAGGCCCTCCAGGCTTAGGTGAACCCTACGAAAATTGTGCCCGCAACCCGCTTAAGCCCAACCTACCGTAACTTTGTACCCCTCAAGGGGGTATTGAACTGAATGCCTCTGTGCCTCACTAACTTTTAATTTTTCACTTTTAACTTTTCACTACACTAAGGTACCCCATGACTGCTGCACCCGCAAAAATCACACTCACCCACAAACTTGTCGATCAATTCAACATGCTCTGGTTCATAATGGTTCTCGGTTTCGGCGGCACCAGTGTTGCCGGTTTTGCATTTTTGAATAATACCATGAAGAGAACTCCTCCTTTAAAGGGACTCCTTTATGCCGATAAAATCAATGAGTTTGCCGCTAATATTGGCGGAACATATGCTGTAATCTCAAAATACATGCAGGTTCATATGGTCTTCTTTGGTATATTGCACCTGATCACTTTATTTACCTGTACTATTCTGTTTTTCAAATGGCGCAGTAAATATCCTCAGAAATATCAGGAACTGGCCAACGACACCAGTAGGAATTCCGTCCTGATTGCCCCTGTTCTCGCCTTTGGCATGGCTTTCAACGTTTTTCTCGTTCTCGGCTACGTATATGTCGACTGGATGCGAATCAATGTCCAGCCCATTCTTCCCTATGCAGCGGCTGTATATGCTTTACTCTGGATATGGACCATCATTGTCGCTGTACGATTACAGGCGCTTGCCCTCCAGAAAGGCTTTGATGTTGAGAAAATGCATTTCGGCTGGTTGCTCATCCCTTTTGCCCTTGGCATGACAACTGTAACGGGTACAGGTATTTCCTATCTCGCCCACGGCGGTCTGGCTGATTTTGTATTCTTTCTTTCGGTAACGAGTTTTACAATGGCGCTTTTTCTCACCCTGGTGAAACTTTTCAGCTTGTTCAAATCACATTACGCCAAGGGACTTCCTGAAAAAATCGAATTTCTTCCTGCCTTCTTCGTTGTAGTGCCGATCATCACCATCCTCACCATCTCACTGCTGCGCTACGGCTATTACTTTCAGCACAAATTTCATGTTCAGCTTCCGGAGGCCTTTTTCGCTTTTGTTGTTACTTCCGGGTTTGGTTTAATGACCTGGTACATGATTCTTGGCTTGTTCATGCTGCGCGATTATTTCAAAAACTACCTGTTCAGCAGCAAATACTTTGACGAATCCCAGTGGGGCCTTATCTGTCCAATGGTTGCCTATGCTGTTCTTTCCACCTTTGTCTACAAGCATGGCATGGCCTATACATTGACCATGGGAGTGACGCTCATCTTCATGCTGCTTGATGTTGTCGTACTCACCACTATGATTGTCAGACAATATTTAAAAGTCATGGGTACGCAAATCACTCAAGCTTAAAGGGATCTTTGAGGATTCTATGTCTCGTACTTTTTTCAAAACATATCTGCTCAGTTTTTCTGCAGGATTGGTTCTTTTCTCTTCGCCCTGTTTTGCTCAGGATGAGTTTTCTTTTGACATGTCCGAATTTGAGAAAAAAAATCTGGAGTGGGGTGGGTATGCAGAGCTTAAGTGGGAACACATGGATATCAACCAGGGGTCGGCATTCAGTATACTCAATCTGATTGGCGAACCCCGTTCCATGCTCGACCGGTTTACAGGAACCTTGCAGATTGATGGCAGTTACTCCTACGGAAAAACAACATTGAACTGGATTCTCCAGGCCGCAGGACAGCAGGATAATCTGGGCTGGTATGATAACGCTGATGTCTTTGAAGCCTATGCCAGCCTGAAACCAACCCCTCTGGTGACCGCTTCAATCGGCAAGAAATCCTACAAATGGGGAAAAGGATATGCCTGGAACCCTGTCGGATTTCTCAACCGGCCCAAGGATCCGAATAATCCTGAAGAGGCTCTGGAAGGCTATATTTCCGGCGAACTTGATCTTATAAAAAGCTTCGACGGTTCCCTTCAGACTATTGCCCTGACAGCAGTTGCACTGCCGGTATGGGAAGATGTCAATGAGGACTTTGGTGAAGTAAACAATGTTAATCTGGCAGCCAAACTCTACTTTCTCTATAGAGATACCGATATTGATCTTGTCATGTATACCGGCAACAGCAGATCCCGCCGTTATGGCATCGATTTCTCAAAAAACCTGGCACCCAACTTCGAAATCCACGGAGAACTGGCCTACGCGCCAAACCAGAAATCCTTAGTCCTTGAATCCGACGGTTCAGTGGGGTTAGCGGAAAAGTCCGCAACCTCAGCCCTTATCGGCATCCGGTATCTTTCGGAAAACGATATTACCAGCATCGTTGAGTACTATCATAATGATGCGGGATATACTGAAACTGAAATGGATAGATTTTACCAGCTGATTGACGATGGCGAAATTCAATTTTTAACATCAGGGCTTGACACGCTGCTCGATAAAGCCCGCGAAATCAACCTGAAAGGGTATGGAAAACCGCAGCCGGGCCGCAATTACCTATATGGGAAGTTTACCCAGAAAGAACCATTTGAAATTCTCTATCTGACTCCGGGCATTACAACAATCTTCAACCTGGACGATGAAAGTTATTCCCTGAGCCCGGAGCTTGCCTATACAGGATTCACCAACTGGGAGTTACGCACGCGCTTCACCTACCTCCAAGGCCCATCAAACACAGAGTACGAAGAAAAAATGAACAGCAACAAACTTGAGGTCAGGGTCCGCTACTTTTTCTAATCATATCCCCTGAAGTCTTCTGCCAAAGACGACTCGTTTTTTTCACCAGTAGAGTAAGGAGCAGGGAAGCCTGCTCCTTACTCTACTGGTTTTCAACCCATCTTCACTTATCCAAGGCTTGCGACAAAGTCTGACATATCCTTTCTTATCTGCTGGTAGCGTTCAATGCTGAGTCCGGCACCTCTGGCAACAAACTCTGCCATCTCGCTGGTCAGGAAATCACCCGGACCGTGGGCGTCTGCATTGACGGCAAGTTTGGCTCCGGTTGCCATGGCCATTTTTGCCACATGACCATTGGTCAACGAGTGGCCTTTGCGGCCGGAAAGCTCAAGGAATATTCCCTTTTTTGCAGCCAGATCAGCGTCTTCCCTCGTAATAAATCCAGGATGGGCCAGGACATCGATATCAGCACGAAGTGAAGCGTGGTTTGTTCCTGGCTTGACCGGCTCGACAACGGTCTCACCATGAGCCACTATAACCTTGGCGCCCATTTTTCTGCATTTGGTAGCAAGTTGAGCTATCAGTTCCGGAGGAACATGGGTTAATTCTATTCCCGGAAGCAGCTTTGTCTCGCTGTATTTGTTCAGGTCTGCAGCTGCCTGGACAATTCTGGGAATAATAAAATCAATGTTTGATGAATCGGCATGGTCGGTGAGGGCAATAGCCTCATATCCAAGAATCTCAACCCGGCGCAGATGCTCAGCCGGTACCAGTTCGCCGTCGCTAAAGAATGAATGTGTGTGAAGATCGATCATGATTAATTAATAGTTAAAAATTAAAAGTTAAAAGTTAAAAACATTAGTTTTTACTCTTTGGGTTGTTGCGATTGTTAAATTTTAATCCTTTCTGCCGGTATTAATTCGGATTGGAATAGAAGTTTTAGTCAATAATTTTTCATTTTTCACTTTTCATTTTTAACTAACAATTCCCCCAGCAACGAATTCTGACACGTACTCTTTATCTTTACCATAACAAGCTGGCCGGGGATGAAGGTGTCTTTGCTTTCAAAATTGACTGTATGGTTTGTTTTGCTGCGGCCGCACCATTGGCCGTCCATTTTGCTTTCACCTTCAATCATGAGTTCCATGAGCTGGCCAACGTACTCCTCGTTACGTTCCTTGGTAATAACATTCTGGCGATCCTGAAGAATGGCGAGGCGTTTTATCTTCTCTTCTTCGGTAACCGTTTCCTCGAATTCACATGATTTGGCAGGCGGTCTGCTGGAATACTTGAATGAAAAAGCGCTATGGTAACGCACCTTTTCTATGAGATCCATGGTGGCCTGAAAATCCTCGTCCTCTTCACCCGGGAAGCCAACGATAATATCTGTAGTCAGTGTAATATCAGGACTGTACTTCCTTAATTTCTCAACCTTTTCCAGATAGTTCTCTATTGTATATTTCCGGTTCATCTTTTTCAGAACCTTGTTGGAACCCGACTGAACAGGAAGATGAAAATGAGGGCAGAGAGTGTCAATATCGGCAAAGCACCGCATCAGTTCCTCGGAAAGATCCTTGGGGTTTGAGGTGGTAAACCGCAGCCGCTCAATGCCCTTGATCTCAGCAACGAGACGAAGGAGTTCCGGAAAGGTCGTCCGCTGTTCTTGCGGCTGATCATTTCCGTAGGAATTGACGTTCTGTCCGAGCAGCGTAATCTCTTTAACCCCACCGGCAACAAGATGAATGATCTCCTGGAGGATCTCTTCACATTTTCTGCTGACCTCACGGCCCCTGGTGTAGGGAACAATACAATAAGTGCAGAAATTGTTGCACCCCTGCATTATCGTCACAAAACGCTTATGGGGCAACCCGCGTTCCATGGTCGGCAGAAAAGGGGGAATCATAAATTCCTTGGAGAGCTCTGTCACCACAAGCCCCTTACTTCGTCTCCCTGCTTTTTCAAAAAGTGCAGGCAGCTGATAAATGTTCTGTGGGCCGACGACAAGATTTACATGGGGCATCCGAACAAGCATTTTCTTGCCTTCCTGCTGGGCAACACATCCTGTTACGGCAATCAGAAGATTAGGATTCTCTTTCTTCTGTTTGCGCAAGGCACCAAGCAAACTATACGCCTTTTGCTCTG
Source organism: Candidatus Desulfobia pelagia (assembly GCA_014382295.1). Taxonomy (GTDB): domain Bacteria; phylum Desulfobacterota; class Desulfobulbia; order Desulfobulbales; family SURF-16; genus Desulfobia; species Desulfobia pelagia. Next base: position 8,384 of record JACNJZ010000107.1, on the reverse strand, counting down.
CCTTACCCCGTATACTGCAGGTATTGACGATAATGGCATCTGCACATGCAATATCACTTGTGGGTGCAAAATTTTCCTTAGCCATCAATTGAGCCATGATTTCCGAATCACGGTCATTCATCTGGCAGCCAAAGGTTTCTATATAGAGGTGTTTCTGTGTGTTCATTGTATATGTTGTTCAGCGATAAGCCCTGTAGCCCTTTCAACAGCTGCCATGGCGATCCTGTATCCGTATATCGAATTGTAATAGTTGCTCTTCGCTTTTGTCAGTAGGTTTTGGGCGTCAAGAACATCTGTTGATGTGGCGACCTGAGACTGGTAACGGGCCTGGTTGATACGATAATTTTCCTCGGCGTGTTTAATGGCCGTTTCAGATACTTTAATTCTTTTTTTTGCCTGTTCAATGTGAAGATAGGCGATTCGTGCTTCTAATGTAACCTCGTTGACGATTCGGTCCACATCTTTTTTTGCTTTTATTACTTCTTGCATGGCAGCTGCGGTTTCATCACTGCCCTTAAACCATGTCCACATTTTCCAGGAAGCAGTGGCTTTCACCATTTTATTTTCACCAGGCCATCCTGGCGCAGGTGATCCTCCGGGTTCAGTCCCGGTTTTATCATAGGTTGCAGACAAGGTAACCTTTGGAAGGTAAGGGGCTTTTTTCATGATAATTTCTTTTTCGGCCATTTCAACAGCGAGCTGCGCCTGTAGAACTTCTGGACGATTCTTGACGGTGTTTTTTTCAATTTCTTCCCAGATGAATTCCTTTTCATCATCATCACAGCAGTCATTTACCATTAAGGGACTGGTGATAGGGCGCTGCATCAACATATTCAACCGCGCACGGGTTGAATATGTTCTGTTCTGGGCATCGACAAGGTCCTGTTCGCCCTGGGCAAGCTCTACTTCAGTTTGCAGAAGGTCATTGCGGGGAATAAGACCGGCATCAAAAAAAGCCTGAGAATCCTTTAAATGTGATTTCAGGCGCACAACAGCCTGCTGGGCCTCTTCTTCGAGTTTTTCTGCCTGGAGTAATTCAAAATATTGTTTGTACACCTCGAACAAAAGATCATTCACTATTCTATGGGAATCCTGAACAGAGGCATTTAATGATATTTTCGCTTGATTGACACCGGTGATCAGTGCCTTGCCTTCATACAAGGGTTGTTCGGCTGTGACACCGTAGCTGAATTCATCCGCAGCAGGGAAATAAAAAGAATCAGGCTGATGGGTATACGAATAATGGGATGACAGGGAAGGGTAAAGATTTTTCCTGGCACTCTGAAGCAATGCCTCGCGCTGGCCGCTTGCAGCCCTGGCCATGGCGAGTTCAGGGTTGGAGGAAAGCGTCATGGAGATGCAGTCATCCAAACTCAGGCCAGAATTCGCGGTTTCCTGAGCGCATAAAGGATGGCCCGCAAATACAATAACAAAAATGCACAAAAACAATCGTATAATCATGATACCTATAGTGACACGTTAAGTTCTAATCAGTATTCCTTTCATGTAAGGAAACAAGAAAAATCAAAAAAAAGTGTAACATATCGTTTTGAAATGGAAAATTCATTTCTAAATTAATTAAACAAATCGCTATAAAACTTGACTCTATTAATAGGCTATGCCTAAAATGTTCATATATAGATACGTGAAGAAGAAATATTTAAAAGCAGAGACAGAGAAACTCTACCTTGACACAGCTTTTTTTTAACACACAACAGTACCAGTCTGTGCTTTAAATCAGCAAGCAAGTGACCAAAAGCAACACCCCTAATTGAAAAATGTAAAAATGAGCTGAAGTTTCCTGCCTGCAGGCAATTTCACTCCGAACTGCATCATGCACCCGAGAATATTATTAATTTTCCAATAGGGCTCTATGCAACACCTTATCCAGACATGGTTATCCCTGCAGTGCAGTATGATTTCCGGCACCACCAAGGCCGTCGTCGCACAGGACCTTCAGCCAAAGGTCTCTATGTCAAGGAGGCATTGTGGCCTCTTAACTCTGCACACTCCACAACTCTTATTTCTGCTGCAGAATCCGTCACCACAGAGAAACGCTGCGTAAGGCGACTTTTCACGAAATATTACCATTTGCAAAAGATATAGAGAATAGATGGAATCAACCATAAAACATGTTGCGAAATCAGCGAAACTCATTTCACTGCCTGAAACATATCTCAGGTTGAAAGAGATACTTGATGAGCCTGATTTTACTATGGCAGAAGTTGCCATTTTAATCAGCCAGGATCCGGGATTAACTGTACGGTTGCTGAGGTTAGTCAACAGCTCTTTTTTCGGTAGATCTGCAAAAATTGAGACTGTCAGTCATGCCGTCAGCATTCTCGGAACCCAGCAGATTCATGATCTTGTTCTTGCAACATGTGTCTCACAAGCTTTTGATGGCATGTCTCTGGAAGTCATGACAATGCAGCGGTTCTGGGAAAGAAGTGTGATGTGCGGCGTTAATTCCCAGTTGCTTTCATCGATGAGCCAACCAGATTACAGTGAACGGCTTTTTGTGTGTGGGTTATTACATGATGTCGGCCATCTGATAATGTATGAATCCATTCCGGAACAATGCCAGCAGGCCATTAAAGAGTCACTAGAGAGTGGTATGTCCCTGCACAAAATAGAACATAATTTGTTCGGTTTTGATTATGCCCAGATAGGCGGTGCAATGATGCGGCATTGGGGCCTCCCGCAAAGTTTATGGGAGCCGGCGCAGTATCACACGGATCCCGAAAAGGCTGAACAATACCTGCATGAAACGGCAATAGTACATATTGGATCGCTGCTGACCAGGGCAGGGGATGGTGAAGGGACTTTCGATATGGGCCCCTTGCGGGTGAATCCCGCAGCATGGGAGCAGACAGGCCTCACCTGTGACCAGTGTTTAAGTATTCAGGACGAGGGAAAAGATAAGGTTGATGAAATCATGAGCCTTGTTTTCAGGAAGTAGCAGGGCCCTTATTCCTTACTAAGAAGAGGGGAGAGATCCTCAAGAAGAAGAAGCACATCCCTTTGTGCTTCTTCTGAATACCGCACAGAAACCAACCCCTGTTTGCCGTCTAGAGTAGACATCATGGCAAGTCCTTCATATCCTTCAAGTATAGATTTAAAGAAATGTATTTTTGCCGGATTGATGCGAAGGTAAAGTTTTTTTGTTTGCATTGCATAAATGAGTTTTAAGTAATTAAGATTTAAGTTTTAAGAAAATTGTCGCACTATCAACCACTTAAAACTTAATTACTTAAATATTAAAATACCGACTCCAAATAAAAAAGCGAAGTAAATTCTTCAGGGTTTATCATTGAATTACGGTACAACTCTATAGATCTATAATTTATACAGATAACTCCGAATTCATGTCACCAAGCATATCCTTGTATTGAGCCAGGCGAGGTTCGACAACTTCAGTAAGGTATTCTTCCGTCTGTTCGGCAGCCCTGCCGGTAAATTCTGCTCCAGTCCCGATCATGGCCACGAGTTCTTCGATAGAGAAGGGGATATTGTCATCATTTCCGAGCCTGGTGAGCAGGTCATTGTCTCCGCCATCCATTTTGACAACCTTGCCTGCAGCCACAGAATGCACCTTGACGACTTCATGCATTTCCTGCCTGCTTTTGCCTTTTTCGACACATTCCATGAGTATTTTTTCAGTGGCCATGAAGGGAAGTTCCTGGCGAAGATGACGTTGAATTTGTTTCGGATAAACAACCATTCCGGATGTAATGTTCAGAAACAACTTCAAGATAGCGTCAGTCAATAAAAAGGCCTGGGGGACATCCATTCTTCGAATAGCTGAATCATCAAGAGTGCGTTCAAACCACTGGTTGGCATAAGTGGCCCCAAAATCAGCAGGGAGGCCCATGAGTTTTCGGGCAAGACCGGTCATGCGTTCACTGCGCATGGGGTTACGCTTGTAGGCCATAGCCGAACTGCCAACCTGGGAAGCGGCAAAAGGTTCTTCCTGAACTTTCAGGTTGGAAAGCAGGCGCATGTCAACGGCAAACTTATGGGCCGAGGCGCCTATTCCAGAAAGGGTTTCGGCTGTTTTCATGTCAAGTTTTCGGGTATAGGTCTGACCGGTGACATCGAAAACCGTGTCAAAACCGAGCTTCTTGGAAACAAGCCTGTCAAGCTGCCTCACTTTGTCGTGGTCGCCTTTAAACAGTTCGATAAAGGTAGCTTGGGTTCCGACGGTGCCTTTGGCGCCACGGGCCTTAAATTGGCCCTCAAGGCTTTCAAGGTAATCCAGGTCCATAAGGAGATCCTGGATGTACAGTGAATTTCTTTTGCCGACCGTGGTCGGCTGGGCAGGCTGATAATGGGTAAATCCGAGAGTAGCCAGGGATTTGTGTTCACGACAGAACTTTGCAAGATTGGCAATGACGTTCAAAAGGGCCTTTTTGACAAGCCTTAACGCATTACGTTGTATGATAAGATCTGTATTGCAGCCGACAAACTGCGACGTTGCGCCGAGATGGATAATGGGCTCAGCCTTAGGACATTTCTGGCCGTAGGCATAGACATGGGCCATGACATCGTGGCGAATTTCTTTTTCCTTTTTCGCGGCTATGTCAAAATCAATATCGCTCTCGTGGGCCCTAAGTTCATTAACCATTTCATCTGTAACAATATCTTTCAGGCCAAGTTCATTCTGGGCCTCAGCAAGGGCTATCCAACATTTACGCCAGGTCTGAAACTTGTTCTGCTCGGAGAAGAGCTTCTGCATTTCAAGGCTGGTGTAGCGACTAACCAAAGGCTCCTGATATATCTCACGGTTCATATTCAACACTCCATAGATTGATTATTCGTAAATTTAAATTGATCTTGTTGCGTTTAATGCTGTCAGCCCATGATACGGGTTTTTATTGTAGGTTGGGCTAAGCCGACGTTTTTTTGAATATTTTTGTTGGGCTTCGCTGAGTTTTTAGCCACCTCATTTTACCCAGGAAATGGATAGCAAGGCAAGCCCAACAGGATTTGTGCCATTCATCAGCTCAACCCAACCTACGATTTGCGATGCTATAAATCGATTATTTGTAAGTTGAACGTGATTTTGGCTCGTATAACGCCAGCAGAATAGATGAGGACAAGATCAACCGCCACCCCTTCTTATTCATACATCATATTCACAATGTCGCATAATGCATATTATGTTTAGTTTTATATATATCTTTCAATTCCAGTGGGTTAACTAACAATAAAAGATTCAGTTCCCTGCCTGGAATTCCTTTTTCTCCTGAGAGTTGATTCTTTCGCAACACTACGCTTCTTCTTCTGTTTTAATGCCTTGAGACGAGGATAACTAAAACCACGACGTTTTCTCTTTTTTTCTTCGTGTCCTCGAAGTCTACGCTTATCTCGTGAACTTCGTGGTGAACCTATTTTTTACTAATAATAATCGAATCTACACAACAACATCAGCCGGCTGCGCATGTTCAATAACCATCTGGACATGCTGCCTACCCCGGTAATTATTTACCTTTAATTTATAGGCACATCGGATTGTGTCCTGGATATTCATGCTGAACGCATCCCCGGGGTTATCCAGAGCGCGGAACCATATTGAATTAATAGTTTCATTGCCGCTGGAAAGTTTCATTCCGACATGAACCGGTTCCTTGCCAAGGATGCGTATTTCCTCTACGGTAAAAACTCCCTCGAAAACTGGTTCTGAAAATCCCCTTCCAAATGGCTCTATTCTTTTAATTTCTTCAATAGTAGCTAAAGACAGTGCAAAACCTTCAAGCCCCCCGTCAGTATATACTTTAGGCTGAATGTCCTTACCACCTTGATAATTTATAACGACATCCTCAAAAGCCTTTCCGAACACACCTATCTGCTCAGCGACAATTTTTAATCCCGCTGCCCCCTTATGACCACCAAAAGACAGGATGAGGCCAGGATTCTCATCATCTATCTTCTGCAGAACATCACGAATATGTATATCAGATATTGTCCTGGCAGACCCTGCCAGTTCATTGGCATCCGAACCAGGGCTGAAAACAACAGCAGGCATCCCGTAACTGTCAACAAGTCTCGATGCGACAATACCCTGGACACCTGGATGAAAATCCTCCTCAAAAATTACCAGACTCTTGAGGCCCTGCCTGACAAACTCATCGGCCTTCAATTTTGCCCTGCTGACCATTTCTTTTTCGATTACCTTTCTGGATTCATTATTTTTATCCATTATTGCCAGACAGGTATCAGCAGCACCACTTTCTTCTGAAAGTAGGAATTGCAGGGCTTTCATGGGATCATCGATCCTTCCTTGAGCATTTATCCTGGGGCCAATGACAAACCCTAAATCGTCGGCTGTAAATTGGGAGCTGGCGTATCCGTTTTTATTACATAATTTAGCCAGAGCCATCCATGCCGGCTTATCCAGCACATTAATTTCACCCAAACCACTCACTACTACAGCTCGATTAGACGGGCTCATCATTGAAACAGCATCGGCAACTGTACTGAGAGCAACATAATCAAGCAGACTTCCAAGTTTTGGCGTGTCTTCGGGGAGATATTTTCTCTCTATAAGAATATTACGAACCTGGCACATCACCAGCCAACTGACCATGCATCCAGAGATTGCGCCGTCCGGATACGTGCAGTCCTCCCTGGCGGGATTAACAACAGCGTGCGCTGCACCCGGAATCCCTTCACTGGGTATCGCGTGATGATCCGTCACAATCACGTCAACACCGGCGTTTTTGAGCGATTCTATCCCAACATGGTCAGAGGAACCGCAGTCAGCAGTAAGGACTAGTTGCGGAGGGTTGTCAGACGACAAAAGTCGATCGATGACATTTTTGCTGACTCCATAGCCGTCTTTCAAGCGATGACCGATATAACTCACTATAGAATTGGCAGGCAAATAAAACTTCAACAACGCCTCGACAATCAGAGCATGGGCGCAAACACCATCTACATCGTAATCTGTGACTACCCCTACTACCTGATTACCAACCACAGCATCGGCAATTCTTGCGGCAGCCTTATCACAGTCTTTCAGCAAACTGGGATGGTTGAGGTTCTTCAAGCTTGGCGAAACAACAGGGCCAAGTTCCCCTGAATAATCCCCTGCCCTGCCCGCGACAATTTTTGCCTGGAGATCCGTCAACCCAAGACCTCTGGCGTTCTTATAAACAGAAGGATCAATGGATCTCTGTATGAATATTTTTGTTGAAGTCACTTAGCTCTCTATATTTTTTTCTAAAAACTGTTTAACAGTCTGAGATATATTTTCTTTTTCTGCAGGCTCAAACCAGTGCATTTCCTCGTCACGACCAAACCATGTAAGCTGTCTTTTGGCATAATGGCGAGTATCCCGCGCAAGCAGGCGAAGAGCCTCTTCCCATGTCCAGGTTGAGTCAAGAAAATTCAGCATGTGTTTATAGCCGATAGACTGCATTGAATTGAGATTCGGGGTGTATCCCATGGCAAGAAGATTTTCAACCTCTCCGAGAAGTCCTGATTCAATCATGATATCAACACGCCTGTTGATGCGATCATATAAAAGTTCTCTATCCCTGTGCAGTCCGATTTTTAATGCATTGAAGCAGCCCTGATATTGTTTTTTCTGTTGAGCCTGCTCCTCAAGATGCTGGGACCAGGGTATACCTGTCGCATAAAAAATCTCCAGCGCCCGCTTGATTCGTTGACTATCATTGACATGGAGGCGTAACGCTGATTCGGGATCACACTCTTTCAACTTTTCATGCAGAAAGCCGATACCGTTCGTTTTTTCCATCTCGGCTACTATTTCCCTGACATCCGGCGGAACAGGGACTATTTCAAAAAGGCCTTCCAGAAGTCCTTTAAGATAAAGCCCTGTACCTCCAACCAGCAAGGCCTGCTTGTTCCTGCTGTGAATTTCTTCTATAGCCAGACAGGCATCCGAGACAAATCGTGAAACGTTATATTCATCAGCAGGGTCAACAAAATCAACCAGATGATGAACAACCCTCTGCCGCTCTTCCAGGGTTGGCTTCGCCGTACCAATATCCATGTATTTATAAATCTGCATGGAATCCATGGAAATAATTTCACAATCAAATTCCTCAGCAAGAGAAAGAGACAGCTCCGTTTTCCCAATGGCCGTTGGTCCTGCAAGGACAATTAGTTTCTGCACTTTTTTATCAACGTTAGAGGTTGCCTTAAGAAAGAAGAATGAAACAGGGCCACACAAAGTAATGACAGAGAAGCATTTTTACACTATTATGCCTTTTTTTTCAGCTAAGATATTTAATAGAAATATTTCATTTTCATTTAATAAGGAGAAAGATATGCCAGAAAGGATATATAACTTCAGTCCAGGGCCGGGAACTCTGCCCCAGGAAGTTCTTGCTCAGGCTGCAAAAGATATCGTCAACTTC
>JACNJZ010000106.1 GCA_014382295.1 Candidatus Desulfobia pelagia | reverse complement strand
AATCCAATATGCAGGGAGGCTAAAAAATTTGCAATTATTGCTGCCTGTGAACGTGGAGAAATAGAATATGCCCGTACTGACGGTATGGACTTCAGCGACCCTGTCCTTGAATTAATCGGGAAGAGAGTTCTAGTTATACATCGAGAGTCGTTTGAACGATGGGCAAAGAGAATTGATGCCACTGTGGATCTTCACTTGCCGACAAAGGCCTCTTATCTTAATTCTGATCACTCTTTCTACGCCAAGGAGCTAAAAATCGCTGTTGAAACGTGGGTCGAGCTTCATGAAAGAAATCCACCAAATGGCATACCAAAAGGCGGTCATAAAAAATATATTCTCGATTGGCTTGAAGAAAACGTTCCTGATCTTGGATCAAATGCCCGTGAACGTATTGCAATGATAATAAATCCGAATCCCAAAGGTGGAGCAAGCCCAAGTCAATTTTCCTGGTAAGATGTAAAAATCCAGGTTTGGCCTGGCAGAAGCCCGAAAGAAGTTCAGATCAACTTAACAGTAGCAGCCTTAGCTTTAGGAAAATGGATTATATGAAGAGCTTCGACCTGGCAACCCTAATCAAAATAATGGCAGACTAATCATCCAGTAACAGCATCAAAAATGGCAAAAAACTATTGCATTTTGAGTTGCCATCAGCGGGGTCGGAACCGCAAGCAACTTCTTCAGCATCAATAAAACCGTCTTCGTCTGAATCACCACTATCTATGCAATCAACTGTTCCATCCTGGTCCGCATCAAGTGAGTCATCATAATTACTACAAATGTCGCATGCATCTGGAACTGTATCTGCATCCGAATCAATGTGATCATCACCAAGCAGACAGATATCACTGCTTGTACAGATCCCATCATGGTCAGGATCATCTGGATTGTCCTGAGGGCAGGGATCAGAAACATCGGGAACACCATCTCCATCCGAGTCAATTTGTGACGCAGAGCATCCATTAGTGTATACGGATTCACCGTAAGGAGTACCTGAGCAATCGTCTAAATCATTAATCACCCCATCACCATCTTCGTCATTGCTGCTCTCGTGTTTATAAGAAAAATACAAGTCAGAAAGAACTTTTTCATAGGCGATGAAAGCTGTTCCTGTTTGGCTGAACGATACACTTTTGCCCTTTTTCACATTAAGATCTATGAGTTCTTTTGCCCAGGTATCACCATCTTTGGAGGTGAAAAAAAGCGGCTCAGTGTAGTCAGGATGAAATTCTTCGATCCTATAGACAATTGCGGGGTTATTGTTAACTGGATCAATTGCTAGATCAACCCATCCGCCAATATCGCCGACATTATCCACCTCCTCTATAGCCCAAGCAGACCCATTCCATGCAGCAAAATACAGGTCTCTATTGCCAGGTGAAATTTTTGGAGTATAGGCGATCATGGGGTAATGACTTGTTGGGTGAAATACCAGGGACAAAGGACCATGGTCATCATTGCTATTGTCTACAATTTCTTTGTCCCATGAGGAGCCGTTATAAGACGCATACATCAACACATCGGCAAACTGATCGAAATCCGTTATCTTGAGGTATGCAATTGCCGGGTATCCAGTTTCAGGGTGAATGGCTAAATCAAAACTTGCTCCATCAGTATCAACCTGGGTGATCTCCCAAGACTCCCCACTTTTATGGGCTACACGAACTATAAAGTCGTTAAAGTTGTTGTATATTACCCAGGGAACACTATTATGGTCATATTCAAGTCCAAAGGCAGAACCAGAAGCAGGGGCTGTGTCGATATAGTCGGCATTCCAGTTCCCGAACTCATCCTGATATCCGTAATAAAGCTTCCAATCAGTTCCGCTATAGGTGACAGCTGGTAATCCAGTAACAGGATGAAATGATAAACAAGTTGCCAAATCACCGATATTAGACGGGGCAAGTGAGGCTACTATATCAATATCCCAAACACCTTCTTGTAAAGAGGCCAATTTAACTTCATAGGTATTAGCATCGTAATAAGAAATGTAAGGTTTTCCTGTAAAAGGATGTGTTTTTATTCGAAGGTGGTCATCTATCTCGGGATTATCAACCAGCATATGATGCCACCCGGGTGTTTCCTGGGCAATAACTGTTGCACTGGCAACCAGAATCACTGAGACAAGAATTGACAATAATGGCTTCTTCATTTGACTTATTTCTCCTCACATTTAAATCCTGACAACAAAAGTGAAAAATTTCAGCTTTGAGAGATATAGTGCTCTTGTTATTTCGTTGGCTTCATTTAGTTTTCATCCCGCACTTGCTACTTGCTGAGTTGTTTTTACGGTAGCCTGTTAGCAAACAGCATGCACACTTACCATAATCGTTAGGACCTTACAAGCTCATACTCCTTCGACTTCCCTTTTCTCAGTTCCACAACAAAGCATTTGTATGATAGTAATTTCTAATCCTTCTACAGGATAGGTGAGTGTTTTTTGTTATTTCATTGTATTTCAACAAGTTGTTGGAATTAATATTTAAATAGAACAAGCATAATGTGGGATAGGTGTTAGGGGTGTATGGCCCAGCAGAGCTTGGATAGGTGATTCCGCCCAGTGCATATTAACTCAACCGATTTTTCCCTCAACTTTGCTGTGGATTTAATAAGGGATGAGTACACTCTGACCTCACTTTTTGGGCGAGATAAGATCTGGCAATATTAAGAATTGAAAATTCGGTCGAGGTTAAGGCTATTCCTGATTCTTTTTAAGCTTGCCTCAGAGTATACGTAACAAAACCTGTTTTTTCAAATTGTCAGGCCAGATGTGATTTTTTTAGAAATAAGAAAACACCACCCACCTCTTTTCCCAGACAAACAGCCTTTTCACGAAATAGTCCTGTGCTCTTGTCAAAGGGTGCCCGCCTGCCCTGCCTCCTGTTGTACCTACTTTTCATTTCCTATAGTCGCTCCATACCAACAACTTCTAATTTCAACTTATGGAGCACTACTATGGCGAACACAAATCAAGAAAAACTCACTATCCTTCGACGTAAGCAGGTTGAGAATCGGACAGGCTTGTCCCGATCAACAATTTATTTGCGTATACAGGAAGGCACATTCCCAAGGCCAATAAACCTCGGGGCGCGTGCAGTCGGTTGGCTGGAAAATGAAATTGAGGCATGGCTGGCATCACGAATTGAAAGCCGTGACAACAGACAGGAGGTGCGATAATGGCGGCAACAGAAAGGCCGCTGCCCCCTGGTCCGGGACAACAGCCTCAACACAACAATCAGTATTCAGAAAATACCCTTTCCAACAATAATGGTCAAGGGCTGAGTAGCGTCCGAGGAAAAAGTTTTTAGCGGCGAAACAGTGATATTTCTTCGCGCAGTGCGCAATATGCTGAACGATGCGGTTAGCTGAGAATCGGCTGGTTAAGACTTTGACTCTGCCGGTCAAATTATCATCGTCGAAGCGTCCGGGATTCCATCTTTCGGAAACATCGACTTTTACCGCCCGAACCAGCAGGGCGTTTTCATTGGCGGC
>JACNJZ010000027.1 GCA_014382295.1 Candidatus Desulfobia pelagia | reverse complement strand
GGACGAGATACTTCTTACGGTACATGATCTCCAATTCGTCAAAGTCGTGTTCCATCTGGCCGATGTCAAGGGCCAGGGAGCGCCGTTTGCGGTGAAGGGCCTTGGCCGCCATGCTGTAAATCCGGGCAGCATTGTCAAAAACCTTTTCCAGCTCTTTTTTTGCTGAATCCGAAAAGACCACATTCTTTTGCCCAGCGTATTCACCTATATTTTCGGCAAGATCAGCCACCCGTTCGATATCGGTTATGGCGTGCACAAGAACCCTTTTCTTGTCAGCATCCTTTTCCGAAAGCATTACGGTTCTGATCTTGGCCAGATAATTTCCAAGCTTGTCATTAATGGTATCAACAATATGCTCATTGTCGGCCAGGATCTTCATCGACTCATGATCGTTGTCGAAAAAGGCCCGCCTGGCATAACGCAGCATATCCTCGACAATAGCCGCCATCCTGTTTACCTCCTCTTCAGCCTCGTAAAGGGCGACGGACGGAGTCTGCAAAAATTTCTCATCAAGGATGCCGTAAGAAGTGCTTTTTTTCATTATATCTGGACGACAAGAGTTGATTCCATATGGAATTTCGATGAATACTCTCATAACCTTGATAAGGTGTACTCTGTCCAAATTCTTTATGGAGCTGCAGCTTTATCTTTTTGACCTCAAGAATCTCTATAACTCCTGCTGAGTTATAGAGATTCTTATCGGAATCAGGCGATTCTTTGCACTAACAGGCCCACAGAGATCTCGGCTCTACTTCAGCACAGTAGACTTTACTCTGCACTCAATTATGTTTCATGAACGCCGGAAATCTGTTTTTGTGCATTTTGGGCAAGGGGGGATACGACCCGGTTTTTTCAAGTGAATTTCTGAGCCGCAGTTCGTACAGGTGAACTCACCGCCATGGGTTACCTCTCCAGTCTTATAAGACAAAGAACTGTCAAGCTTGTCACTCAGGCTCTTGGTCCATTCACTTAAGCCTCTGCTTACATTGAGAAGGAAAGCTCCACCCTTATCGAGAGAGAATTCTTTGAGATGTTCCGCCTCATTGGAAATTTCCCGCCAGAGTGCGCCGCCCTTATTATGCAATCGGTTGAAATGTTGACGGGTTTCCCCTATCCCCTCGTCAACTTTAGGCTTTATCTGGCTGACAGAAGATGCAATATCTTTTTTCAGCGTTTCACCGGCCCGATAAATAATATCCTTTGAATGTCCCCCAACTTCTTTGAGATCTGCCATCGCCTTTTCCATGGCGTGATTGATGGACTGGGTGTTGATCTTCTCATTGAGTTCAACTAACTTTTTACTCACCCGTTGCCGCAGTTTCTCATATGCTGCCAATTCCTCTTCAACTTCCGGGTTCTCTTTTTTTTTATCATCCATGAGTCTTTCCCCTGTTAAGATTTTTTTAATACGTGAGACTACTGAATATTTTGCCTCCAATCAAATTTTTCTTTGATTATCGCTAACACTTACCGGAAAAACGGGAATATCTCTTACAAGAGCTGACACCTCTCTTACCAGAAAATCTTTCTTCTACAAGAACAGCTAAACCTCAGGACTAAACTATATGTACTAACCGCTTGAAAACAAGAGAATATCAACCACTCAAATAAATCGCCAGAATGAGAACACCGAGAGAAATAATCCAAAAAAACAAGTATGCAGCTGTTGACTGTTTTGCTTTTTCTAACTGGAGCCATGTCCGGGGCTTAATACCTTTCAGAAAAAACACAATTTTCGCTGAAAGATTAATGCAAGCAATATTAACAGCGAGGAGGAGACCACTGCCGAGAGCCTCACTGATGTGCCCTCCTCCGAACAGAAGTCCCATTGAAACAGCAGGAGGTAAAAGAGCGACAGCCACCATGACCCCCACTAAAACGCTGGAAAGGCCTGTTGTCATTGAAAGCACTGCCGCAGCCCCAGAGGCCAAAGCCAATGCTACACTGTCAAAACCTACATCAGAACGAGCCAGAATCTCTGTACTTAGAACACTTTCAGGCCATATTATTCCAAAAAGATAAGAGAGCAGAATGGCCACCCCAAGTCCCACGAAGTTACTCTTCAATGCTCTCCACAAGAGTTTGTTGTCTCCCAATGCTGTTGACAGGGCAAGAGCAATGTTTGGCCCTAGCAGTGGCGCAATGACCATAGCCCCGACAATCACTGCAAGGTTGTCCTTAATAAGGCCTATTGCGGCAACAAAGGTAGATAAAACAACAAGCAGAAGGTAGGTGCCATCGAGGTCGGCACCTTTTACCACATTCTCATAAAGTTCTTCCCGTGTGGTGGTCGTTGAATCCTTTTTCTTCTTTACAGCAGTATCGCTCTCTACAGGACGTGGAAGAACTGCTTCTGGTACTGATATGATTATCTTCCCTTTTGGACCCAAAACTCCATAAAGACTGTCCAGCAGGCTTTGACTTTGTTCATGCTCTGCAAGAAGATAGATGGAATTCGCCCCCCCTGGCTCCCTACTCCCCCACCACCAACTTTCAATATTATTTTTGGTTGCTATCGCAGGGACTTCTTTAATATTTATAGGGTCCGAGATTACAGTGATAAGCTTCATGGCATCAGGCTAACTTTGTTTTTTCTTCAGCATAAAATAGAGAACTGGCTCCATTGATTGTCAATCCTTGAACTGTTCGTATTTAGGCCTCTCCGTAAAGATTACTATTTAATTTGTCACCATATTATCTGGGGCTTTATCTCGGAGATTTTTCAAGAGATCGTTAAAGGTATTTTTTTTTGATAAAAAATTATTAAATTGACCTCTGTAGTTGGCAACAAGGCTCACCCCTTCAATAACGACATCATAGATTTTCCACCCATGATCTGTTTTTCTGAGCCGGTACGTGATGTCGAACTCAGGGTATCGCGTACTGCTTACCCGTGTAAGCACAGAGGCCTTGTCATCTAAAATCTTTTCATTCTTGTAAAGAACCGTCTCGTCAGAATAGAGCTCTATCCGCAAAATATAAAAGCTGTATAGCCGCCAGTAGAAAAGGCTGCTGAACTCATGCCGTTGTTTATCTGAAAGAGGTTTCCAGTACTTGCCAAGGGCTAGTTTCGCCATTTCAACAGAATCAAAATTGGTATCTAAAATTTTCTTTATGGCCTCTCTTCTTTTTGGCAAAAAATCAGGAGGCCCAGAAACAGGATAGATGTTGAGTGTCTGAAAGACGCCATCAGAAACAGTTTTTATTATTGCCGTTGGGGCGCCCATCTCAGATTGAGATGTGTCCGCAATAAGAAAAATTGCCATAATAAAAGAAATAATCAAGCCGCTTTTACAAATTTTATTCTTATTGTACGACATCCTTCTTCTCCTCAAAATAGGACTTAAACAAAAACACCTGGATACCTGCACAGAAAATATATTTTACTGGATTGTGATTTTCTCCGCACTAGCAAACTCAAGACCATAACCATACCATACTGTTTCGAAAGACCCACCAATGGTAACTCCTACTTTATTAGAGGCAATAGAGCAAATATCGTCTATTATGTCTGTCT
>JACNJZ010000222.1 GCA_014382295.1 Candidatus Desulfobia pelagia | reverse complement strand
AAAGCTAAGGAAAACCGAATCTATATTATAGAAGGTCAGATGAAGAGAGTTGATGAGGCGGAAGCCAATGAGTTCGAGGAAGAAGGAGAGCCACTAGGCATGAAGGAACAACTTTTCGACGGTAGATTTGTGGAACGTATTTTTGAATATTCTGGAGACTTTAGTTTCATACCCGGCGAAGGCGTAACCTCCATTGGACCTCGTATGACCATGGAAAACATACAGAATATTAAGTATAGTTTGGTTTGGAGCTGCATTCTCTTACTGGGATGCATTTTAGTTTTTCTCGGGATGATGAACAAGACTTACACATTACCACAACGCTTCAGTGTCGGGCTTGCCGTTATAGCTGCTCTTTTCATCGATATGGCAATCCTGTTTTGTCTACTGATAGGTGTAGGAATCCAACTAAAGTTCACCACTATAGCCGCAATCCTGACGGTGATGGGTTATTCCATTAACGACTCTCTTGTCATTGTGGGCCATGAGGGGAAACTTGAACGTCTGGGCCTGCGCATTCTGCTTACTTCTCTCAGTACCGCAATCATGGCCTTTTTACTTTGGCAAGGTAGTGTTTCTTTAGGGGTGTTGATCTCAGAAAAAGCAGGGGGACAGTTGGATTCGGTCATCGGTAGTGTTGGACGGGAAATCGGGCAAATCGTTTTTGCTGGAGTGTTTATTGGCACCGCTACGTCGGTGGGCATTGTAGCCCCCTTGACCCGAGTTTTACTTCACCGCGATCTCGATCAGGGAGATTCGGGGATATCAACAAACAAGGAGGCTGTTGGTTCCAATTTGGCACACTCCTGACAGTTGGTGCCAAAACTTCTTTTGTGGACTTTTGTTGGCTTGGCACGGTGTTTATGCCCCAAGCGTTTCTTCAGAAATTAGGCGGGAGTGTTGCGGGGAAGGTAAATTTCGCGATCCCTTATTAGGTGGTTTTTAAATGGGGATCATTCGGTCATTTTGGAGGGGAACAAATAAATCCCGCTTCTTCGCAACGGCTCTTTCGTTTCTGTCTCACGATGAAGTCGAAGCAGTTGTCAGAAGCTGGAGTGATTCTCCACGCTGCCTTTTTTTTGATAGAAGCTAAGGACAATAGGGTGTATAGTGTTAAATTAAAGGTAGAATAATTATGCGTTTTTGCCCAAAGGTCATAGCCATTTTTATTTTTTATGTGCTTCTTGCTTGGTCTTTTTCAGCCCTTGCCCAGTTTTCTGACAAACTTCCTCTTATCCATAGTTTCCGGTTTAAAAATGGAACGACGAGTTCGGATGAGGTTAAGAAACGGCTCCAGACAATATACCGGAAACATAAAGAAAAATACGTAGAACGACTCAACGCCACTAGTATGCTTACTAAAGTGCACAACAAGCTTGAGCAGGAGGATAAGGAGTGGAAAAGGGTCTTTCAGGGGCTAATCCAGCAACAATTAAAACTGCGGCGTGAATTCTCTGTCGTGGAGGACAAAAAGAAGCACTTGGAGATTCAGCTCAAGAACTACCATTCCACCATCTATCAGGCGAGAAAGGGAATTCGAGAACACCAGGAATACATCAAGGTAGAGGAAAGAAAAATAGAAACAACCCGGGAAGAGATGTTTCACAGAATAGCTATCGTTCCCGAATGCACGTTGGTTTTGGAACAAGTACACTACGATCCTGATTATATATCATCTAAAGAGGTTCAGGAAGCTTCTAAGCAGCGCAGCCTGTCCTTCATCATTCAAAACCAGAAGGAGATGGCGATTGAATCCATCACCATTATCAGCAATGGCATTTTGGAAGAAGACTGGATACGAGCCCGCGTCTTCGGAGACTTAGTAGAGTCGGAATTCAGCTCCTCCTTTTCTCCCGAGGATTTGATTGATCACGAATACATCGAAGAAGATTCGCGGGAAAAGTGGTTCAAGCTAGTAGCATACAGCGTGTATAACCTGAGAGAAGGAAAAAAAAGTCTCAAGGCCAAAAAGAAGATGATAAGCTCACCCTATATGGAAACTTTCGATCCAACCATTATCTCTACAAAGTACAAAATCGAACAGCTGGCGCTGACCACCCGGTTGCAAGACAGTGCTAGGAAGATATTCAAACTATGCAACGAAATGAACGAGACCAACCGTACTCAGATCAAGGCTTACACCCAGGACAGTTCTGACCAGTTTCACCAGATTATAAACAACGTCAATACCAGAAAGGAAATAAAGGACAGTCTGGAAGGAGACATCAAAATACTGGAGAACGAGATCAAAAGTGTAAGTAAACGCATAAAAAAACTGCAACACGACGAGATGCAAATTAAGAAAAAGGTGGTCGACGTTCTGGAAAAAATTAAGAACCATGTCAGCTCGCAGACGCGGCAATTCGTGCTCAGCGGTGACCTTGAGCCAGGGGAAAACGATACGGTGCCCGACGTCATTGACAGGCTCATCGATCATTTCGTGAATAACGTTCGAGAGCGAGCACAAAAATTGCATTACGAAAACATTAAAGAGGTAAGAAATAGCGTGTTTGTGGAGGAGAATGATTATTACAACAAGGCGCAGTCAGAATACAGGGCCGTAAGTATTGTCGGCCCATACTACATTAAGCGGGTGGGCAGACCCCGCCCTTCCTACGGGTTGGCAGTGGTTTTCGAGATGAGTTCCACCCTTCAGGGTTGGAACCCTGCACCATGCTGGACTGCCGATGGGGATGGATGCGAGGCTGGGGTTGCACCACCGCTGGAGCTTTTTCAGCCATTAATGGTGCGTGTGATTATACCCAAAGGTTTTCCCGAAATTCAGTTTTCAGACAAGGGAGCGATACTAGGATTGCCCAAAGGAGCGCAACACGCAGTGAGGATAATGAGCTTTCAGCGTTTAAACAGAGAAGAGTTGATGTTATTTCTCTTGCTCGAAAAAAGGGACTACTATCAATTCTATTCAACTCAAATCGGTTTCAAAGATAAAGGAATTTTTAAGTGGGGGGATCTTTCCCAGGTTGTTTTACAACCCACCGTTTCCACCCCGTCACATTTGAGCTTTGAAAAACTGAGAACGGCAATTCCTCGTGGGCAGGATGTGGTTTTTGAAATGTATCAGGAGTTGCACTAAATAGTTTTACGCGCATTTTGCTTAATCAGGTAATGAAATTCCACAAGGTGTAAATCTCATATAACCAGGTGAAGTTAGAAGAGCAAGTCGTGGGTCCACATGCTGGACTTGGCGAGGCAGAGGGAACGGGCTCTGAGTGGTACCGCGCCGGCCTTCGACTCTGCCGATGAGGGGGCTAATGATTCAGCAGGATTCTGTGCCCACGCACCTTCGTAAAAATTTCTGTGGGCCAGCACCTCCACTCAGGCGGCACGAGCCACGAGCCTCTGGATACACGCCAGATGGAGGTCGTAGGTCGTTTCATCAGGGACATACGCTGAAACTTCAACTGAGCCCGAGAGTAATCTGAGACGCGCAGGATAATACCCCAAATCACCAATCTACAACCTGCGTCAACCGGATAGGCATGGATTGAACCCAACGTCCCGTCGTTGCGATCCTATG
>JACNJZ010000220.1 GCA_014382295.1 Candidatus Desulfobia pelagia | reverse complement strand
ATAGTTCCACCTTTCACAGTGATTAAGCGTGTATGAGATTTGGTTGCCGGTTCCACTCTTTTGATAGGAGCTCAAAACATGCACTGGGAGCATGCAGGCAGTTATACTGGAAAATATCCCCGCTTATGCTCAAAGATTGTGGAGTTCGTATGGTTGAACTGGGACATTCTGAAAGACGTTCTCAGTTCGGAGAGACCGACTTTCCGGTCAACAAAAAATTTTTATCCGCCGAAAGGAGGTGGTAGAAAATGTAATATTTTGTTTTCATAGTTCTAGCCTATGAAATTAAGGCTAAGGTAAGCAGACGGGCCGTACAAAAAGACTCGCCAGCTCCGACATTCTACTTTCTATATGAAATTTAAAAAGGAGGCTATTATGTGGAAAAAAGCTAGCTTAATCTTACTTCTTGTTTTGTTCCTCGTTCCCGTTGCATCAGCTAAAGACTTTCGTTTCGTTATTGTTCCAAAAGTGGTTCACCCTTGGTTCGATGAAGTGAACAAGGGTGCGCAGGAACAGGCCAAGCTGATGGAGAAGCAGCTTGGCGTAAAGATTAAGATTGAATACATAGCTCCGACAGCAGCTGATGTCACGGAGCAGAACTCGATTCTAGAGCGGGTGGCGGTGACTAAACCTGATGGAATCACCGTCGATCCTCTCGATCCGTCTGGCAACAGGCAGGTTTTCATAGAGATCATGCGCCGCGGCATAAAGCTCTTTACCTTCGACTCCCCTCCGTTGCCTGATCTGGGAATCGGAGGCGTAGGGAACAATTTCACCGAGCAGTCAGAAATAGCCGCTGAAATGCTCCTCAAGCTCGTGGGATACAAGGGCGAAATTGCCGTTATGCAGGGATTTCCGACCGCACCGAACCATAAGGAACGCTATGATGCCCATCTTGCGTATCTGAAAAAATTCCCGAATGTCACGATTATCGACGGGGGCATCAGCAATGACAGTATCAGCCAAGCTCAGCAACAGGCTGCCGCGGTGCTTGCCTCGCACCCTAACCTTGTCGGTTATCTCAACTGCGATGCGACCTCAACAGGTATTGCCTACGCAATCAGAGAGGCAGGGAAGGTCGGGAAGGTCAGGGCTGCGCTGATGGACAGCCTCCACGATGAAGTTCTGATGGTCAAGAAGGGCGTCATTGATGTACTATCGGCCACCAAGCCGCGGGACCAGGGCGCTCTCGCAGTGCTCATGCTCTACCAGGCGGCTATCGGAGGAAGGACACCCTTCTGGGTAGATACCGGCATTGATGTTATCACCAAGGACAACGTCGATGAATGGCTAAGCAATAACCCTAAGTAAAGGATCACTTTTTGTATCGAAGACGGGGAGGTATGTCGTCTGTTCGAGCGACATGGCTCTCCGTCATCCTTGAGGACGAACACTGGCATGCTTGCAGTCGAAGCGAAAGGCATCAGCAAGAGTTTCCCCGGTTGTCTGGCTCTGAATAACATCAATATGGAGCTAGAGCGTGGAAAAGTACACTGCATCGTTGGCGAGAACGGGGCAGGAAAGAGCACACTCATCAAAATCCTGACCGGTGTCTACCATCCCAGCCAGGGTTCCATTTTTATCCTGGGCCAGGACGCGTCGAAAGAGATGAAGATTTTCCGAAAGATCGGTTACGTCCCCCAAGAAATCGAACTGTTCCCAAGCCTTACCGTTGCGGAAAACCTCTTCCTCCCGTTCAACAGCTCTATCTACAAGAACCGCTTTGTCAGCAGAAAAGTACTTGAGAAACAAGCGTTACCCATTTTGGAAAAATACCACATCAAAGCGGGACCGAACGATGTCGTCGATGAGATATCTATATCGGAACAGCAACTCCTGCAGATAGCCCATGCCATTGCCGATGATAATTCGGAGATCATTCTATTCGACGAGCCTACAACTAGCCTTGTGTCAAGCGACATTATGAAACTCTTTGAGGTGATCGAGGAGCTGAAGAAGGCGAACAAGGCTGTTGTGTTTATATCGCACAAGCTTGAAGAAGTTTTTGCGGTCGGCGACGAAATAACCATATTGCGGAACGGCGTACAGGTTGGAAACGCTCTTGTTAAAGAATGTTCCATGGATTGGGTTATAGAGAAGATGGTAGGCCAGGAGATCGACCCCGCCGCCAAATACAGACCGGTGGGGGTTGCGTCTTCTACCATTTTAAAAGTCAACAACATTACTGGAAAAGGCTTCAGAAACATAAGCTTCGAGCTTAAAGAAGGCGAAATCCTGGGTTTCGCCGGCCTCGTGGGGGCAGGAAGATCCGAGATCGTACAAGCAATATTCGGGTACAAACCTTTCTGGTCAGGCTCGATCGAGTTGTCCGACAAAAAAATCACGTCCCCTAATCCCGCGACGGCAATAAGGAACGGAGTTCTTTATCTGCCGGAGGCGAGAAAGCAGCAAGGCATCTTCCCGAACCTTTCCGTTCTGGAGAACATCTCAATGATATTATTGGAAAAACTCAGAAACCTATTTCTGGTTTCCAGCAGAAAAGAGACCGCTCTAGGGGCTCAAGTTTTAAAGACATACAACATCAAGGCAGAGTCTCTGGCACAGAAGATTATGTTCCTGAGCGGCGGCAACCAGCAAAAAGTCATTATTGGCCGAGCCATGTCTAGAATACCAAGAATTCTCATTTTCGATGAACCGACCAAGGGCATTGATATCGGCGCCAAGGCAGAGATCTACCGCCTTATGAAGGAAATCACGGAGAAGGAAAAGATATCCATCATCCTGATATCCTCGGAAATCGATGAACTCATAAAATGTTCCAATAGGATATTAGTAGTTTATAACGGCGAAAAGGCCGGAGAGTTCCAGATGGAAGCAACAAATAGAACCGACATCATCGCGGCTATGATAGGTTCTGATCAGACTATAAAAGAGCGGGAGATATAGCATGGCAGGCAGTGGCAACAAAGGAATAAAGCGCTTCTGGAAATCGGCCAGAAAAGCATCCAGCTTTAACATTTTCCTCGTAGTGCTGGCTCTCTGCCTGACGGCAAGCATTTTCTCGAAGTACTTTCTGGACTTCTATAATATTCAATCTCTCTTACGAGACATGGCATTTCTCGGGCTGATCACACTCGGACAAGCGCTTCTCCTTATGCTTGGAGAACTCGACTTGTCATTAGGCAAAATATCCGCCCTCTGTGGAGTTATCGGCGGGATATTCATGGTGCACCTTAACATCAACCCCTATGTTTCCATTTTGCTGACCTTGGCTTTGGGATTCACCTTTGGTCTAATAAACGGGTTGCTGGTCACCAAGCTCAGATTGAACTCCCTTGTTGTTACAATTGGCACGGCCGGCGTTTTCGGTGGCTTCAACCTCGTATTGACACATGGCCAGGCAATAACGAATATCCCAAAAAGTATTTACTTCCTTGGGCAAGGCTACCTGATGAATATTCCATCACCATTCATTATCATGATCGTCATTGCAATTATCGTGATCTTCTTCACGAAATTCACAAAAAGCGGCAGATACATTTACGCGATTGGAAACAGCCGGGAGGCTTCGTTGATTTTGGGGATTAAAGTCGATCGCAT
>JACNJZ010000130.1 GCA_014382295.1 Candidatus Desulfobia pelagia | reverse complement strand
GCCTAAATTGCCAGAGAGGTGGGGGTGGGCTACCATGCCTCAACTTGGTGAACTAAATAGGGGTAAATCAAAACACAGGCCAAGGAACGACAAAAAATTATTTGGAGGCCCCTTCCCTTTTATCCAAACAGGACAAGTTCGAGAGTCAGAAGGTACCATAACTAAGTACAGTCAAACTTATAGTGAATTTGGGTTGCAGCAAAGCAGACTTTGGCCTGCGGGAACATTGTGCATTACTATTGCTGCAAATATTGCTGAAACAGGCGTATTAAAGTTTGATTCATGCTTTCCTGATAGCGTAGTCGGTTTTCTAATAGCAGACGATGAGGTTACGACACGATATGTGGAATATTTCATTCGTACTGCAAAAGAAAAACTGGAGCGTTTTGCCCCTGCCACTGCACAAAAAAATATCAACCTTGAAGTTCTCAAAGCAGTAGCTATACCACTCCCCCCTTATGCAGAACAAATACAGATTATTACAGAAGTTGATCGTCATCTTTCAATTATCCGAGAGATAACCTCAACGATTGACACTAACCTCATACGCGCCGAACACCTTCGCCAATCAATCTTGAGCCAGGCTTTTTCCGGCAATCTCCTTTGCCGCAATGGCGCAAAACATCAACAATCATTACAGTCGAAATCGGAGGCAGTGATTCTATGACCATCGGCAGAAATGATCCCTGCCCATGCGGCAGCGGCAAAAAATACAAAAAATGTTGCCTTGGCAAGCTGGGCGGCAAAACCGGCCCTGATGATATGCAGGATATCATAGCCGAGGTCAGGAACAAGCTTGAGAGCGGTCATTTCACTTCCATCGATGAGGCCCAGGCAGCATTGGATGGCTATATGCGCCGCAAAAACACAGCGCCTCTTGACCAATTTCATGGTCTATCGCCTGAACAGATGTACCGCTTTCTGCATTTCCCCCTTGAATCATCACCCCTTATCCAAGTCAAGGAAGATATCCCTCAGCCAATAGCAGCACCCGCCCTCACCCTGTTTTCATTGCTTGCTGATGCTATTGGCGAAAAGGGCTTAAAACCCACGGCAAAAGGCAACCTGCCGCAACGATTTTGTCAGGAGGCGGCGCTTTCTTTCTGGGGTGAAGACTATGAAAGACGAACCAGGTATGGGAGCATTCGATCGGAAATGGATTTTTTCGACATGCATTGCCTGCGTCTTGCAGCAGGGCTGGCCGGACTTGTTCGCAAGTTCAAAGGAAAATTCATTCTCTCTGCCAAATGTCGCAAGAAAATAGCTTCCCATGGGGTGGCAGCCGTATATCCTGATCTTTTTACGGCCTATGTTCACAAGTTCAATTGGGCATATCGTGATGGCTATCAGGAAATTCCTTTTTTGCAGCAGGCTTTTATGTTCTCTCTTTTCCTCTTGAGTAAATACGGAGATACAGCCCGGCCACAGTCTTTCTACGAAGATATTTTTATAAAGGCCTTTCCAGACCTGATTCATGAAATAGGCGAAACTCCGTATCAAACAGCTCAGGATACTCTTCGCAGGGCCTATTTTTACCGAACGCTACAGGGTTTTGCCCAATTTTTCGGCCTGGCAGAGTTAGTGGCAACATCGGATAATCCCTTTCCAAAAAGCTATAGCGTGAAGAAGTTACCGCTTCTCGATCAATTCATTTCCTTTAATACTTAGAATTGGAATTTGAAAATGAAAACCAGCAAAATTGTAAAACAAAAAGATCCGCTCCGGCAATTACTGGAAGCTGCGGAAAACAAAGTCCTTATCGAGCTTATTGAAGATCTTGCCATTATGCTTCCGGAAGCCCGCCGGGAGTGTTTCGAGTATCTGAAAGCCCATGTAAAGTTGTCGCCGGGACAGAAAGAAACTGCTGACGGAGAGGGTGTTTTTGCTCTCTGGGGCGAACTGGAGTCGGATCTAGCTGAACTGGATGAGTATGGCGGCGGTGATTACGATTTGGCTGATCATGTATCGGATCTTCTCCACGAGATCGTCAAAAAACTCGCAAAGAATAAAGTGCCTCAAGAGTATAGGGTGGACCTTCTGGACGAAGTTTTACCCTATCTGCAAAGTTGCAATGCCGGTCTGGAGGATGATTTGTACGACGTTGCCTATGCCTGCTGTTACAATAACGATGATCTTCGCAGACTTGCCGAGGATTTTGAGGCAATGGGCGGCAATTGGCCTATGGATAATGCCCGCCGTATCTATCTGAAAATAGGTGACAAGGAAAAATATCTTGAATTGCGAGCATTAAAAATGGAAGTTGGGGCGGATTATCATGAGCTGGCAACTTTTTACTGGGAACTGGGAGAAAAAGAAAAAGCGATCCGGACGGCAAAAGATGGTCTTGGCAAAGGGTACGGGCGTCTGGATGAATTACGACAATTTCTCTCGGAGCGGGCACAGGAATCAGGGAACAGGCAGGAATATATCCAACTGCAGTTTGAACAGACTGTTGATCACTTGACTCTGAAAAAATATCTGCAAT
This sequence comes from Candidatus Desulfobia pelagia, assembly GCA_014382295.1. Taxonomy (GTDB): domain Bacteria; phylum Desulfobacterota; class Desulfobulbia; order Desulfobulbales; family SURF-16; genus Desulfobia; species Desulfobia pelagia. Next base: position 1,077 of record JACNJZ010000130.1, on the reverse strand, counting down.
TCAGGAAGCTCTGCACCAAGGACGAGTGGGGTGTTTATGAAAATGCTGTCTTAAAAAAACTCGACCGCACATGGGCTGAAGAAAAACTCAAGATTTACATGCACAAGAAAGAGTATGACAAGGCTCTGACCACCCTTCTTAAAGAAGGGTATCCATATCATTCTTATGGTGACGAGTATGAGTTGAAAGCGGCGTCCACATTGGAAACTCGTTTCCCGGATAAAATTCTGGGCTACTATCAGTCGGGGCTTGGTAATCTTAACCGTAGTCTCACCCGAAAGGAGTATGGCAGAAAAGCCAAAGTAATAAAGAAAGTCCGTCATATGTATGTAGATATCATGAATAAGCCGGAACAGTGGACACAATTTGCCAGGCAAGTGAAGCTTGACAATAAAAAACGCCCGGCGTTTCAGGAAGAATTTAAAAAGACCGTACCCGGCTGGGGAAATTTATAATATGACCCCAGCTAATATCGTCCAAAAATTATGGAACTACTGTAACGTCCTGCGGGACGATGGCATGAGTTATGGCGATTACGTCGAGCAGTTGACGTATCTGCTGTTTCTCAAGATGTCCGATGAGCGGACCAAGGCCCCTTATAATAAGCCGAGTGCGGTCCCGGCAGGGTACGACTGGCCTAGCCTGATCAAGAAGGACGGCGATGAATTATTTGATCATTACCGGCATCTCTTGGATCAATTAGGTAAGGAAAAAGGTCTCCTCGGCTTGATCTTCAATAAATCACAGAACAAATTTCAGGACCCGGCCAAACTGCGCCGCCTGCTGGTCGATCTGATCGGCAAAGAAAACTGGTCGGTGATGAGTGCCGATGTCAAGGGTGATGCATACGAGGGCTTGCTGGAGAAGAACGCCCAGGATACCAAGTCCGGGGCCGGGCAGTATTTCACTCCGCGCCCCCTGATCCAGGCCATGGTCGATGTGGTCCGGCCCAAACCGGGTGAGAAGGTCTGCGATCCGGCCTGCGGCACCGGCGGCTTTCTGCTGGCCGCCCATGAATACATCATCGCCAACAACCCCAATATGACCAAGGAGGAGAAGCGGGCGCTCAAGGACACC
>JACNJZ010000177.1 GCA_014382295.1 Candidatus Desulfobia pelagia | reverse complement strand
AGCTGACTCGGGAGCTCAACGCCCTCAAGGCTGAGATGAATTCCATGAAAGCAGATAACGAAGAAGCTTTTGAGGAGCTTGACGAAAAGAGTGAGGCCTGGGATCTGGCTTCCCGCTTTAACCTTTCGGGGGTTTTCGGGGCACGGGGGGATTGGAATACTGCTGGGGTCCCAGCCCATGGGGGCGCTATGGATGTTTCCCAGGCAATGGCAAACGCTGTCCCAACAATGCTCGGTGGAGCATTTCCTGACCCAGTTACGCCCGCCATGATTCAAAGCGTACTCCCCATGTTTAAAGCCATGGATGACGCTACCGCAACAGCGAACTTAAATGGAATGGGTGCCTTTAAAACAACCGGTCAAGATTACGACAATGATACTTTATTCACCAACCGGTTTCGCCTGAATATGCGTGTCAAGGCTACTGAGAATGTTGAATTCAAGGGACGTTTAGCCATGTATAAAGCATGGGGTATGCAAAACAACCCTGTGGATTACACACTCATGGGTGGCCCTCATTTTCTCTCCTCTTCCTTTACTGGCTTTGATGGTGGAATGACCCGCCAGCCCGGAGACAGTGCTCTCCGTGTTGACCGTGCGTTTGTCAACTGGAATAATATTGGCGGCCAGCCAGTCTGGTTCTCTGTTGGTCGTCGTCCGACATCTGACGGTCCACCGGCACAACTTCGATTAGGAATGGATCAAAGAATGGCGACACCTCCAAGTTACATGGATTATCCTTTTGACGGTCTTTCCATGGGCTATGCCTATAACAGCCTTTTTGGCATGGAAGACTTTCCAGGTCGCGTTCGCTTCTGTTATGGCCGAGGCTTTGAATCCGGCCCCACAGAAGACGGTGACGGAATGACAGATGTTGATTTCGCAGGCTTCAGCTGGGATGTTTATAAAAAAGGAGACCGCTTCCTGAACCTCCAATCATTTGGCGGATTTGATATTTTTAATGTGCCCGACGGCATTGATTTTCCAAACCCTGTTGAGTTTGCCAATTATCTGAATGATCCAGGCTTTTATGACCCAACAGATCCTAGCGCTAACCTACTTCTCGATCGTAAAACAATGGGTAACATCTATTACTCCACCCTGATCTACATGGACAAAATTGACAACCTGAACTACTTTTTCTCCGCTGGTTGGAGTCGCACAGATCCCCGTGGCGTTGATGAACTTGGAACAGGCCTCCTTACCAGTTGGTGGGATGAGGATTATGACGAAGCAAAAGACGGTGTTTCTTTTTATGTCGGTGCCCGCTATGACATGCCTGACCATGGTCTAAAGTTTGGTCTTGAATACAACTATGGCAACAAAAACTGGATCGCTTTCACACCTGGACATGACGACCTGTATCAATCAAAACTGGCAACCCGCGGTAGTGTTTATGAAGCATACCTGGTCTATGACCTGCCCACAGGTGAAGCTGTTTCTAAATATGCCAAAACCTTTATCCGCTTAGGCTATCAGCATTATGACTATGATTACACAGGCAGTGGCTTCTGGCTTGGAGAACCAATCGACATTGATGATGTCGGAGACAACCCTTTGAATGCTCAGTTTTATGCTCCTGTTGACAAGATGGATAATATTTACCTGACCTTCGAGGCGTTTTTCTAAAAACTATTGACCACAGAGATCACAGAATTTCTTTTGTAACAACTCTTTGAGATCTCAAATTTGTCTCGTAATGTTCTACTGGAAAGGGAATAACTCTTAGAAGAGTTATTCCCTTTTTTCTTTTGTTTTTTATCTTGAATTGCCATGCCCCTAGAAAATAACACCACCAAGTTTCCTCTCTTCTCCGGATACGAGGTCCTTATCCATCGCATTTTTAACCGTCATGGTGGAATAAGCCAAACCCCTTATGATTCCCTCAACATAAGTTTCGGGGTCGCTGATGATGCTGCACATGTTCACAAAAACAGAGCGATTATTCAAAACACCCTGAACATTGGATCCCTCATTTCAGCCAGACAGGTACATGGAACAGAGATTCTCGTTCTTGACACAAACTCCACCAACTCCCCAGAGAGTTCTACAACACATGAACTTCTAAATGGCTATGACGCTTTTATTTCCAATGTTCCAGGAGTAGCCCTCATGGTCCAGCAGGCTGACTGCCAGGCTGTTCTGCTGTTTGATCCAATACAAAAAGTTGTCGCTAATATTCATTGCGGCTGGAGAGGCTCTGTGGATAACATTATCGGCAAGGTTGTGGCGGCAATGACTGCCACATTCAGCGTCAACCCGGAGAACCTTCTTGTCGGAATCAGCCCGTCCCTCGGGCCATGCTGTGCCGAGTTCGTCAACTATAAAACGGAACTGCCCGAAGCCTTTTGGGCTTACCAGGTCAAACCGAACTATTTTGACTTCTGGGAGATAAGCAAAAATCAGTTGCAGAAAGCCGGCGTTCAGACTGCTAATATTGAACTATCTTCAATCTGCACGGCCTGTAACACCAACTGGTTTTCTTACAGACGGGACAAGGAAACAGGGCGATTTTGTTCTGTCATCGGCTTGATTTAAGCCACGAAATCCACAAAAAAACACGAAAAATCTAAATGGAAAACAACCCACGATATCTTGCTATACAGATTCTCTGCACGCGCCAAGAAACCAAAGAGCCGATTGATGCACTGATGGAACAAGTGCTGCAGAAAACTGAGCTGGCAGATTCCCGGGATAACCAGCTGGTAATGGCTGTTGTATACGGGGTATTACGCTGGCAACGGTTCCTTGATTCAATCCTGGCTGATTTTTCAAGCCACCCTCTCAAAAAAATGAAACCAATGACCCTGCAGGCATTACGGGTTGGCCTTTTTCAGCTCTGCTTTATGGACCGCATCCCGCCGTCTGCTGCAGTCAATGAAACCGTCAAGGCCTTACGCTCTGCAAAACAGCCGAAATGGCTCACTGGATTTGTAAACGGCATACTGCGTACCATCACAAGAGAACTCGCACCTCTCCCCGATCCTTGGAAAGATGAAAAACGCCCTGTTCCAGTCCGGTTCAGCCACCCAGACTGGCTCTACAAACGTTGGAGTAAAAGATATGGAGAAATGGAAGCCACCAGCCTCTGTATGACAAATAACAGACAGCCTCACCTCTGCTTGAGAATTCATACTGAAAAATGTGATCTGGATCTATTCCTGGAAAAGATGGCAGCACAAGCTATTCCATGCTTTCCCGGAAAATTTTCACCAAACGCTCTTATCCTGCAGGACTATAAAGGGCAGATATCCGCACTTCCAGGCTACACAGAAGGTCTTTTCTCTGTGCAGGATGAGGGCGCACAACTTATACCCTCTCTTCTTGCTCCGTTCCATTCCGGAAAATATCTCGATGCCTGCGCCGGCCTTGGCGGCAAAACACTGCAATTGGCTGACATGCTGCCTGACACCTGCACCCTTGTCGCAGTTGAACCCAATGATAGCCGCTTCAAATTACTGCGAGACAATATCGAGCGGTCAAATACGACTTTTCCCATAACGACCCTTAAAGGTGAACTACAGACCTTCAGCCGTAAAACCACGGATCTATACCAGGGTATACTTGTTGA
>JACNJZ010000052.1:7314-18634 GCA_014382295.1 Candidatus Desulfobia pelagia | reverse complement strand
CAGGGCTCATGAACACCCTTTCTGGCAATAACACCAGGAGCAAGAACTTCCATTTTGGAAAAATGTTTGGCATTGAGAGGGCCCTGGCCATCAATGGGGAAGCCAACGCCGTCAACAACACGGCCTTCCATTTCCGGTCCAACAGGAACCTCGGCAATTTTTCCGGTACGTTTGACGATATCGCCTTCCTTGATTCCTGAAACATTCCCAAGTACGGCGCAACCTACGTTGTCGCTTTCAAGGTTCAAAGCGAGACCTAGAATTCCACCAGAAAATTCCAGGAGCTCCATAGCCATGCAGTTTTCAACGCCATGCACACGTGCAATACCGTCACCAACTGAAATTACGGTTCCAGTTTCACTCAGATCAACTTTTGTCTCATAGTCTTTGATCTGTCCCTTGATAATCTGACTAATTTCTTCAGCTTTAATCTGCATCGCCTATTCACTCCCTTTAATGGACTCTTTTAAACCCTCAAGCTGTGTTTTAATACTGCCATCCAAAATAAGATCGCCCACCTTAGCTATGATACCGCCAATAATTGAAGGGTCTATTTCGGCTTTTAAAACAACCTGCTTGCCTGTTATTTTTTCTAATGTTTCTTTTGTTTTCCCCTGAAGCTCGGCACTCAGCTCAGTTGCGCTAAATACTGTGCCCTGGCATATATTGCGTTCTTCATCCACCATCGCCTGGAATGTTGCTGCAATTTCCGGAAGAACATTTGATCGACCTTTTTCCGCCAGAAGATTGAGAAAATTTGCCATGATAGGTGACACACCTGCAGATTTGACAATCTCCTCCATGACCTTGATTCGGACATCGGCAGGATAAATTCTATTTGTCAACCCATCAACGACCTCAGGGGTTGTTGTATAAAGGTCAGCAAATCCCTGTAAAGCCTCTACAAAATCATCAAGGCTGTTTTCTTCCTTGCCAACCACAAATAATGCCTTTGCATATCGTCTGGCCAAGATATCATTTTTCATATTTTCAGACCTCCCACCTTGGACAGATAGTCTTCGACCAATTTTTCCTGGTCAGTTGGCTGGAGGTTTTTCTTGATAATTTCCTCCGCCATGGCTGCTGCCTGCTCGGTAACTTCAACTTTCAAGCGGCGTTTTGCCTCCATTACTTCATTCTGGATAGCCATTTCAGCCTGACGTTTTATACTGTCTGCAGCCCGCTCAGCCTCTTCGATGATTCGCTCTTTTTCTTTCTGTCCCTGGGCAACAGCTTTTTCAACCATATCCCTGAGCTCATCATCTATTCCGGCAAGCTTTCCTGCATATTCTTTATATTCCCTTTCCGCTTCGCCACGGCGAGCTTCCAGGTCTTCAAATTCTGCCCGAATTCCTTCCTTGCGGTTTTTCAAACCATCGGCAAGGGGTTTTTTTAGGAATTTAACGAGAATAATCATCAGGGCAGCAAAGTTCATAACCCTCCAGCCCAGATCCTTCAACTTCTCAGGAGAAAGACTTCCATGAGCTCCACCGGCAGAGTCTGCTCCAGCTGCAGCATATACGGCACCGGCAATCCCGACTACCGCCCCAGCTGTCAATACTGCAAGAGCTATTTGCTTCCACTTTCTGCTGTCATTCATATTACACGGCCCTCCCCAGCACCTTTGTGGCCATTTCTCCAGCAAATGCATCAACCTGATCCTTCAGTGCTTTTTCTGCCGCAGCAACCTCAGAGGAAACCTGGGTCAGCTGTTCAGCTTTCACCTTGTCAGATTCTTCCCTGATCTGCTGTAATTTATCAGCACCTACAGCCTGTGCTTCACTTCGGGCGGAATCAAATTCTGATTTCGCTTTCCGGCGTGCTTCTCTGAATTTTTCATCAAATTCTTCAGCACGCTGCTTTGCATTGGAGTGAAATGTCTCAATTTCATTATTGAGTTCCGCCAGTTTCTGCTTTCTCTCCGCGAGAATCTTTCTCACCGGGCGATACAGCACTGCATTTAGAACCACAATCAATATCAGTGTATTGAATATATGGATCCACATGGTGATATCAATGGTAATCATCAGCGCTCCCTACAATTAAATTTATCTAACACAATTAATTTCCTAATAACTTTGACCAGAAATGAATCGTCCTTCAGTGAAATTTAAGATTCAGTACTATATTCTTTTTTGACTGTCAACTTTTTCATTGAAAAAAATACATTCCCTACTTGACACTTTCCCCTTACGATGCCAACTCTCTTTTAACAATTTCCGGAACTCTCTTCAGCGCTTCTGGAAGCTTATCGGCCATTGTTCCTCCTGCCTGAGCCATATCGGCCCTTCCTCCGCCGCTTCCTCCGACAATGGATGCTATCTCTTTAATTATTTTCCCGGCATGGAGCCTGCTGGTCAGATCTTCACTGACTATTGTGAGAAGCGAAACCTTATCTTTCAGCTTGCCGGCCAGAACAGCTACACCGCTATCAAGTTTTTCCCTGACCTTATCGCCAACCTCGCGCATTGTCTTTGCAGAATCAAGGCTTATCTCAGAAACTACAACCCGCACACCGTCAATGTCTTCTCCCTGCTGGATCAAGGTATCAAGATCGACCACCGATAACCTGGCGTTTAACCGACCGATCTCTCTCTCCATTTCTTTCTGCCTGGCAAGAAGATCTTCGAGCTTGTTGCTCAGTAGTTCCGGGGTAATACGCAGCAGGTCACAGACCGAATCCAGCTTTTTCTGATTCCCCCTCGCCCTGGCGAGCGCTGCATGCCCTGATACCGCCTCAATCCTTCTAACGCCTGCGGCGATTCCTGCCTCTGAGACGATCTGGAACTGGCCTATCTCTCCAGTGAAGGAAACATGGGTTCCGCCACAAAGTTCTTTGCTCAGCAATTCAATAGAAACCACCCTGACTGTTTCCGCATATTTTTCACCAAACAAAGCAGTGGCACCATCGGCAATAGCTTCCTCCTTGGAAAGATGCTTCGTTGTGAGCAGGCTGTTTTTGAGAATTTCCTCATTCACCCTGTCCTCGACCCGCTGTATCTCCCCCTCTGTAAGGGGAGAAAAATGAGTAAAATCAAAACGAAGCCTGTCAGGATCAACCAGAGAACCTGACTGCTTCACATGCTCGCCAAGCACCTCAACCAAAACAGCCTGAAGAAGATGCGTTGCCGTATGATTCGCTGCTGTTGCCCGTCGTCTTTCACTATCAACCTGAAGGTCTATTTCTGTTCCGGGGGTAATTTCACCGGTGACCTTTTCAACCCTGTGGCCAAATATTCCATCGCCCAAGGAAACAGTACCAACAATTTCAGCCCGGCCGGTTTTGGTGGAACATTCGCCACGATCTCCTGTCTGCCCCCCTGATTCCGCATAAAACGGAGACTTATCAATGACCAGTATTGCCGCTTGTCCTTCTTCCAACAGATCGACAAGCTGGCCATCATTTCCAATAATGGCATGAATCATTGAATCCTCGCTCAGTGTTTTATACCCTGTAAATTCAGATCGGTACTTCTGCTCCTTAAGAGAAAGAACTCCTGCTCCTATTTTTTCAAGACCTCCTGCCTTCCAGGATTTTCGCGACTGGGTCCGCTGCCTTTCCATGGCTTTATTAAATCCAAGATCATCAACACTTACACCTTGCTCTATGGACACATCCCGCACAATATCAACAGGAAAACCGAAAGTATCATACAGTTTGAAAACAAAATCACCGGTAATGACCTTCTGTTTCTCTTTTTTGAGCCTGTGAATTTCTTTTTCAAGCATTTCCATACCGTGTCCCAGTGTTTCCAGAAATCGCTCTTCCTCATTGACGACAACTTTGCCAAGAAGCTCAACAGCACTGGAGAGGTGAGGATAGGCGTCGCTCATTTCGTCAACAACACGGTTTGCCACTTTCGCCATAAAGGGTTTCCGCAGCCCAAGCACCCTCCCAAATCTCACAGCTCTCCGGATAACCCTCCGGAGCACATACCCCCTCCCTTCATTGGAAGGAAGAACACCATCGGCAACAAGGAAGGTTGTAGCCCTGCAATGATCGGCGATAACCCTCATAGCCGTATCGTCCTGGCTGCCTTCCCCATACTTTTTCCCGGCAATTTCTCCAATACGTGCTATCAGTCCGCTGAAAAGATCGGAATCATAATTACTGTAGCCACCCTGGACTACTGCGGCAACACGCTCAAGTCCCATGCCGGTATCAATGCTTGGTTTCGGAAGGGGGGTCATGGTTCCGTCTTCACTTCTCTCAAACTGCATGAAAACAAGATTCCACAACTCAAGGTAACGATCACAATCGCATCCTACGGCACAATCAGGCCGGTCACACCCAACCTCAGGTCCCTGATCAATATGTATTTCCGAACAGGGTCCGCATGGCCCGGTATCACCCATGGCCCAGAAATTATCGTCGGCACCAAGCCTGACAATACGGCCTTTCGGCAATGCCTCTATTTTTTCCCACAAGGCAAACGCTTCATCATCTTCTTCAAAAACAGAGACCCAGAGCTTTTCCGGTGGAAGACCGATTACGCGGGTTAAAAAATCCCAGCCATAAAAAATCGCATCTTCCTTGAAATAATCCCCGAAAGAAAAATTCCCCAGCATTTCAAAAAAAGTATGATGCCGGGCAGTATACCCCACATTCTCCAGGTCATTATGCTTACCGCCCGCCCTCACACACCGCTGACAGGTCGTTGCCCGGACATAATCAGCCTTCTCCTCTCCTGTGAAGAGGCGTTTGAACTGTACCATCCCTGCATTAGTGAAAAGAAGAGTAGGGTCGTCCTGGGGAACCAGCGGAGAGCTTTCAATAATCCGGTGATCCTTTTCGGCAAAATAGTTGAGAAATTTTTCTCTAATTTCGTTTCCAGTCATAATTGTAACTTTCAAGGTACCTTTATCTTTTAACTGTTAATTTTCTTTCACCTTCGGACTCTCTTCACCAGACACAGGAAGACCGTACCCCTGGCGGATTTTACGATCAAGGTCTTTCATCATATCCGGATGCTCTTTGAGAAATTCCTTGGCATTTTCGCGCCCCTGGCCGATACGTTCGTCATTATAGGAGTACCAGGCCCCACTTTTTTCAACAATATTCTGCTCTACAGCCAGGTCAAGAAGGTCTCCAGCTTTAGAAATTCCTTCTCCATAAACAATATCAAATTCTGCGATTTTAAAAGGTGGGGCCACCTTGTTTTTAACAACCTTCACCTTGGTCCGGTTGCCAATAATCTCCTGGCCGTCTTTAATTGGAGTCTGCCTCCTGATATCAAACCGCATCGAGGAATAAAATTTCAAGGCATTGCCGCCTGTAGTTGTCTCAGGATTCCCGAACATAACGCCGATCTTCATTCTGATCTGGTTGATAAAAATAAGGGATGTATTTGTTCTTTTCAGGATTCCGGTCAGCTTCCGCATAGCCTGAGACATGAGCCGGGCCTGCAGACCCATGTGAGAGTCACCGATATTGCCGTCAATTTCAGCCTTGGGCACCAGAGCCGCCACTGAATCGATGACAATCACATCCACAGCACTGCTGCGAATAAGAATTTCTGTAATTTCAAGGGCCTGCTCTCCAAAGTCCGGTTGAGAAACAAGGAGATCATCGATATTTACACCCAACCGGGCAGCATAATGGACATCAAGTGCATGCTCGGCATCAATGAAAGCTGCTGTTCCGCCGGCTTTCTGAGCTTCTGCTATAACATGGAGCGCCAGGGTGGTTTTCCCTGAAGACTCAGGACCATAAATCTCTGTGATACGACCTCTTGGAAAACCGCCTACCCCCGTTGCAATATCCAGACTTAACGCCCCACTTGGAATTACCGGTATGGCTTCAGCCTCATCGGAGCCAAGCCGCATAATAGAGCCTTTTCCAAACTGCTTCTGGATCTGCAGAATGGCTGAATCAAGTGTTTTATTTTTTTGGTCAGCGTTGATCATTGGTTTTCTCCTGATTATATTTTCTGTCGTCGCAGAAACCCCAATTTCGGTGTCGCCCCCAGTCGATACTTCCCGGGGAACGTGCCACTTTCAACCTTTTTAATGGAGCTTTTACGAAGTTATCTCTTTTTCCTTCTTTATTTTCGTATTCCGAACGAAATCTTATACCATGAAAAATATAAGCTGTCAGGTGGTAACTATTCAGTGGGTCTTCAGCTGTCTGGCAGGTGAAGCTTCAGGAGATACCGGCGCAGCAGGTCAAGTCCGGTCATCGCTGACTTAGTCTGAATCATATCCCGTTTTCCAGTAAACAGGAAAGAAAAATCCCGAACAAATTCAGGGGTGGCAAGCCCAAAATAAACGGTGCCCACCGGCTTTTCTTTTGTCCCTCCGTCAGGTCCGGCAATACCGGTGATTGCAAGCGTAACATCTGAACCAATTGAAGTACAGGCGCCAAAAGCCATTTCTCTCGCCGTTTCGCGGCTTACCGCCCCATATTTTTCCAGGGTTTCCGGCCGTACCCTGAGGAAACACTCCTTCATTTTATTTGTATACGCAACGATACCACCTGAAAAATATGCTGAACTTCCGGGAACTGTGGTTATCCTGTGGGCAAGCCCCCCGCCGGTACATGACTCTGCCAGGCCAAGCATGAAGCCACGATCCCTCAACGCCTTGCCAACGATCATTTCCAAACTGTTCCCGTCTTCATCGTAGATACAGTCTCCAAGGGCTTTTTTAATACCAATATCTGACTGCGAAAAGGACTGGTCCGCCTCCTGACCTGTTTCTCCTCTGACTGTCAGGCTCACATGCACCTCTGCTGAAACAGGGTAATACCCTATACGCAGCAGTCGGTTCTCTTTCTCCAGAGACGCAAGCCGGCCATGAATGACATGTTCTTCAAGACCAAACACCTTGTATACCTTTTGCCTTACCAGTCCCATGTCGCCGCTCCAGGCAGCAAGCCTCGGAATGACACGGTCAAGCATCAACTCCCGCATCTGATATGGGATCCCCGGGAGGAAAAATATCGGTTTCTTGTTATATACAAGGAGATACCCGGCAATTTTCTCACCAGGTTTTAATATTTCAGCCCCGGAGGGAAGCCAGGCAAGTTTTTCTAGTGAAGGCATTTCCCGAAAAGACTGTGATTCTTTAATTTTCTCGAAAATTTCGGGGTAAAACGTAGTTGGCCGATCAAGGGCATCAGCAACAGCTTTGGTGGTTTTGTCATCACTGGTTGCACCCAATCCTCCTGTAACAACGACAAAATCTGCCCGCTCAATACTTTCCCGTATTGCCTTGCCGATCATCTCCGGAGCATCACCGATGGTCGCCATGGCGGCAATTTCATGACCTGCTCCATATAAATGACTGGCGGCAAAATAACTGGTGGAATTCAGAATCCGACCGGAAGTCAATTCATCTCCTATGGCTATGATCTCTCCAATCATTTCTCAACCAGTTCCCCAAAAACATTGCCGTCCTCGATTCGCTTGATACGGACATTTACAACCTGGTTTGTCACCCTGTCCGGGGCGTTGAAATAAACAGGTATATAGTTATCCGTAAAACCTCGCATAAGCTGAAGTGTATTTTTTTTGCTTTCGGCGAGAACCGAACGTATTTCACCGATATGCCGGCTGTAAAAAGCGGCTCTTTTTTCCTGATCCAGCAGACGGAGAAGAGAAACCCTTTCATCCTTGATACTGCCTGCGACATGATTCTTCATACTCGCCGCCACAGTTCCCGGACGTCTGGAATAAGGAAAAACATGTAAGTAGGTGACCGGCAGGTTCTTGATTATATTCAATGTGTTTAAAAAGGCATTATCATCTTCTCCGGGAAACCCGACAAGAACATCGACGCCTATGGCTGCTTCCGGCATATAATGCACTATTTTCTTTACAGTATCGGTGAAATGAGAGGGGGGATACCGGCGATTCATCTTTTTCAAAATTTCAGAATCACCACTTTGCAGGGGTATATGCAAGTGAGGCATAAAATTATCATAGCTGCTTATAAGTCGGAGCAAATCCTCGCTGACCTCCCCCGGCTCGAGGGAACTCAAACGAAAACGTACTGATGGTGCACTTTCGACAATACGGCGAAGAATCTCCAGAAAATCAATTTCAGGACTCAGGTCCTGACCATACATCCCGACATGAATACCAGTAAGAACAATCTCCTTATACCCCTCTTCAGTAAACACCTTGACCTGTTCGAGGACCTGGTCCACTGACAGACTACGACTGCGTCCCCTGGCATATGGAACAATGCAGTAGGAACAAAAATTATTACAGCCATCCTGGAGCTTTAAATACGCTCTGGTCCGACCGGGAAACCGCTTGACCGGCAATGGGCATATTTCTTTTTTTTCGCCAATATCACCCATATGCATTTCCAGATCACAATGCCTGTCTGACATGACGATATCTACCAGTCTGTGCTTGTTGCCATTGCCGACAATGCAGGTAGACAGACCACTTGAATCAAGAATTTCCAGCGGAGCAATCTGGGCATAACAACCAGTAACAACCAGCCGGGCATCCGGGTTTGTCCGCAAAGCGCGCCGGATCAACTGCCGGGATTGAGCTCCGGCCCTGGCAGTCACGGCACAGGTATTTATGATGTACACATCGGCTTTATGGGAAAAGGGAACCAGTTCCGCCTCTTTTTCCTGAAGGCCGGAAACAAAAGAGGCCGACTCATACTGGTTCACCTTACAGCCCAAGGTGGTGATTGCTACTTTCTTTTTCATTACATTTTTAGCGTGTTTTAAATTCAGGAATAACTTAAGGAAACCTTTAAGATACCCATTTCACCCAATGGTGGCGATAATGTATATTATGGATTTTTGCAAGCCCATCTTCGATGGTATTCGTATAAAGCATTCATGCCAAGAGTATCTGATACCAATCCCGAACAGCTCGCAGCGGATTCAGCTTATTTCACCGCCTCCGACAACAGCGTCTTCATCATACAAAACAGCAAACTGACCCGGAGTAATAGCCCTCTGGGGCGTTTCAAAAACAACCTCAATCCCGTTATCGGTCTGCGAAACAAGAGCAGGAGCTCCATCGTGCCGATAACGAATTTTAACGGTATACACACAGGGGAGTCTTGGAGCCGACCCGCCCAGCCAATTCATATCGGAAACAAGCAGGCGCTTTTCCCAGAGATCCTCTTCCTTGCCGACCACCACCTGGTTTTTTTCCTGGTTCAGTCCGACCACATAATAAGGTGTGCTGTCGGGAATTCCCAGACCTCGCCTCTGCCCCACAGTATAAGAGCATATACCCTGGTGAGAGCCAAGCACTTTGCCCTCTGACGTTACAATCTCGCCAGCTTTTGGCAGCGCATCATCATCCACCGAAAAATACTCACTGATACTTTTTCCCTGGATGAAACAAATGTCCTGGCTCTCCTGGCCGCCAAAATCATGAAATCCTAAAGCAACAGCAGTCTGGTAGACACGATCCTTGCGCCACCCGCCAAGAGGAAAGACCAGATACTTCAACTGCTCCTGGCTGAGACGGCATAAAAAATAGGACTGGTCCTTCCGGCTGTCTTTTCCTTTTTTTAACTGCCACATGGATCCATTCCACTCATTCCGCACATAATGACCGGTGGCCAAAACATCGATATCACGCTTGTGAACTTCGTTAAGAAGTCTGCCAAATTTAATCCGGGGATTACAGACAACACAGGGATTTGGCGTTCTCCCGGAAAAATAGGATTTTCGAAAATAGTGTAAAACTTCGCCGGCAAAGGCTTGGGAAAGGTCCACAACTTCAAAATCAATACCGAGACGAACTGCAATCTCCTTGACCTTTGCCACCTGCTTTTCCAGGCCGGGAAGCCCCAGATTCATATACAATCCACAGACTGTATATCCCTGTTTCTGGAGTAAAGCAGCCGTTACCGTACTGTCAACCCCCCCGCTCATGGCAACAGCAATTTTTTTTTCAGAATGATCAGTCATTGACAAATCGGCTCATCGGGTAAATAATTGATGACATACTGTCGTAATCTCACACAACTGAGACTCAGTGATACTTTCCAAATACTATAAACCATCTAACCAATAACCCAGTCAACAAATTAACTCCTGCCCAATGACCCCAAAAACACCATGTGAACTTCTGGCCCCGGCCGGCAGCCTCGAAAAATTAAAGATCGCCATCCATTATGGTGCCGACGCCGTATACCTCGGCGGCGAAAAATACAGCCTTCGAGCCCATGCCACCAATTTTAATGAAACTGAAATACTGAGTGGTGTTCACTATGCCCACAAACACAAGGTCAAAGTGTATGTAACTGTTAATATCATGGCACATAACAGGGACCTTCGCTCTTTACCGGGCTACCTCCTTTTTCTCCGGGATGCAGAGGTAGATGGCCTGATCATTTCTGACCCGGGAATTTTCAGAACTGCCCGCCAGATAACCCCTGATATCCCAATCCATCTCTCAACTCAAGCCAATATTACAAATTTTGAAAGTGCCCGGTTCTGGATAGAGCAGGGGGCAAAGAGACTGAACCTGGCCCGGGAACTGAGCTATAGCGAGTTGTGCGAAGTCAGAGAAAAAATTGATGCCGAGATAGAGGTTTTTGTCCATGGAGCTCTCTGTATTTCCTATTCAGGGCGCTGTATGCTCAGCAACTACCTCACCGGACGAAACGCCAATCAGGGAGACTGTGCGCACCCCTGCCGCTATAGCTATCGGCTCGAAGAAGCAAAAAGACCGGACCAGTTTTTCCCGGTGGAAGAAGATCAGCGCGGAACATACATTTTTAACAGTAAAGACCTGTGTCTCATTAACCGCCTGCCGGCCCTCGTTAAGGCCGGAGTCGATTCTGTTAAAATTGAAGGCAGGATGAAGGGTATTTATTACGCGGGCGGTATGGTCCGTATTTACAGAGCGGCGCTTGACGCCATAAACGAGGCCCGGCAAGGCAACCGTGGCGACAACATCGAATTAGACGCCTGCTTCATGGAAGAAATAAACAAACTGGGCTCCCGCGGATACACGGAAAACTTCTTCTCAACCCATCCAGACAGTGATGAAATGCGCTACGAGGGACCAAAAGTAGAACAGATTTACATACCGGCAGCCACAGTGAACCATACAGGGCGAGAATGCCGGGTTACGGCACGGCATGTCATCAGGCCGGGAGACATGCTGGAGTATATGGGGCAGAAACTCACAAATATTCCCTTTGAAGTAACATCCATCATCAATTCAGAAGGAAACACACTGACACAGGCAAATCCGAAGATGGAAATCACCATGCAAACCCGACCGGCAATCGACTGGACACAGCATGCGATTATCAGAAAGATTCAACCGGGGAATATAGCATAACGATGAAAATTGATTTCGGATTTCGGATTTCGGATTTCGGA
>JACNJZ010000052.1:0-7275 GCA_014382295.1 Candidatus Desulfobia pelagia | reverse complement strand
GATTTCGGATTTCGGATTTCGGATTTCGGAATATGAGTATTGAATGATTTTTCCACAATCCGAAATCCGAAATAAAACATCTTACTTCTTCTTTCCCTTCTGCTTTTTCTGACAGACTGCTTTTCCGACACGACCACAAACCTCGGCAGCTTCCGGTTGTCCTGTCAGCACCGCAAACTCCAAGTTACTCACTCCGTCATCCGGCTTTTTTACCTCGTCAGGCCGCAGCAGACGTATACGACACAACTTTCCCATAGACCAACCCTATCTTTTTTCCTGCCGCCTGCAAAATTCCCGGAGTTAACGAAGTCTGATTGGATGTCAGCGCCTCAATAAAGCCATTATAGAGAAGGCGATTAATCTCCCGGGGAATCCCTTTGCTTATTCGGTGAACCATTGCATACCCTGCAGAATCGAGAAGATGAACAGGACCTCCACATTTAAGAAGTCGAAACTTGATAAACTGTTCTGTTTCTTCGCAGGTCAGCGGCTCAAGGCCAACAGAGAAGGTGATCCTTCCTCTCAGAGAATCATATGTCGGCCTTTTCAGGCGTTGCGCAAGAGATTTTTCAGCCACTAACATTACGGTTACCAGTTTTTCATGTTCGGTTTCCAGGTTTGAAAGTGTCCTCAAGAGATGGAGGGCATCTGGTTTGAGAAAATGGGCTTCATCAATAAGAATTACCAGACGTTTCCCTTTTTCATGCAATGCCAGTGCCTGTTCCTGGAGCTGAATTAAACGCTGATGGGTATAGTGTGCCGGAGTTTCAACACCTATTTCAGTGAGAATAGCGGCAAGGAGAGGACCCTTTCCCATGCCCGGGTAGGCATACACAAAAGCCGGGATATGGCTCTGCTGATCCAGTCCCCGGAGCACAAGCTGGGAAATCAGAGTTTTCCCTGTGCCTGACTGACCGGCAAGCAGAAGCAGTGCGTGACGGTCCTCAATACCTATTCTCACTTTAATTAACGCTTCTTCATGCTGACGGGTACGAAAGAACAGATCCGTGTCCAGGGTGTCTTGAAAGGGGTTTCGTGTCAAACCAAATTTGTGTGTCCATGCACCTTGATTCATGCTGATTTCATCCTCATTTCTGTTTTCTTTTGTTGACTACTTATCATTTTTCTAAATCGGCCAAATGCAGAAGTGGTTGCACCTGCGGAAAGCTCATTCTTCAATAGGGCCTTGGCGATATTCCGAGTGTTGCAGCTCGCACGGGCCATAGGCTTATAGACGGTATACGGCTGCCTATGAGCAATGGCCGCCCCAACGGAACTGTCTCTTAGGATATAACCAATATTTTTTACGTCAAGTCCTAAAAAATTCCCTGCGCAGGCTGAAAACCTGACAGCCACTTCCGCCGCCTGCTTCAGCGTCTGAACCATATTCACCACGGAGTACAATGGCCTGGGAGGCATATCTTCCTGATGCATTACCTTCAGAAGACCATATGCATCTGTAAGAGAGGTTATGTCTGGTGTCAACACAAAAAGAACCTCATCTGCACTGGCAAGGAAATCCCTGACACCGGAACCGAGACCGGCCCCCGTGTCAACCAGGATAATATCGGCCTCTTCTTCTACCTCGGCAAGGGAGCTGATGATGGCGTGCCTCTCTTCATTCCGGCTATCAGCCATGGAAAGGACACCGCTTCCTCCAGCAATAATGCCTATTCCCTCCGGGCCTGTCATAATAAGATCTGCCATGGAGGCTTTCCCGGAAAGAAGGTCCCGCAAGTCATGACGGGGTAACATGCCGGCAAGAAGGTGTATATTGGCAAGACCCATATCGGCATCCAGCACAAGACATAATTTGCCAAGACGCTGCATTTCAATGGCAAGGTTCAAGGTTACATTGCTTTTACCCACCCCACCTTTGCCTGACGTCACGGCAATCACCCGGCCAAAAGTCTTCTGCTGCCGTCCGGGTGCTGTCGCCCCAGTGGTAACCAGGTCATGAATTTCCTGAAACGCCTGAATGGATTGAAAGGGAAACAGAAGAGAATCTCCCTGTAATATTTTGGAGGGCAGTTTTGCGGGGTATTCAGACTCATAAAACCGGAGCACGCTTTCTTCCAGGCCTGTTGCCTGGACAACCTCATCTATGCTCAGCAGGCGGGAAACCATTACACTTCAATCAGCTCCATTGCCGCAGTTCTCGAAAGAGAGGGAAAGCACTACTGAGCACCCTCACTCTTCTCTCCGGCTAAGGCTTTTTCAATAGTCTCAAGAACTCTCTCGAGAAGAAAGGGTTTTTTCAGACAGGCGAAAGCACCCAGCTTCACGGTTTCCTTGATTTCCGGAAGTGAGGCCAGACCGGTAATGATAATAACCTTGACGTCAGGATATTCCCTCCTGACAAACTTGAGGACATCGAGACCATCCTTGCGGGGCATGCGTATGTCCAGGAGCACCAGATCAAACTTACGGTACCGAAGCTTTTCTATGCCCTCAACGCCGTCATAGGCTCCTTCCACCTGATAATCAGCGGCCCGCAGGGTCTCCTGGAGAATATCGTTAAGAACTCTTTCATCATCAATAACAAGCAGGCGCGGTCTCTCTTGTCCTACAGAGACTTCCTGTTCTTTTTTCTTTGTCTTCAGGATACTTTTGAGCTCCCTCAGGCGGCTGCTCTTGTCCATGGGCAGAGAAACAACAAAAGAAGATCCTTTGCCGACCTCACTACTAACCTTCATATTGCCCCTGTTGTGCTCCACAATGGAATGGCAGACTGCCAGTCCCAGCCCCATGCCTTCGCCTTCCATTTTCGTAGTAAAGAAAGGATCAAAAACCTTACTCAGATTTTCTTTACTGATCCCGCTCCCGGTATCACTGACAACAACGTCAACATATTCACCAGCCTGCCTGCCATCAACGGTCAATGTTCCGCCATCGGGCATGGCGTGATAGGCATTCAGAAACAGATTCATAAAAACCTGCTCTATCTGCTGTGAGTCAATAAGCACCCGGGGAAAATCAGGGGGAATATTTATTACAACTTCCAGTCGCTTCGCCTCTACCCGTGTATGGAAAAGCTTGAAGACCTTATCAACCAGCGCCGCAAGATCAATCGGGTCAAATTTAGGCTCAGACGGCCGGGCAAACCCCATAAGATCCTGGATTATCTGCGAAATCCTATGTTCCTGATCCGCAATAATCTTCACCCTCTCCAATAAAGAGACATTATCAGGAACACCGTTAAGGAGTCGTTTTATAAGCTGGAGATTCAGGGATATAATCGTCAGAGGGTTATTGATTTCATGGGCGGCCCCTGCGGCAAGACGGCCAACGGTAGCCAGGCGATGTGACTGGAAAAGCTGACGCTGATTTTCCTCCATCTTGCGGGAGGTCTCGGCAAGTTTTTTGGCCTGCCTGGTGAGATCAATCTCAAGGAGAATCCTTTCAATCGCTGTGCCAATGGAGGAGGCCATTGATTCAAAATTTCCGGAAAGACCTTTCATATTATGGCTAACAAAATCCGGGCCGCTGGAAAAATCAACAACAAGCTCTCCCAGAAGCTGCTCTTTCCGCCACCTTGAATCTTTTCCCGCCATAAAAAACGTTGCCATGAAGCGGGAGCCTGTGACCATTTTGATGATCTTGGAGTCCTGAATTTTCCCATGGAGAAGATCATGGGTTGCCAGACCCAGCTGGCTGGCGGCCTCAGCCTCAATATCAATCTTGACGTTTATATGCCCATTTGGCATATCAGCCAGACGAATCGGCAGCTCAAAATCATGGTAGCTGTTGCCGTCAATACTGCAGCCGACAAAATTTCCATCATCCACATCACGGATAAGGCAGAGGCAGCGGCTTACATCAAAAGCCTCGCATACCGCATCAACCACAACTTTTGATGCCTCCTTCAATGTCTGACCGGGGTTGAGTTTATTATTCATATTACAGGTTGCTTCAAGAACCTGATTTGTTTCGGTCAGCTCCCTGTTTCCCTGATCAAGCTCCATGCTCATAGAACCAAGGCTCACATTTGCTGAACTCACCAGCTTATGATATGAATCCTCATCCCAGAAGCCGATAACCCGGCTTACCTCTTCCACCCTCCTATGCACCTCTGTCATAATTCCGTCTACATCCTCTGCAGTCAGATTATGGAGACGAACAAGGTTTTCGAGACTGAAATGATAATTTTCATGATTTATCGGTGTGGAAGAGAGGAAATAACTTGATCCCACATGATGGGTTACACAGAGAACATCGGCAAAGCGAATAAGTTGCGGCAGATCCTCAAGATCGGGGGTGATGGCCTCGACCACCGGCTGATGGTGGAGCCACATGGCCCTGTTTAAAAAATCAGGGAAATTATATCGTTCTCCGATAAGAGTTCCCGTATCAATGTGACTGACGCCCATCAGCATCTGCTCTATCTCAAGAGGCAAACTCCCTTTGGAGCTATAGCTACCCTGACGCTCCAGCTCTTCACAGACTTGGGTAAATGAATCTGGAAACTGGATAAAGCAGACGAGCTTGCCGAGGTCGTGCATAAGGCCGGCAAGGTAGGCTTCATCGTGAAAAGGAAAATCAAGTTTGCGGGCCAGGGCCTCTGCTGTGGCAGCGACCCCGATGGAATGCAGCCAAAAATTCACAAGGCTCGCTCGCTGCGAGGAAAGCTCTTCAGCAAAACAGTCAAAAATAGACACCGAAAGGGTAAGACTTCTCACCGCATTAAAACCGGCAGCAGAAATAGCCTGAGGGACCGTGGTTATTTCCTGCCTGGCACCAACATAAACGGAATTGGCATAATTAAGAATCTTACCGGCAAGAACCTGGTCATTCTTAATCAGGTCGGCAATGGAGCCAAATGTTGCGGCATCGCCATCCATGAGACGGATGGCCTCCATTGCAACTGCCGGCAATGTTGGCAGCCGGGCAATATCTATGATATTTTCAAGATTGTTTTGTGACATCAATGATACTCACGCACGGCGAGTTATTTTCCAATACCTCAGCCGCCGGATGGGCTGCAGGAAGCATCTTTGCTGCCGGCTGTCATACTGGAAACAGGACTTAAAATATACTGCCGGGACACTTTCACCCTGAGATTGTCCGCAATCTCAAGAGTGACAACTGAATCCGTTATCCCGGTAATCTTGCCATGCAGACCTCCGCCAGAGACAACTTCATCTCCCTTTTTTAAATTGCTTAAAAATTCCTGCTGCGTTTTGGCCTTTTTCTGCTGGGGCCTGATAAGCAGAAAATAAAAAACAACAAAAATAAGGATCATCGGAATAAAACCAGCCAAGGGGTTTCCCGACGCTTGCGCCGCATCGGCGGCATAGGCAATATCAACCATAATCTACTCCTGTAAAAAGGTTTATGGCCATCTTGGAAAATTATTTTTCAAGATAGCCTTATTTATTCAATTTATAATGAAATTCTTCACGAAATTTTTCAAAACGATCTTCCCGGATAGCCTGCCGCATTTGATTCATAAGAGAAACAAAATAATGAAGATTATGAATGGTGTTAAGATGTGATGCCATAATCTCGCGGGCCATATAGAGGTGGCGGAGATACGCCCTGCTATAGTTTCGGCATGTATAACAATCGCAGTTCTCATCCACGGGTCTTTGGTCATTATAGTACTGTGCGTTTTTTATTACAAGTCTTCCCGTCGAAGTAAAAAGCATTCCATTTCTGGCATTTCTCGTCGGCATGACACAGTCGAACATATCTACTCCACGGTAGACGCATTCCACAAGGTCTTCGGGCCGCCCAACGCCCATCATATATTTCGGATACTCATCCGGCAGCAGTGCCGCTGTCTGTTCCGCCATATCGTACATAAGCTCGGTGGGCTCCCCAACACTCAGACCACCCATGGCATATCCGTCAAACCCTATCTCAAGGAGCTCGTCCACAGCGTGCCTTCGAAGATCCGGAAACATTCCTCCCTGGACGATTCCAAAAAGAAGGCGATCTTTCTCTTTCTGGGCGTCCCTGGACCTCTTTGCCCATCGCCCTGTCAGCCTGGTAGACGCCTCGGCCTCTTTTTGGTCAGCAGGGTAGGGGATGCAGGTATCCAAGCACATAATGATATCTGCACCCAGATCTTCCTGAACAGCTACAGCGATTTCCGGACTCAAAAAATGACGTGAACCGTCAAGATGAGATTTAAATGTCGCCCCTTCCTCGGAAATTGTTGCCAGATCTTTTAATGAATAAATCTGGAAGCCGCCGCTGTCTGTCAAGATAGGCTTATCCCAGTGCATGAAAGAGTGAAGACCGCCCATATCACGAACAAGTTCATGGCCGGGACGAAGAAAAAGATGGTAGGTGTTGGCCAGTATGATTTCAGCGCCCAGATCAAGAAGGTTTTCAGGGGTAACCGCCTTTACCGTGGCCTGGGTTCCCACCGGCATGAAAACCGGTGTCTGAACCACTCCATGCCGTGTCTTGACTTCCCCGCAGCGGGCAGCGGATCGGGAGGACTTACAATGAAAGGTAAAAGGACTGCTCACTCTTCATCCTTCCAGAGTTCGAGAAGCTGATAGATCCCATTCTGGGCAAGGTCTGTCAGCTGGGTAAACTCATCGCGACTCATGGGCCTCCCCTCGGCTGTTGCCTGAACTTCAATCCAGCGGCCATCTTCAGTCATGACAAAATTGGCATCCGCTTCGGCAGTAGAATCCTCCTTATAGTCAAGATCCAGCAGCGGTACACCATCTACGATACCGCAGCTTACTGCTGCCAATGCCATGACCCGGGGCATCTGGCCAAGGACTCCTGATTCGACCAAGCCCTTCAGCGCATTGCGGACAGCCAGTGCCGCACCGGTGATAGACGCCGTTCTCGTGCCCCCATCAGCATTAATAACATCACAATCCACCCGTATGGTTCTCTCACCCAGGGTCTTTAAGTCAACCATCATCCGGAGAGAGCGACCAATGAGGCGTTGAATCTCATATGTACGACCTGACCGTCCTTTTGAGACCTCTCTCATCACTCTGCTATCGGTGGCACAGGGCAGCATGCCATATTCCGCAGTAATCCATCCCTGGCCACTGTCTTTTAGGAAAGGCGGAACCTTTTCCTCAACAGTGACAGCACACAGAACATGGGTATTGCCCATTTTAATTAAAAGAGAGCTATCCGCCTGGGGCTGAAAATCTGGGATAATTATCAGGGGTCTCAATTCGTCCGAATTTCTATCATTGTGTCTTTGCATAGGTCTACTGAGTTCTTTAGTTTCCATCCGGAAACGCTCTTTTTTGTGAATCTCTGCGTCAAACTGCGGGGTTCCTTGTGCGGCGTATA